>PLES01000109.1 GCA_003137075.1 Solirubrobacterales bacterium
CCATTTAACGCGAGTTTATGCGGAATCCTGGGGTTAACCCCAGGGCAAGACCTTCGCGCTGAAGCGATCCTGCAGCGGAATGGTGTTGACACTCAAGGTGGAGCCCTCGGACCAGGTCCCGTTGCATGGGTCGCTGTCGGTCGACGGTGGCGACGAGCTGGTGTTCTCCGGCTGGCTTCAGCTGCTGGGTTTGCTCCACCAGACCCTTACCCCGCTGCCGAGCGAGACGCCGCCGGCGGCCTGGGGATCGCGATGAAGCGCCTCGCGGCAGCAACACGCTCTTGCGGAGCGGCTGGCCGGCGATGGTCTCGCTCTGGTCGTGTGCTTGCTTTGATCGCGATTGGTTTCGTGCTCGCGATCGCCGGGCCGAGCGTGCTCGCCCCGGCCGCGTATGCCTCGGGTTGCGCCGCTCCGTCCGGGGCGTATGCAACCGAGGTGCTTTCGGACTCGCCGGTCGCGTATTTCCCGTTGGACGAGTCGAGCGGCCCGACGATCTGTGATGACTCGGGCAACAGCGACAACGGGACATACGCGACCAGCGGGGTGACCTACGGCGTACCCGGACCGATAGCCGGCGCGTCGTCGACGGCAGTGCAAGGTGACGGCAGCAACCCAAGCCTGCTTGGCAGCGCGCCAGCGATCACGGGGTTGAACGGCAACCAGAGCTTCTCTGTGGAGGGCTGGTTCAAAGCGACCAGCACGACGAATGAGACGGTCGTGGCGCTGTCCGGAGGTAACACCGTCGCGATGGCGGTCTGGTCCTCACATACGACTTGTGGTGAGGGCAGCAACAACAACAACTCCGCGCTCGCGCTCGACGAGCACGGCACGTCCAACTGCTGGGACACCACCGCGGACGGCGTGAACCTGTTCGACGGCAACTGGCACTATCTCGCGATCACCTATGACGCGACCACCGACACGATGGCCGGATATGTCGACGGCATGGGCCTCGGATCCGAACCGGCCGCGCTGGGCGGCTTCGTCTGGTCCTCGCCGACGGTATTGCTCGGCGGCTGGATCGACAACTCGGTAAACCAGCCTTTCATCGGCGACGCAGCGCAGGTTGCGGTCTACCCGACCGCCCTGGACCCGGCTGAGGTGTCGGGCCATTACGAGGGCGGGTTGGGCCGTTTGACAGGCCCGGCGATCAGCAATTACAAGGAAACGTCGGTCACGACCACAAGTGAGACGATCACGGCCGACGTCAACGACCGTGGGGAGGCCGCAAGCTACGCGATCAGATACGGGACGAGCACCGCCTACGGAACTCAACAGACACCAAGCACCTGGTCGGCCGGAGCGACAAGCGTCACGTTCAATTTGACGGGCCTAACCGACAACACAACCTATGACTTCGAGGTCATCGGCACCAACATCCTGGGACAGAGCACCGGCGGTAACGCCACCTTCAGTACCCCAGCACCTCCACCACCGCTACCACCCCCAACGATCACCGACGTCAGCTCCACACTGACCGGACTTCAGTCAGCGACGTTCAGCGCCACGCTCAATGCGGCTGCTGAGCCGGGGCTCACGGTCACCACCTACGTTGAGTACGCAACGCACAGCGCGTACACGCAAGCGACCAAAGATGCGGCACCGGGCGCAAACCCCTACAACGAGAAAACCGCAGCGATGAGTTCCACGGCTACCCATGGGTTCCACAACATTCCGTTCGTCTATAACAGCGGTTACGGGGCCGCTCAATTCTCGCCAGGCACGACCTATGACTACCGCGTGGTTGCAAGCTCGAACCTGACGCCAACGGTGAGCTATAGCGCCGATTACACGTTCACCACTCCTCCGGCTGGGCCGACGGTCACCTCATACGCGGCATCGTCGGTTAGCCAGACCGGCGCCACGCTCAGCGGCGAGATCAATCCGAAGGCGCTGAGCGGCACATATACGTTCAACTGGACCGCGCAGACACCTTCGGTCGGCTGTACTTCCGCGAATCCGGTCACGACAGGATCAGTGAGCGGCTCGCTGAGCGGTGCCAACGGTGAGCCGGTCTATGTCGACACGCAGCTCAACCAGATCCTGCCGGCGGGCACAGTCATCACCTATTCGTTGAGCTTCGATACCAAACTCGCCGGCTTCCGAACGGCTGTGACAAGCAGCCCCCAGAGCTACACGACCGGGATCGTGCCGACCGACGGCACGCCTTACACCGATCTGCAGGGCGGTCACAGCGCGACGCTATACGCCTACATGCCTCAGTTCGCCGAGCCTTTGGTCGCCAACAGCAACCTCCAGGGCACTCAGCTCGGCACGAGCGCCGCCGGCGGGATCGTGTTCGTCGGTGCACTCGGTGAGGAGTACGGCGTGCTCGCGACCTCGACAGCGACCAGTCCCTCCTGGTCATACGGCGGCAACGCGCAGCTATCGGGCTCGTGCGGAACGCTGCTGAGCCAGCAGATGTCCGGCTTGACGGCTAATACCGACTACAAGGTGAGCTCCTCCGACACCGTCGGGGTCGGAGACTGCCCGGGGCCGGTGCCTCCTGGCGAGTACAGCAATAACACGCAGTACTACTCTGACGTAGACCTAACCAACACCACGTACGCCTGTTGGGTCGACGGTCTGGACGCGCTGGAGGGTTACGAGAACGGTGACGGTGACTACGGCTACGGCACCGGCGCCGACGGGTGGTGGGTACTGCCACCGGTGAGCCCGGACTGGACCGGGCCGTACCTTGGGTCGATCTATGGAAGCGGCGAGCCCGCGGTCGTCAAGCAGAACAGCTTCCAGACTCCCGCGACATCGGCACCGGCTGACCCGTCGGTCAGCGGAACGACCGGCACTGGCGATGATGGGTTGGGCTGCTCCGCAACCTCAACCTGCGACGGATCGCAGACGATCAAGTACGCGGCCACGGCACCGCCCAGCGGCAGCGCTGCCAGTGCTCATGCACGCAGGATCACGACGCTCGTACTCGGCAAAACCCACTTCAAGATCCGTCCCCACCGGCACGAGCAGATCCGGCTCAAGCTAACGCCCGCCGGTAAACGGTTCCTGCTGTTACACAAGAACGTCCTCAGCGTGGAGCTCGTGACAACAGTGAGGGCCGGCAAGCGCAAGGCTGTGACCTACAGCACCCCAATGAAGGTCCGCTCCGCGCTGCCGGTTGTCCGCCGCGTCAAGCCCAAGCGTCACTGATCGTCGAGGCCGGCAGTGGCCGCAGGCCGACTCACGGGTGTCGAGTGTCACCAACAAGCCGCACTTAACCTCCGTGACGGATCGCCGAGATCTGCCCGAGGTCGGTTATCGCCAGGGAGTCAGCCGGTGCGTTGAAGGCCAGGTGCTCACCCCATCGGGTGAAGGCGATCACAAGCTTGGTGTCGCCCTTGAGCGTTGCGGTCGCGGCGATCGGCAGCGGGGTCGCTGAGCGCGACACGTACAACGTGATCGAGCCGGAACCAGTCGTCTGAGCGTTCGCGGTACCGCTGATACCGATTGCGGACGTTCGGCCGATCTTCGTCGGGCGGGTCAGGGTCAGATGCCCAAGCGGCGTCACCTCCTGCAGCGCTGAAGCGAGCGTGACGTCGGAAGCGACCGAGGCGTACTTGGAATCGGTTAGGGGGATCTCAACCCAACTGTTGCCAATCTGCTCGGCGATGCTCGCTGAGAAGCCGTACCCGGACGTCAGCGCCTTCTGGTTCGCCTTCAGGTAGGCAGTGCCGTTTACAACCAGGATCTTCGTGCGAAGCCCGTTTGAGCTGTCGATCGTCTGGCTCCCGGAGTCCAGCGCAACGTTGTCCTCGTAGCTGGCCACCGCGATCGCGGTCGAGTGGCCGATTTCGGTCTCGTGTACGGAACCCTGCGCGTGAGCATCGCTCAGTGCTGTGCGGAGCAGCGTGGTGGCGGCGCTCGGCGCTGCTCTTTGTGCGGCGATCGCAGCCACAGGGGCGGCAACGGTGGCGGACAGCAACAACAGGCCGACTGTCCCGCATCCGTGTCCAAGTCGTCGCTTCGCCACTCCCGGATTATCGGCCTTGCCGGCGGACTTACGCAAAGGGTGGAGAGCCCCATCGCTGCGAGCTCCCCACCCAGGCCACCGGGCCACCGGGGCACCTTGCACGACCGAGCTTCCGTGCAGCTACTGCTCAGACTGCACTGCGACCGCCGTCGACTGGAAGCACCGCGCCGGTTACGAAGCTCGCCTCGTCAGAAGCAAGGAAGAAGATCGTGTTGGCGATCTCCTGCGCGGATGCCGGGCGAGCCATCGGTAGCGTCGCGGCGAGTTGGTCGAGTCCGTCGCCCATCGCCACCGTTCCCGGCGTCCGCGTCGGACCGGGGGCGACGGCGTTGACACGAACACCCTGCGGGCTGTACTCGGCCGCCCAGACCTTGGTCAGCAGTTCGAGTGCGGCCTTCGAGGCTCCGTATGCCGAAAGGCCTGGCAGTCCGAGGCTCGCAACCATCGTCGAGACGTTCACTATGGCGCCGCTGCCCTTCGCGATCATGG
Source organism: Solirubrobacterales bacterium (assembly GCA_003137075.1). Taxonomy (GTDB): domain Bacteria; phylum Actinomycetota; class Thermoleophilia; order Solirubrobacterales; family Solirubrobacteraceae; genus Palsa-465. The sequence continues at coordinate 4,472 of PLES01000109.1, forward strand.
CCGGCACGAGCGCTGCGACCAGTGCGAACGGGGCGGTCACATTCACCTCGAACATCGCCCGGACCTGATCGAGCGGCAGCTCGTGCGTGGGCCCGAACGGGAAGATCGCCGCGTTGTTGACGAGCACGTCCACCGCTCCGGCCGTCTGCGCGAGTTGCTGTGCGGCGCCGGGCGTTGAAAGCTCGGCTGAAACAAAGCGGGCCTTACCGCCAGCGGACTCGATCGCCGCGACAACCTCCTGTCCACGTGCTTCGTCGCGGCCCGAGATCACGACCGTGGCGCCGGCTGCCGCGAAACGTTCGGCGCTCGCCCGACCGATTCCTGAGGTCCCGCCGGTAACCAGCACAGTCTTGTTTTCAAAGCTCATCGCCTGCTCCTAGAGAGTGGACCAAACAGTCCAAGTTGACACTGCGGCGAGCATAGCACCAACTTGGACCACATAGTCCAAGTTGGTGACTAGAATTGTCCGTATGCCGACCTCTTCGAATCCGCCCCGGACCGCACGCGGTCGCGCGACGCGCGAACGAATCGTTCAGGCCGCAGCGGAACTAGTCGCGGAGCGTGGCGTTGCCGGCACGTCACTGGATGACGTGCGCGAGCGTGCCCACGCCTCGAAGAGCCAGCTTTACCTGTACTTCGCTGACCGTGAGGAGTTACTGCGCGGGGTGGCCACGGCAACCTCCGACTCAGTGATCGAGTCCCAGGCTCAGGCTCTTGCCGAGTTCGATTCGCTGGCGGGCATCGAGCGCTACCTCGAAGGGATCGTGGCGATGCAGGTTGAGCGCCATGCGTCTGGCGGCTGCCCGATCGGCTCGCTCGCGGGTCAGCTGGCCGAGCAGGACGAGGGTGCACGCGCGATCCTCGCGGATGGCCTCGCCCGCTGGGAGACCGGGCTGGCCGACGGGCTTGAGGCGATGGCCTCGAGGGGCGAGCTGCGGCCCAGCGCTGACCCGGCACTGCTGGCGACACAGACGCTGGCGCTGCTTCAGGGCGGTCTGCTGCTGACCCAGGTCCGGCGGGACGCGGGCCAGATGCGGATCGTCGCCGACACGATCCTGACCCTGGTTCGTGCGGCGCTGACTGCGCCCTCACCCCCGCCTGCTCCCACACCGCCCGGCATGCCCTGAGCATGCCCACCGCGGACGAACTGCTGAGCACGAGCGAGGTTCTGGCCCTAGCTCAGGACCTGGCACATGTCGCCCCCGATCGTGACTGGTCGGCGGTCACGCAGGCCGCCGACTCGTTCCCGGAGCTTCGGCTGCGCGATCGAGTGACCGAGGTAAGGACAGCGCTACTACAGTCGCTGCACGGCGAGTACGAAGCAGCCGACCTCGTGATCCAAGACGCGTTGCAGGACCCCCGCTTCAGCGGCTGGCGAATCTGGCCGGTCAGCGAAGCGGTCGCGCTGTTGGCGACCGCGTCACCCGACAGGGCCGATCTCGAGGCGGGCCTCGCACTCACCGCGGCCCTGACGTCGCGTCTCACCTGCGAGTTCGCGTTGCGCATCTTCCTGAACGCACACCTCGATGCCACCCTCGAGGCTGCACTCGGCTGGACCGACTCGCCGGACGAGCACGTCCGGCGATTGGCCAGTGAGGGCACGCGTCCACTGCTGCCGTGGGCGGCTCAGGTTCCGCAGATCCGCCGGAACCCAGCGGCAACGCTCCCGATCCTCAACGCTCTGCGCCGTGATAGCTCCGAGACGGTGCGGCGCTCGGTCGCCAACCACCTCAACGACGTCAGCCGTCTCGATCCTGAGCTCGCCGTCGCGACGGCGCAGTCCTGGCTGGCGGATGCAGACGAGAACACGGCCAAACTCGTCCGCCACGCGTTGCGGACCCTGATCAAGCAGGGTAACCCGCAGGCACTCGCGGCGATGGGATTCGGCGCTGCGGAAAGCCTGAGCGTCGAGGGGCCCGGGCTCACAACACCGCGCGTAACGATCGGGGAAGCCGTGAGCTTCGAGGCCGTCATAACCAATGACTCTGATGCAGCCTTGAAGGTTGCCGTCGACTTCGTGATCCATTTCCACAAGGCAAACGGGACCCAGGCGCCGAAGGTCTTCAAGCTGACCACACGGACGCTTGCTCCCGGAGAGCGGCTGCCCCTGACTAAATCTCACAGTCTGCGGCCGATCACAACGCGTCGCTACTACCCGGGCGAACATGCGCTGGAGCTGCAAGTCAACGGTCAGCGCTACGGACGGGTGACGTTCGAGCTCGCCCCCGGGGTCCATCCCGCCGCGTAGCCGGTCAGTCGGTTAATGTGACTCCGAGGAGCTGATGGCAAACCTACCTCCGAAAATCGTCGCGCTCGACGAGATCGAGCCACTTCCAGGCCCGGGAACGTTGAGCTGGCACCCGGTGCGACACGCGTTGGGCATCCGTGCTTTCGGCTGCAACGCCTACACCGCGCACGCCGTTGGTGACGATGTGGTCGAGCCTCATACGGAAGCGGCCGAGGAGCCCGAGGAGCTGGAGCACCCGGAGCTGATGCACGAGGAGCTCTATTTCGTCGCCGCCGGGCTCGCCCGGTTCACGATCGACGGCGTTGAGCACGAGGCACCGGCCGGCACCTATGTGTTCATCCCCGATCCCAACTCGCACAGGCACGCGGTGGCGGTCGAGACACCGACGACGGTGCTCAGCTTCGGCGGCCCGCCTACCTTCGAACCGTCCGCCTGGGAGTGGCTGTTCCGCGCCGATGCGCTGATCGATACCGACCCCGCCGAGGCTCGCGCAATCCTCGCCGACGGCATCGAGAAGCACCCCGAGTCGGTGCCGCTGCGCGCGTTGCTCGCGGTCCTGCAGCCGCAGGACTAGATCAGGCGGCCGCGGCCGCCGGCCTCGACCGGCACAGCGCCAAAGCCGGCCAGTGCCGCCTCGAAACCTTCCGGATCGGAAGGCGTGATGTAAGGGCTTACGGCGTGTCCGACGTCCAGCACGTAGGCGACCTTCTTCTTCGGTCGCTGCGGGTCGAGGCTCGCCCAGTAGCGGAAGCTGCTGGTGCCCCAGACGCGCCCGCGACCGGTCAGTGCACCCATGTTCACGCGGGTGATCGAGCTGATGTCACCGTACGCGATGTGCTTCGTGCCGAACGGGAAGTAGTAGAAGCGGATCGCCAGGCCCTTGGCACCGGCGCTGATCCAGGTGTCCTTGTATTCGGCAGCCACGGGTCCGCAGAGCCTATAGCCGGCGCCCGCCTCGCGCCACCCAGGCGTCGATCAGGGACCGCGCGATCGAGACCTCGCCTGGCAACCGCAGCGAACCGTCGCCAGGCTGCCCCGGGCTCTGCTGGGCAGCCGTGATCTGCTCAAGCGTGAACCAGCGGACCTCAGCCATCTCGCCGGCCTGGGGCACCGGTTCGCCGCCGTCGGCGCTGGCCTCGAACCCGAGCATCAGCGAAGACGGAAACGGCCACGGCTGCGAGGCGATGTACCGTGGCGAGCGCGATTCGATCCCCGACTCCTCCAGTACCTCGCGAATCACCGCTTCCTCGGGGGTCTCGCCGCTCGAAACGAAGCCCGCGAGGATTGAGAAGCGCCCCGGCTCCCAGCCGATTCGGCGCCCCAGCAGAGCTCGCTCGCCATCCGCGACCAGCATGATCACGACCGGGTCCGTGCGCGGGAAGTGCGACGCCTTGCAGCGCGGGCAACGACGCGAAAGCCCGGCCTCGGCCACCTTGGTACCCGAGCCGCAGGTCGAGCAGAACATGTGCGTGCGGTGCCAATTCAGCAACGCCACCAGGTAAGCCGCGAGCCCACCCTCGGCTTGGGAGAGCAGCAGCCCCGCGTCTCGCAGTGAGAGCAAGCGCCCGGCTCCGGTCGCCTCAAGCAGCGCCCCCGCCTCGGGTTCGCTCACATCCGCGGCGAACAGCGGGCGCCCGTCCTGCTCGAGCCCGAGCAGGATCGGCTGATACGGGTTGACCTGTCCGTCGAGCGGCCGGCGCAGCAGGTGTACGCCGCCGTCGGCCTCATGCGACGAAACCACCACGTGGCCGGCACTGGCGCCGACGAACCGCGCCCGTGGGTCCGCCAGCAGGCGGTCCATCGCGAGCCTGTCGTTGCGCAACTCGGCCGCGCGATCAAGCGTCGCCCCGGTAAATCGCACCTCAGTCATCCCCTTGAAGACCTCACACCACAAGTAAAACAGGCGGCCGTCGTCTCGAAGTCGGACCGCCGTCGTAGTAGGTTCCGGGCATGCGCAAGATCCAGAGCCAGGGCGTGCATCACATCACGCTCGTCGGCGCCGACCGCCAGACATCAATCGACTTCTGGGAGGGGGTGCTCGGCATGCCGTTTGTGTTCGAGCAGCCGAACCTGGACAACCCCAAGGAGAACCACCTCTACTTCGATCCGGGCGACGGCCGGCTGATCACGGTCTTCACGAACGAGGACCGAACTTGCACGCATCAGGCCACGCCGAACACCCCTGGGGCGGTGCACCACATCGCGCTCATCGTCTCCAACGCGACCTGGCGCCAGGCGGTGGCGCGGCTCGACGAGCGCGGGATCGACCACAGTGGTCCCAAGGACCGTGGCTTCATGGACTCGATCTACTTCCGCGAGCCGCTCGGTCTGCTGATTGAGCTGGCCTCGTATCGCTTCGAGCCGCCATTCGGGTTCACCCATGCCGATGTCCTGCTCGAAGCCCACAAGCTGCGCCTGGAGCGTGGCGACTACGCGATCGACCCGGTCCACCTGGCCGACGCGATCGAGCAGATGACGCTCGCCTCGCGCAAGTCACTGAGCGGCGACCGCTCGGTCAAGGACCCGTACCACGGCCATGCGACCGACCCCAACGCCGCCGAGGCATCCTGAAGCGGCACGATCCCCAGGCCAGGGGCGGTCCCGCTGGACCGCCCCTCAAGCGAGGTCCGGTGCTGAATCGGTCTAGGTGCCATCACAAATTTGCGTGAAGCCGTCCGGTTGTTGCAGCTCGTTCTCCGTTTCGGTACGTTTGCCTCATGTCAGACAGGCTCCTAGTCGAGGCTCGGGGCCTCACGAAGACGTATCCGGCACGCAACGGCACGCCGCCGTTTCATGCGGTTAAGGGCATCGACTTCGAGCTCGCGCGGGGCGAGGCGTTCGGCTTCCTGGGCCCGAACGGCGCCGGCAAGTCCTCAACCATGCGGATGCTCGCCGCGATCTCCCCGGTCAGCTCCGGCAGCTTGAGTGTGCTCGGCTTGGATCCGGCCGGCGATGGCCCCGAGATCAGGGCGCGGATCGGCGTCGTCCCGCAGGACGACTGCCTTGACCGCGAGCTCACGGTTCGCGAGAACCTCTACGTATACGGTCGCTACTTCGGCCTCAAGAAGCAGATGATCAATGAGCGCATCGTCGGACTGCTGGCCTTCGCCCAGCTCGAGGAGAAGGCCGACGCGCAGGTGGAGATGCTCTCCGGCGGCATGCGCCGACGCCTCACGATCGCGCGCTCGCTGATCAACGAGCCGGAGATTCTGCTGCTCGACGAGCCGACAACCGGCCTTGACCCGCAGGCGCGGCACGTGCTGTGGGAGCGGCTCTACCGGCTCAAGCATGACGGTGTCACCCTGATCATCACCACCCACTACATGGACGAGGCCGAGCAGCTCTGTGACCGGCTCGTGGTGATGGATGGCGGCAAGATCGTGGCGGTCGGCTCCCCGCGTGAGCTGATCGAGACAAACATCACCCGCGAGGTGCTGGAGCTGCGCTTCCCAGTGAACGCGCATGCGCAGATAGGCGAACGCATCCGCGATGCGGCACTGGGCGAGCGGACCGAAGTGTTGCCGGACCGCGTCGCCGTCTACGCCGACGACGGCGAAGAGGCTCTGGCGCAGGTCCACGCGATGTCGCTCGAGCCGATCACCGCACTGGTTCGCCGCGCGACGCTCGAGGACGTCTTCCTGAAGCTCACCGGCCGCTCGCTGATCGACTGATATGCCGCGAGGTTGGTATCTCCTTCGCTATTGGATGACGATGTATCGGCGCACATGGCGGGCGACGATCGTGATCAGCGTCGTCAATCCGGTGCTGTTCCTGCTCGGGATCGGCGTCGGCCTCGGCCACATCGTCGGCCACGGCCACTCCTCGTTATTGCACGGCGTTTCCTATTCGGCGTTCTTCGCCCCGGGATTGCTGGCGGCGTCGGCGATGCAGACCGGCTGGATCGAGGGCGGTTTTCGCGTAGCCAGCGCCGCCGGCTGGATCGGCGCCTACCGCTCGGCCGCTACGACACCGCTTGAGCCCCGTGAGATCCTGGCGGGCCATCTGCTGTTCATGTTGTTCCGGCTCGTCACTTCCAGCGCAGCGTTCGTCGTCGTCATGGCGGTCTTCGGCGTCGCCTCCGGCTGGTGGGTGCTGGCTGCACTGCCCGCCGCCGTGCTGACCGGGCTCGCGTTCGCGGCGCCGGTCGCCTCCTGGGCGGTAACGCTCTCATCGCCGAGGCAGCTGCAGCCCTTCTTCCGCTTTGTGCTGATGCCGATGTACCTCTTCTCGGGCACCTTCTTCGCCCTGCATCAGCTGCCGGTCGCGCTGCGTGCGATCGCCTACGCGCTGCCGCTCTCCGAGGGGGTGGCGCTCTGCCGTTCGCTCGCGCTCGGCACGGCTTCGCTGTTCGAGGTCGCCTGGCGCAGCGCCTACCTACTGGTCTTCATAGTCGGCGGCGTCGCCGTGGCACGCGTCACCTACCCGCGGCGGCTGCACCCGTGATCGCGACCGGTTGGACCCTGCGACGCACGGGCAGCCTGGTCGAGCGCAACGCGCTGATCTATCGGCGCTCGCTGACGCCGGTGCTTTCGAGCATCGTCGAGCCGGTGCTGTACCTACTTTCAATCGGGATCGGGGTCGGCGCCCTGGTCGGCAAGGTCGCCGGCGTCGACGTGCGCTACGCCGCCTACGTCGCTCCGGGAATCTTGGCGACTACCGCCATGAACGCCGCTTTCAACCAGACCTGCTTCGCGGTCTTCACGCGCATGAAGACCGACCACAGCTACGACGCGATCGTGCCGACCCCGTTGTCTGTCGCGGACATCGCGCTCGGTGAGGTCCTCAGCGCGGTCATCAGCGGACTCTTCGCCTCGATCGGCTTCGTGCTGGTGATGCTGGTGCTCGGCCTCGTGGTCTCACCGGACATCCTGCTCGCGATCCCGGGCACGCTGCTGGTCGGTTACGCGTTCGCTGCCGGCGGTCTAGCGGTGACCACCTACATGCGCGACTTCTCCGACTTCCAGTTCACCCAGCTGGTGATGCTGCCGATGTTCCTGTTCGCCACAACCTTCTACCCGCTGACGGTCTACCCGCATTGGCTGCGTCCGCTGATTGAGATCCTGCCGCTCTACCAGTGCATCGAGATCCTGCGAGAGCCCGCGCTCGGGATCTTCCACTGGGACATCCTCGTGGCGGTCATCTACCTTGCCGTGTTCGGCTCGCTCGCGCTCGCGCTCGCGACGCGCCGGCTCTCGCGCCAACTGCTGGCGTAGCCAAGGGATAGCGCAAGCACTGCAAGCCTCTTGCAAGATCTTGCGTAGAATTGCGGTGTGTCCAGCAAACTCGCTGACGTAGCCAAGCAGGCAGGGGTCAGCGAAGCCACGGTCAGCCGCGTCCTCAACGGACGCCCTGGGATCTCAGACGCGACCCGGGCAGCTGTGCTCACGGCGCTCGATGTGATCGGCTACGAGCGTCCGACGCACCTACGTGTCCGCCGTGCCCGCATGGTCGGCCTGATCGTGCCGGAGCTGCAGAACCCGGTCTTCCCGGCGCTCGCAGAGGTGGTCTCGGGCGCGCTCGCGCAGCGCGGCTTCAACGCCGTGCTCTGCACCCGCACGGGCAGCATGTCGGAGGCGGAGTATGTGGAGATGCTGCTTGAGCGCCAGGTCTCGGGCATGATCTTCGGCGGCGGCCAGTACGCCGAGGCTGACGCGCCGCACGAGCACTACGAGCGGCTGCTGCAGTTGCGTCTGCCGGTGGTGCTCGTCAACGCCGCCGCTGAGCACCTCGATTTCCCCCGTGTTTCGACCGACGACGCGGTTGCAATGGAGCAGGCTTACGCGCACCTGGCGTACCTCGGCCACGAGCGCATCGGCCTGATCCTTGGACCCCCCGACCATGTGCCTTGTGCCCGCAAACTGGCTGCTTTTAACCGCATCGCCAAGGTCGCCGCACCGGAGCTCGTCGAGCGCACCCGGTTCTCGCTTGAAGGCGGCCACGCCGCTGGCACGCGACTGATCGCTCGCGGCGTCACCGGGATCATCTGCGCCAGCGACCCGCTCGCCCTGGGGGCGATCCGCGCCGCCCGGCGAGCCGGGCTATCGGTGCCCGGCGACCTCTCGGTGATCGGTTACGACGACTCGACCTTCATGAGCTGTACCGATCCGCCGCTGACCACCGTGCGCCAGCCGCTTGAGGCGATCGGGCGTGCGGCGGTCGAGATCTTGGCGGGCCAGATTGAAGGCTCACAGGTCTCCGCGGAGGAGCTCTTCTTCGAGCCCGAAGTGGTCGCACGCGGCTCGACCGCAAACGCCCCGGCGCGCTGAACGTCCGCCCCGGCGCGCTGAACACCCCCTACGGCCAGCGCCGTACCAGCGCCGTACCGCGCCTGACCCACGGGTCAAACCAGCCGCCCTGACGCGCTCATCCGCGTTCCATTGAGATCGATGACCAGCGCCGCTGGCGGTCTCGTCCGCTTGCGCCGATGTCAGCTCCGCGAGGCCCGTAACCACTGCAAGTTCTGCAAGCCTTGCGTTGCACAGTACGAAAAATGCAGATTTAAGTTTATCTCTTGCATTCTTTTGTCGCGTGTGTCAATCTGCCCGCCATGAGGGAGATGGACGTGACGCAGGCAGCTGCCACGCTGCCTGAACTTGCACCTGAGCTCGTGGTCGAACGCCCCTGGTGGCGCGACGCGGTCGTCTACCAGGTCTACATTCGAAGCTTTGCCGACGCCAACGGCGACGGCACCGGTGACATCGCCGGCGTGCGGGCACACCTCCCGTACCTGGCGGCACTCGGCGTTGACGCGCTCTGGTTCAGCCCGTGGTACCCATCGCCGCTGGCCGACTCGGGTTACGACATCTCGGACTACCGCTCGATCGATCCGAAGTTCGGCACGCTCTGGGAAGCGGAGCAGCTGATCTCCGAGGCTCGCGAGCTCGGGATTCGCACGATCGTTGACATCGTTCCCAACCACGTCTCAAACGAGCACGCCTGGTTCCGCGAGGCGCTGGCCGCCCCGGCCGGCTCGGCAGCCCGCGAGCGCTTCTGGTTCCGCGCCGGTACCGGTGAGAACGGGGAGCTGCCGCCCAACGGCTGGCAGTCGATCTTCGGCGGGTCGGCCTGGACCCGCCTGCCCGACGGTGAGTGGTATCTGCACCTGTTCGCGCCGGAGCAGCCTGACCTCAACTGGAGCCACCCCGATGTGGTCACCGAGCACGAGGACATCCTGCGCTTCTGGTTCGACCGCGGGGTCGCCGGCGTCCGGATCGATTCGGCGGCGCTGCTGGTAAAGGACCCCGAGCTCTCAGAAGAGCCGGCCGACCCGAACCCAGGGGAGCACCCGTTCACCGACCGTGACGAGCTGCATGACATCTACCGGGGTTGGCGCGGGCTCGCCGACAGCTACGACGAGCCGCGCGTGTTGGTCGGCGAAGTCTGGCTGCCCGACGCTGAACGCCTCGCGCGTTACCTGCGTCCCGATGAGCTGCACACGGCCTTCAACTTTGACTTCCTGGCTTGTCCGTGGGAGCCCGGTCCGATGCGAGCGTCGATCGAGTCGGCGCTCGCCTCCCACGCACCGGTCAACGCCCCCGCGACCTGGGTGCTGGCGAATCACGACGTCACCCGCACGGTCACGCGCTACGGCCGCGCCGACACGAGTTTCGCGTTTGAGACCAAGCGCGAGGGGACACCCACGGACCTGGTGCTGGGCAACCGTCGTGCGCGCGCGGCGGCGCTGCTCGCGATGGCCCTGCCGGGTTCTATGTACGTGTACCAGGGTGAGGAGCTCGGACTTCCGGAGGCGGAGAACATCCCGCCGGAACGCCGACAGGATCCCATGTGGCTTCGTTCCGGCGGGGTCGATCCCGGCCGCGACGGCTGCCGCGTGCCGCTGCCCTGGTCCGGACAGTTGCCCCCTTTTGGCTTCAGCCCGAACGGCAACGCGCCGCTTTGGCTGGATCAGCCCGACGACTGGGCACCACTGTCGGTCGAAGCACAGACCGATGACCCGGCCTCGATGCTCAACCTCTACAGGGTGGGGTTGCGCATTCGCAGGGAGGCGCCATGGGGCGCCGGGGCGGAGCTGAGCTGGCTCAACCACGGCGATGACGTGATCGCTTTCGCGCGCGGCGGTCGTTTCCTATGTATCGCAAATCTCGGCTCACAACCGGTTGAGCTGCCTGCGGGGACTGAGGTTCTGGTCGGCAGCGCCGAGCTCGTAGGGAACGCGGTGCCGCAGGACACAACGGTCTGGCTGGTTCGGACCGGATCGGAGGGGCCGCCTGAGGCGACACCCGCCGAGCAGTAACCCAGTACTAACGCGGTAACTCAGTACCAAAGCAGTTAACGGAGGAGAGGCACAAATGCAGTTCAACATCAAGGCACGGGGGTCCATGCGTATGGCCCTCGCTGCTGCCGCTGTGAGCGCCGTGGCCGTTGCCGGCGCCGCATCGACCGCACAGGCGAGTACGCCTGTGGTGAAGATCAGCGTGGCATCGCTGCTTCCGGGCAGCACAAAGGCCGCAACTGCGGCGTTCAACGCGCAGATCAAGCTGTTCGAGAAGCAAAACCCCGGCATTCAAGTCACGGCGTCCACCTACCAGTGGCTCCCCGCGACGTTTGCCGCGAAGCTGGCGGCGGGGACACTGCCGACGATGTTCACCGTCCCGTTCACCGACGGCCGTGCACTCGGCGATGCGAATGAGCTCTACAACCTCACGTCGCTCGCCCAGTCGCTGCCGTACTTCAACAAGTTCAACCCAGCAGTGATCGCCGAGGGCACCGACGCCAAGGGCCAGGTTGTCGCGATCCCTGAGGCCTCATACGCCCAGGCGTTGAGCTACAACCGCCAGCTCTTCACCGAGGCCGGGCTGAACCCGAACGACCCGCCCACCACCTGGGCGCAGCTCGAGGCCGACGCCAAGCAGATCTCCGAGAAGACCGGCATGGCCGGCTACACGCAGATGGGCGCCAGCGATAACACCGCCGGCTGGATTCTGACGACGGTTACAGACGCGCTCGGTGGCCGCATGGAGAGCGGCATCGGTGCCAAGGCCAAGGCGACTTTCGACAACCCGCAGGCCGTGCAGGCGCTGAACATCCTCAACACGATGCGCTGGACCGATGACTCGATGGGCTCGAACATGGGCCTCTCCTGGGGCACCAGCAACCAGGCGTTCGCTGCCGGCCAGGTCGGCATGTTCATCAGCGGGTCCGACGTCTACACCTCGATGGTGCAGACGGACAACATCAACCCGGCGATCTACGGCCTGGCGCCGATTCCGCTGGCCAAGAACAAGAATGCCGGCGTGCTCGGCGGCGGCACGCTAACTGCCGTCAGCGCAAAGGCGACGCCGGCCCAGGCGGCGGCTGCCGTGAAGTGGATTGACTTCTACTACCTGCAGAAGTACGTGAACCGCAAGGACGCGATCGCCTGGGCAAAGACCGAGGTAGCTTCCAAGCAGCCGGTCGGCACTCCGGAGGTGCCGATCTTCAACGCGAAGCAGGAAGCGCTGTACAACAGCTGGATCAAGCCGTACATCAACGTTCCGCTCAAGCAGATGGCGCCGTTCACCAAGGCCATCTTCAACGAGCAGATCATTCCTGAGCCTGAAGCGGCGACTCAGGCGATCTACGGCGACCTCGATTCGGTCGTGCAGTCGGTTCTGACCAGCCAAGGTTCAAACCCGTCCGCCTTGCTCGCGGCGGCCAACCCGACCGGGCAGGCCTCGATCAAGTCAGGCACCTAAGAACCTCCTCAGCCGGAACTGGTGGTCGTGCTCCGGCACGACCACCACTCCGCTGGGCGGTCCGCAGGCGCAAACGCAGCAATGTCGAAGATCGATTTCATGCCATCAGAGCTGGACCTGTCCCAGCAAGCAGCCATCGCCACGCCGAGCGCACCGCGCGGGGCGCCGCCCCGGTACAGACGCAAGGCCCTGACCTGGTTGCAGTCCGGCGGGCTCTCAAGGCTCGCCTTTCTTATCCCCCTGATCGCCATCTTCGGTGCCTTCTCCTGGTACCCGATCGTGAAGTTGGTGATCACCTCGCTGCAGCAGACCAACTTCGCGCTGCCGGCGAAGTGGGTGGGGCTGCACAACTTCAGCCTCGTGATCCACGACCCGCTGTTCCCGATAGCGGTGCGGAACACGGCTGAGTTCGCCGGGCTGGCGCTGCTCTTTGGTTACCCGATCCCGCTGGTCGTGGCCCTGCTGGTCAGCGAGCTGCGCCGCCGCCGCGGGCTCTACGCGGCGTTGGTGTACCTGCCGGTGGTGATCCCGCCGGTGGTGGCGGTGCTGCTCTGGTACACGTTCTATAACGCTGGCCCAACCGGCGTCTTCAACACGATCCTGCACTGGCTGGGAATCGGTCCGCAACCGTGGATCCAGTCGCAGAGTCAGGCTATGCCCTCGCTGGTGCTGGAGTCGACCTGGGCCAACGCAGGCGGCACCGTGATCATCTATCTGGCCGCCCTGACAGGGGTCAACACAGAGCTCTACGAGGCCGCCTCGGTCGACGGTGCCGGGATCTGGAAGAAGATCTGGCACGTAACCCTGCCGCAGATGCGCACGGTGCTGCTGGTGACGATGATCCTCCAGATCATCGGCACCGCCCAGGTCTTCCTCGAGCCCTATCTGTTCACCCAGGGCGGCCCCAACAACGCGACCATCACGGTCCTGCTCCTGATCTACAACTACGCCTTCGGCAACTCGCTAGGACCGCAGTACGGTGAAGCCGCGGCGCTGAGCGTGATGCTCGTCGCCTTCCTGGCGCTCTTCTCGCTGATCTACCTGCGCGCCACGCGTTCCTGGAGTAGCGAATGAGCGCGATCCGTATGAGGCGTCGCCGGGAGCGCCCGAAGCGAGTGACCGAGGTTCCGGCCGGCGGCCTGGTGCTGGCCAGCGACTGGCGGCGCCCAAGTGTCAAATGGGGCCTGGGCACCACGCAGGCGCTGCTGCTGGTGGTGCTGGTGATCATCGGGCTGGGTCCGATCCTCTGGCTCATCAAGGCGGCGATCACACCCACCCAGGACACCCTGATCCAGCCGATGTCGGTCTTCCCGCACGGCACCGACCTCAGCAACATCTCCAACGCTTGGACTCAGGTCGACATTGGCCTCTACCTGAAGAACACGATCGTGCTCGCGCTGGGCTCATGGGCCTCGCAGTTGATCGTCTCGACCACAGGTGCGTACGCGCTCTCCGTGCTGCGGCCCAAGTGGGGCAGCTTGATCATGGCGCTGCTGCTGACCACCCTGTTCGTGCCCCCGGTCGTGCTGCTGGTGCCGCTCTACCTCGAGATCGTGCACCCGCCGATCTTCGGCGGCACGCTGGAGAACAACTACTTAGCGATCTGGCTACCGGCCGGCGCGAGCGCCTTCAACGTGGTGCTGATGAAGCGTTTCTTCGACAACCTGCCGCGCGAGATCTTCGAGGCGGCGCGGATCGACGGCTGCGGTCCGGTCCGCCTCTTCACGTCGATCGTGCTGCCGATGTCGAAGCCGATCCTCGGCGTCGTGTCGCTGTTCGCCGTGCTCGCCTCCTGGAAGGATTTCCTCTGGCCTTTACTGGTGCTGTCCAACCCCGGTGAGCAGCCTATCTCGGTGCGGCTGCCGACGATCCAGAGCGAGACCGACCTGGGCGTGTTCCTGGCGGCGATGCTGATCGCATGCATCGTCCCGATCGTCGGCTTCCTCATCTTCCAGCGCACGATTCTGCGCGGAACCGGGCTCGGCGGAGCCTTGAAGGGCTGAGCTCGAAGCGTCTCACGACTGCCCGGCGAATCGTTGGGCACGGTGGTCGGCGGCGTGGTGGCGGCCGAGTGCACGTAGCTGCTCGATGATCGCCTGCTGGCGGTCGGCGTCGCCGGGATCCTCGGCCAGCGCCGCCTCTAGCGCGGTAAGTGCCTCCTGGTGGGAGTTACGTGCCGCGGCGTCGTTGGCGATCAGGTCGAGCAACTCAAGGTGCCGAGCGTCGATCAGGTCGCGCGTTTCCCGCGCCCACTCGGCGTAAGGATCGTCGGGCAGCAGCGGTCCGGTGCGGAGTGCCAGGCCTGCGTAGGCGAACTGGACAGCGCGTGGGCCACGGGCGCTGCGGACCCGGTCGGTGACGGCCAGGAACTCACCGGCGTCGACCCAAGCGGGCACCAGCCGCAGGCTGTCGCCATCTCGGACCACGATCTCGCCGGCGACCGTGCGCAGACGGCTGAGGACCTGCCGCAGCCGCAGCCGCGCGGCCGCCGGCGGCGTCTCGGGGAAGAACCACTCCAGTACGACATCCACAGGCAGGCCGCGCGCGCCACACGCGTCCCGCCGCCGCCCGCCATCGCGGACTCGTGCAGCGCGCCTGCGGCGAGCGACCCCGCGCCTTCGCGACCGGCCCGGAACGTCGCCCACGAGGTCATCAGCGTCTGGCGCCACACCAGCCGCTTCTCGAGCCAGTCGTCGCGCACGATCTCCTGCAGCGCTTCAAGCGCCTCCAACGGATCACCGGAGCGAGCCAGCAGCATCGCCCGTGTCTGCATCACGGACTCATCCCAGTCCCTCGCGTGTGCCCGCGCCGGCGCCGTGGCGCGCTCGAAGAACCGCTGTGCCTCTTGCGTCAGTCCCACACGGTCAAGCAACTCCGCAGCCTCCAGCAGGAAGAAGCCGCCGACGTGAGTCTCAAACCACTCTGCGTCGACCGCGGCCCGTTCGGCCTCGCGCAGCAGCCGCTCGGTGGCGCGCGGGTCGCCGCGACCCGCGGCAACCCGTCCCTGGCCCCAGATGATCTCGGGTATCGAGCGGCGGTCGTCGCGCCGCTCGGCGATCACCGCCGCTTCGGCCAGGATCTGCTCGGCCCGATCGAACTCGCCGAGATCGATCAGTACGTCGGAGTAGTAGGTGAGCGCCGCGTCACGGCGCTCACCGGATTCGTAGGCCTGGAGCGCGCGACCGATCAGCTCTTCGGCACCGACCAGGTCGCCGTACTGGTAGTGCGCCGAATATCCGCAGCGCAGCAGCGCCGAGCCCTGCCAGTCGCGATGGCCGAGCGCGGCGAAGATCTTGGCCGCTTCCAGGAACTCGCGCCGGGCCTGGGCAGTTGCAGTGTCGGTGCCCTCCCAGGCGAGCTGCTGGCCGCCGGCAAGCAGCGCGCGACCGAGCGCCAGCTCACATAACCCGTCGGCTTCCTTGAGAACCTGATCCACCAGTGCCCGCCCGCCGAGCGCTCGCTCACGGGTGGCGTCGACCGCTCGCTCGGCCATCAGCTCCAGGCGCCAGTCGCGCCCGTCCGGCGCCGGCGCCACGGCGTCTGCAGCGAGCAGATCCTGAAGGCGGGTCAGGGCCGTCCTGCGCTCCGCGTACCACCCCAACGGCTCGAGCGCGCGGGCATGATCAAGCAGGGCCGCGGGATCCGTGAGCTCTGCAACCTCGAGGCTTGATCGCGTCGAGTGGCCTGCCATAGCTCGATTATCCCTACGAATGGCGCTACGACCGGATGTATCACGGCGACTCTCGCCACCACCGGCGCCCATGCTCAAGCGCGTTCGGGCGGCTGACCAGGAGCCGCAGTTGTATGCAGCGGCTCACACTGTGGTTGAGTACCGGTCATGACCGCCGACCAAGCCAAGGTTCTCGCCATCGTCCTGGCCGGTGGCGAGGGCAAGCGGTTGGCGCCGCTGACGCTTGACCGTGCGAAGCCCGCGGTGCCGTTCGGAGGCAACTACCGTCTGGTTGATTTCGCGCTCTCCAACCTGGTGAACGCGGGTTACCGGCGGATCGTCGTGCTGACTCAATACAAGAGCCACTCGCTTGACCGGCACATCGCCTCGACCTGGCGGCTGTCAGCGCTGCTCGGCAACTACGTCGCCCCGGTACCCGCACAGATGCGCCACGGGCCGCACTGGTTCTCCGGGTCCGCCGACGCGATCTATCAGAACCTCAATCTGCTGCGAGACGAGCGCCCCGATTACGTGATCGTCTTCGGCGCCGACCACATATACCGGATGGACCCCTCGCAGATGGTCCGGCAGCACATCGAGTCGGGCGCAAAAGTCACCGTGGCGGCACTGCGCGCTCCGATCGAGACCGCCGACCAGTTCGGCGTGATCGAGACGGCGGCCGACGGCCGCACGATTGCGGCATTTCATGAGAAGCCGAAGAACCCGGTCGGCCTCGCCGACGCGCCGGACCACGTCTATGCGTCGATGGGCAACTACGTCTTCACGGCCGACACTCTGATCGAGATGGTCACGCGCGACGCCGAGGCCCGTGATTCGGCGCACGACATGGGCGGCAACATCATTCCGATGCTGGTCGAGGCCGGCGGTGCCGAGGTCTACGACTTCACGACCAATGAGATCCCGGGCGCCACCGAGCGTGAACGCGGCTACTGGCGTGACGTCGGCACGATCGACGCGTTCTACGACGCGCACATGGATCTGATCTCGGTCACGCCGATCTTCAACCTCTACAACATGGAATGGCCGATCCTGACGATGCATGAGCCACTGCCACCGGCGAAGTTCGTTTTCGCCGATGACGATCGCATCGGTCACGCGATCGATTCGATGGTCTGTGCCGGGGTGATCGTCTCGGGCGGTCTCGTGAACCGCTCGATCATCTCGCCGCGGGTCCGCATCCACTCGCGCGCTGAGGTGATTGGGTCGGTGCTGTTCAACGGCGTCGATGTCGGTGGCGGCGCGGTTGTCCGCAACGCGATCATCGACAAGGACGTGATAATCGAGCCCGGCGCGCAGATCGGCGTCGATCTCGACGCCGATCGTCGACTCTTCACCGTTTCGGACGGCGGGGTTGTAGTCGTACCAAAGGGCGCCCGCGTGTCGGCGCCTGCGTGAGGACCTTATGCGCGTCGCGCTGCTAACCCGCGAATACCCGCCGGAGGTTTACGGCGGCGCCGGGGTACACGTCGACTACCTGAGTCGTGAGCTCTCAAGGATGGTGGAGTTGAGCGTGCACTGCTGGGGTGCTAATCGCGATGGCCCGAACGTACATGCCTACAGTCCCTGGGACGCGCTCAGTGGCGACCGCCCCGACCTCGCGGCGCTACGGGCGATGTCGATTGATCTGCTGATGGCGGCCAAGGTTGCCGGTACCGAGCTGGTTCACAGTCACACCTGGTACGCGCAGTTCGCGGGGCACCTGGCGAAGCTTCTGCACGGCGTCCCGCACGTGGCGACTGTGCACTCGCTTGAGCCGTTGCGACCCTGGAAGGCTGAGCAGTTAGGCGGCGGCTACGCCGTCTCGGGTTTCTGCGAGCGCGTGGCCCTGGAGTGCGCCGACGCTGTGATCGCCGTCTCGCAGGGCGCCAGGCGAGACATCCTCAGTGTCTATCCAGAGGTCGAGCCGAGCCGCGTGCACGTCGTCTACAACGGCATCGACACGGTTGAGTACGCGCCCGACCCGGGAGTCGATGTACTCGAGCGACTGGGCGTCGACCCGGATCGTCCCTCAGTCGTGTTCGTCGGGCGGATCACGCGCCAGAAGGGCGTGCCACTGCTGCTGCGCGCCGCCGCCCAATTCGATCCCGAGGCGCAGCTCGTGCTCTGTGCCGGAGCGCCGGACACCGCTGAGATCGGCGCCGAGGTGGCTGCCGGCGTGCAGGCACTGCAGGCCACCCGAGACGGCGTCATCTGGATAGATCAGATGCTGCCCAAGCGAGATGTGATCCAGTTGCTGAGCCACGCGACGGTCTTTGCCTGCCCGTCGATCTATGAGCCACTCGGAATCGTCAACCTCGAAGCGATGGCCTGCGAGGCGGCGGTCGTTGCCAGCGCCACCGGTGGAATCGTCGAGGTCGTGGTCGACGGTGAGACCGGATACCTGGTGCCGCTCGAGCAGGCCGAAGGTTCGATCGAGCCCACCGATCCGGAAGGTTACGCCGAGGTGTTCGCGGCCCGGGTCAACCGCGTGCTCCGGGACCCGGAGCTGGCGCGCCGGCTCGGCGAGGCCGGCCGCCGCCGCGCGGTCGAGTCGTTCAACTGGGCGCAGATCGCGGCGCAGACGGTCGCGATCTACGAAGCGCTCTGCTCCCAATAGGTCGCGCTCGCGCGGCGGGCCGGTGACTGCCACATACAATGGGTTGTCCTGCCCCCATGGTCTAGTGGTTAGGACGCCTGCCTTTCACGCAGGAGATCGCCGGTTCGAGCCCGGCTGGGGGTACTACAAGATTGCCCACGGCTAGCCCAGCCAGCTTTGGTCGGCGAGGAAGCCGTCGACCGGGTTGTATTGGTAGTTGCGTAGGCGGCGTGATGTGAGCTCGATGCCTGGATGGGTGACGGTCGGGACCCATTCGGCGCTGTCCGTGAGTTGGCGATCGACGGCCTCCCAGATGGTGCGGGACCTGGGCGGATCTGTGAGCTCGAGTCGCTCGGCGCGGCGCATCAGGCGGTCGGTCGCCGGGTTGCAGTACCAGCCGTTGCTGTTGCCGCCGCCGCAGCTGAAGAACTGGGGTATGTAGGACGTCGGGTCGGGCCAGGGGGCAACCCAGTCGCCTTCTATGAAGATCTGCATGTCGGACCAGTCCTGTTTCGTGATGCTGACCAGTGGGGTCAGGTGAAGTGTCACGTCGTAGCCGAGGGCGCGCAGCACGGAGGCGAAATACCCTGGGACCGTTGGCGGCACGAACTCGATGTCGGGGCTGCCCCAGACGACGATTCGCTCCCCGCGTGTTCCTGACTGTGCGACCAGCTGTCGCGCGCGCGCCATGTTCGGCGCGCTCCAGGTGCCGTTCGCGTTGGGGTGAAGCGTGTATGGGCAGTAGCGGCGGTAGCCGGGTAGACCGGGGGCGATCGGTTGACAGATCGGAGTCGCCAGACTCGGGCCGCCGTAGAGTTGGACGATCCTGGCCCTGTTGATCGCGTAGTTAAGGGCCTGTCGGACACGAAGATCGTTGAACGGTGGAGTGTTCGTGTTGACTGCCGCGAAGTCGACCGCTGGCTGGGGGTTGGAGTGAAGCTGCGCGGGACTTTCGAGCTTGAGCCGGCGATAGACGGGTCCTGTGATCGCGCTGAACAGCCAGTCCGCTCGTCCTTGCTCGATCGTGGTTATCGCGTCTTGATTTGTCGGCGAGCTCCGCCATACGATCGAGTCGGGATTCCCGTCCGGCTGTGCAGCGTGCGACCACTCGTGAAAGAACCGGTTGCGGGTGAACCGGATCTCGGTCGGGCTGACGGAGCTGATCTCGTAGGGTCCGGTGCCGGGGACGGTGTGCGAGCCGGTCTCCCGGTCAGGAGTCCCCGGCGGGATCGGTGCCGAGAACGCCTCGTAGGTCAGGCGGAACAGGAACGCGGGGTCAGGTGCCGTGAGCCGGAAAGTGACGGTGCCCGTCGCATCGTTCGTGACGATGCCGCGAGAGAGGTCGCAGCGGGCTCGGTCTGCGAGACACGCGCGTACGCCCACGATGTCCTCAAACGCGGACGCGTAAGGAGATCCGACGCGGAACAGACGCTCGAATCCGCGACGGAAATCGCCGGCCCGCAAGAATTGTCCGTCGGAGTATCGGATTCCCTGACGGATTCGGAACGTATATGCCGTGCCGCCGTCCGTCGCCCTCGGGATTGACAACGCGAGATCTGGGACCAGCCGCAGCCCTGCGGGTCCTGGGCTCTGCTGAAAGTTCACCAGCGAGTCATAGGCCAGCCCGGTGAACTGTCCATTGGCGGCGAACTGGTAAAACGCGGGATCTATCGAGGCGGCCGGGTCCGTGGATGAGGCGAGGCGGGACGGCGTCGCGATGACGAGCTTCCCGCCTCGGTGGTGGCCGGAGTTCGCCGCAACCCCAACCCACAGCCGTCCGCCGCTGACCGTGAGCGAGCTCGGCGCCCCCCCGACCTTGACGCTGGCCACGACGCGGTCTATCCGCGGGTCGATCCGAGAAACCGTGCCTGAGTACTGATTGGCGACCCACACCGCACCAGGTCCGGCGGCCACCGCGTCCGGGCCGCTGCCGACGGCGATCGTCGCGGTGACTTCGCTGGTGGCCGGATCGATCCGGGAGACCGTCGAGTCGAGGCTGTTGGTAACCCAGAGAGATCCTGCCGCGTAAGCGATGGACGCGGGGCCGTTCCCGACGTGAACGAGGGCAAGCACGCGGCCTGTCTCCGGGTTGATCCTTTCGAGTGTCGCGTCGTTGTACCCCGCAACCCACACACTCCTGCCACGTATCAAGACCGCGCTGGGTTGCAGATCCAGTGAGAGCGTCCGCTTCAGCGAGTCACTGATCGGATTGATCTCGAAGAGCTCCTTGTCGCCCGAATCGGCAACCCACAACCCAGCTGCCCCATAAGCGATTGCGACCGGGTTGACTCCAGGGAGCGGGATGGTCTGCGTCACGCTTTCTGTCGTCGGGTCGATTCTCGTGACCGTGGCCGCGTCGGTTCCGGCCACCCAGATTGCTCCGCCGCCGTACACAATGCTTCCCGGCTCTGCAGCAACGGGGAGGTCGTCGACCACGACGCCAGAGCGGGCATCGATGCGCGAGACCTGCTGGGCACCGGGATTTGCCACCCAGGCCGAGCCTGCACCAGCGGTGACCGACCCCGGTGTGCCGACGAGCGGTGTTGTTAGCGCTATCCGATCCGATGCGGTCTTGACCGCCACGACCCCGCTCACCCCGGCGGCCAACGCGCGCTGCTGATCCGCGGCACTAGCGCTGAGGACCAACACTCCGGCGAGTGCTGCTGCGACCGCCAGGAGCGCGGTGACCGCGCGACCGCGGCCGCCGTGCGAACCCGGCATCGAAGGGAACCGGCGTGGAGGCTCGAGCGAGGGATCGTGTAGGAGGATCCGCCGCTGGAGGTCGTGCAACTCTGGGCCTGGCTCGAGCCCCAGGTCATCGACGAGGCGTTGGCGAGCCGACTGGAAGGTGTGAAGTGCATCGGTTTGTCGCCCGGCGCGATATAGCGCGATCATCAGGGCGCCGAGCAGACGCTCTCGCAGCGGATGCTCTCCGACGAGCCGCTCGAGCTCGGCGACCAGTTCCGCTCCCCCGCCGAGCGTCAGGTCCGCTTCAATCCGTGACTCCAGTGCGTCGAGCCGCAGCTCGTCGAGTCTCAGGGCTTCTGCGCTGACTGTCGGGTTGTCGCGGATGTCGAACCACGCCGGGTCGCGCCACAGGGCGAGCGCCTCGTTGAACGCGTTGACGGCGCCAGCAGGGTCGCCGTCAACCGCTGCGCGACGGCCGTCCGCAGCCAGCCGTTCGAACCGATCGGCGTCCAGCTCGTCCGGCTCGACGTGGAGCAGGTAGCCGCCGGTCTGGCGCAGCAATCGATCGTGACCGAGCAACTTGCGCAGGCGGTGCAGGTAGGCGTCTAGCGAAACATCTGCGCTCGGCGGGGGCCGGTCCCCCCAAAGAGCATCGGTCAGCTCGTCTCGTGAGACAACCGCGTTTGCACGCACCAGCAGCACCGCGAGCAGCGTCCGCTGCTTGTGCCCGCCGAGTGAAAGCGGACCCGCATCGACTGAAACCTCCAGTGGCCCGAGTACGGCGAACCGCATTTCGCAACGGATCAAACCACTCAAGTCACTCATTTGCCAGCTTTTTGCCAGTCGCTGTCGCCACGATTCGAGTCGTCAGTCACCAATCGACCGTCAGGGGCTGTTGTGATGTCGAAGCAAGCCAGGAACGTCTGGGCGCCACTAACCGCCACCATCGCGGCATGTTGTCTGCTGGTCGTCTTTGCTACCCAGGCCGTCGCAGCGCCGTTCCCCGGCGGGTGGGCCCACTCGTATCGCCACGGATTCGGTGTGTCCGGCCCGATGGCCGGGTTCGACTGGCTGCACCCGTTCGGCTCGCCGACTGGCCCGTTCGGGTCTGCGCTTGTGGGATCGACGCCGACGGATCCCGGTCCCGATCAACTCGCTGAGGACAGGGCGACACACACGATCTACGTGACGAACGGCTTTAACGAAAATGAGCCCAACGCTGGTGGGGACACGTTGTCAGTGATCGACGCCAGTCATTGTCAGGCGCAGGATCTTTCGGCGTGCAAGGGTCCGTGGCCTACGATCAAGGTCGGGAACTTGCCCAGCGGGATCGCGATCGACCAACACACCGACACGGTGTACGTGACCAACGCCGGCGACGACACCGTCTCGGTGTTCAACGGGGCGACGTGCAATGCGATGAACACGTCGGGGTGCGGGCAGACGCCCGCGACCGTGCCCGTCGGGCTCGGGCCGGTCGGCCTCTACGACGACCCGGCCAACCACACGGTCTACGTCCCCGACCCCAACAACGGCGTCGGCGGTAACACGACCGTCTCGATGATCGACAGCGCGACCTGCACGGCGACCGACCTAGCCGCGTGCCCGACGACACAGCCCCCGACGTTCGATGCCGGAGCTGCACCGTTTGCCGCTTCCGTGGATCAGGCCACGCATACCCTCTACATAGGCACGAACGTCGCAACGTCCGTGCTCGACGCCAATACGTGCAACGCGACCGTCCAGTCTGGGTGTAACACGATCGGCACGCTCCCGGGAGGTCCCGGCGGAGGGCCGAACGGGTTCGGCTTCGACAACGCGAACCACACGCTGTACACCGCCGACTACGCCAACACGATCTCGGCGTTCAACATGCTCGACTGCGACGCAGGCGATCTGACCGGCTGTGCAGCCGATACGCCGGGCACGGTGGCCCCGTTCCCCTACGACACCAACAACGATGCTGCCCTACACGTCGTGCTAGACGTGGCGCTGCACAGCGTCTATGTCACCTTCCAGCGCGACGACGCGCTGATGGTCGTGAACACCAACGTCTGCAACGCAAGCAATCCGGCAGGATGCGACACATTCGTTCCGCGCGCGGCAGCCACCGGCGCTCAGCCTGAGGGGGTCATCCTCGACCCGCAGACGCAAACGCTCTACACGGCCAACGCGACCGATAACGACGTCTCGGTAATCGACGCGAAGCGCTGCAATGCGCAGGTCACGAGCGGCTGCCGCCAGATCCCAGCGGCCGTGGACATCCCGGCTTTCGGCTTGGCGACGGACGCGGCCGTAAACACGCTTTACGCCACGGCACCCAACGCAAACGCCGTGTCGATGGTCAACACCCGAACCTGCAACAGCGTCACGTCAAACGGATGTTCTGCGACACCGCGGCAATTCAGCGATGACGCCGCCCCCGTCGCTGCGGCGGCCAACCCTCTAACCCACACCATCTACGTCTCAAACTACGGGACCTCCGCGACGGGCACCGTGTCGGTGATCGACGCGGAGACCTGCAACGCGACCGATTCGGCTGGCTGCGGAAGCGTCCACACGCTCGATGTGCCCGGCGGAAACCCGGCAGACATAGAGGTCGACGTCGCAACAGACACCATCTATGTGGCCACAGCCGCGGCCAGTGGGGCGAATCTGATCTCGGTCTTCGACGGCGCCACGTGCAATGCCGCCCAGACCTCTGGGTGCAGCCAGACACCGACGACGCTCGCGCTCGGCGACTCAACACCTGCGCCGCCGGACCCCTTCGTATTTGCCACCCCTCGGCTCGCCATCAACCAAACGACCAACACGATCTACGCCACGAACGTCGGATACCCAGACCTGAACTTCGTGGGTGACAGCGTGTACGTGTTCAACGGTGCGACCTGCGACGCCGCAACGACGAACGGCTGCAGCCAGACGCCGGCAACCATAACCCCGGATAACCCGCTCACACCCGGAGGTGTAATCCCGTGGGGAATCGGTATCGACGAAGCGACCGACACGGTCTACGTAGCCCTGCAAGCGGGCGGAGACTACGCAGGAAGTGTCGCGGTGATCAACGGCGCCGTCTGTAACGGGTCAGACACCGCCGGCTGCAATCAGACGCCGCCAAGGATCGCGGCCGGATGGGGATCAAGCGAAGTGGGGGTCGACCCCACAACCAACACCATCTACACGACGAACACCGAAGACGAAAGTCTCTCATTGATTCCCGGGAATATCTGCAATCGCTCCGTCACCTCCGGCTGCGGCAGCACGCCACCGACCGAGGCGGCGGGCAGCTACCCAGGATTCAATCCCGGCACCATCGCCGTCGACGCGACCGCCCACACCATCTACGTTTCGAATGTAGCTGGGGGCGTATCTGTGATACCGCTCGACGGATAGGCGCCAGGGCTCCTCGAGACGGAGCCGAATGCGCCAGTTCCGTTCGCCGTCCGATCGGAACGGTCAGCCGTCGACCATCTGTCGCAGCAGCCCAATCAGCCGCTCCCGGTCATCAGCTGCAAGCGGCGCCAGAACTTCAACCTGGACGCTGGCGAGTACGGTGTCCAGCGCCTCCAGCTGTTTCGAGCCGGTGCCGGTGATCGAGACGACGTTGCGGCGGCGGTCGTCCGGGTCGGGTGCACGTTTCACGAGGCCCCTGCGCTCGAGCTCGTCGAGCGTGGCGACCACGTCACTGCGGTCGACGTGTGTGCCGCGGCCGAGTTGCGCCTGGCTGCACGGCCCAGACTCCGCAAGCGCGGCAAGCAGCCGATAGTGGTACTTACGCAGGCCGGTGCCGTGCTGCTCGAGGCCTGCATTCAGCATCGCGTTTGAGCGCGCGTATGCGCGGCTGATCAGCCAGGTCGGCTGATCAGCTATCCGGTTTGGGGCGATCTCTCCGGGGCGTGGCGCGTCCTGCGGCATCCGCTCGAATCTAGCAGTCGTTGGTGCGGCCAACGGTCTCTCATCGACCTGCTGCCGCCGCCGGGCAGGTGACGCTCGACCTGTACATCGCGAGCGGCACAATCGTCAGATGACGCCAGCACCAAGCCGACGGTCGCGCGGCCAGAGCACCAGCGCACCGAGCTCGGACGCGGGCGGGCTGGACGAGTACGAGCGCAAGCGAAACTTCGGGGCCACGCCGGAGCCCGAGGTGCCCGGCACGCGCCCGAGCGACCATGACCTACCTCGGTTCGTGGTGCATGAGCACCACGCTCGCCGGATTCACTGGGACCTGCGGCTCGAGCGCGAAGGAGCGCTTGCCTCGTGGGCGGTGCCGAACGGGATCCCGGACGACCCCAAGCGCAACCGTAAGGCGGTGCACGTCGAGGACCATCCGCTCGAGTACCTGGACTTCGCGGGCACGATCCCGGCCGGCAACTACGGCGCCGGCAAGATCAGCGTCTGGGACAGCGGCACCTACACCTGCGAAAAGTGGCGCAAGGATGAGATCATCATCGTCTTTCACGGTGAGCGGCTGACCGGGCGCTACGTGCTGTTTCGCGCCGGCCGCGAGCAGCGCGATTGGATGATCCACCGTATGGATCCGCCGGTCGACCCGACGGCAGAGGAGATGCCGGATTTCGTCGCGCCGATGCTCGCCGGGCCCGGGTCGATCCCCGCGGACGAGTCGCGCTGGAGCTTTGAGGTCAAGTGGGACGGAGTCCGCGCGATCGCACACTCCGAGCCCGGACGCATCCACCTGTTCAGCCGCAACGGCAATGAGATCACCGCCGGCTATCCGGAGCTACGGGCGCTCAACCGCGCTCTGGGCTCGCAGCGCGCGATCCTGGACGGCGAGATCGTCGCCTTCGATGAGGGTGGACGCCCGAGCTTTCAGGCATTGCAGACGCGCATGCACGTGCGGGGCGACACGGCGGTCAGGCGGCTCAGCGAATCGGTGCCGGTGACCTATCTGATCTTCGATCTGCTCTGGCTCAACGGCCACTCGCTGGCGCCGCTGCCCTACAGCGACCGTCGCGAGCTGCTGGCCAAGCTCGAGCTCGAGGGGCCTCACTGGCTGGTGCCGGAGTCGCATCGCGGCGACGGCGCAGCGCTGCTGGCAGCGACTCGTGAGCAGGGCCTCGAGGGCATCGTCGCCAAGCGCTTGGATTCGCGTTACGAGCCGGGCCGCCGATCTTCGGCCTGGATGAAACTCAAGAACTTCGCGCGACAGGAGGTCGTGATCGGTGGCTGGACGACCGGCAGCGGAGCCCGCTCAGGCGCACTCGGCGCCCTGCATCTCGGCGTCTACGACGATGGAGATCTCCACTACGTGGGGCGCGTCGGCACCGGCTTTGACCAGCGCGAACTGGCGCGCCTCGGTCAGCTGTTCGCGCCGCTCGCTCGTGACAGCTCGCCGTTCACCGGCCGCCAGCCGGCCAAGGGCGCCCACTTCGTCGAGCCGGAGCTGGTCTGCGAAGTCGAGTTCTCCGAGTGGACACACTCAGGCACGCTGCGCCAGGCGTCATATAAGGGGTTGCGCGACGACAAGCCCGCCACCGAGGTGATCCGCGAGCAGCGGGCTCACACAGAGCTGCCGAACGAGTCGCCGCCGACCACCGTTGCGCCGGCGGGCGCAACGGACGGAAACCGGCCGGGCGACATCGCGGCTGTGATCGCCGACGGCCGCAAGGTCCGCGGCGGGCTCGAGGTGGAACTTGAGGGCCGCACGCTCAAGCTCACGAACCTCGACAAGCTGCTGTACCCCGAGACCGGCTTCAGCAAGGGGGACGTGATCCGCTACTACGCGAGCGTCGCCGAGGTCCTGCTTCCCCACCTGCGCGACCGGCCGCTGACGCTCAAGCGCTATCCCAACGGTGTCACCGAGGGCTACTTCTACGAGAAGCGCTCGCCGCCGCATCGGCCCGATTGGGTGCAGACCACCCCGGTCGCGAGTGCTCGCGGCAAGCGCGAGATCGACTACACGCTCTGCCAGGACCTGCCGACGCTCGTCTGGCTCGCGAACCTTGCTGACCTCGAGCTGCATCCGTTCCTTTCGAAGGCGCCGGCGCTCGAGCGGCCGACGGTGCTCGTCTTTGATCTGGATCCGGGGGCGCCGGCCACGATCGTTGAGTGCTGCGCGGTCGCGCTCGAGATCCGCGAGCTGTTCGGCGAGCTCGGCCTCAGCACCTACCCGAAGACCTCGGGCTCCAAAGGCATGCAGATCTACGTCCCGTTGAACGATCCCGACGTTAGCTACGAGCAGACCAAGGCCTTCGCACATGCCGTGGCGGCGCTGCTCGAGCAGCGCCATCCCGAGCTGGTCGTCTCGGCGATGGCCAAGGCCCAGCGCGACGGCAAGGTGCTGATCGATTGGAGCCAGAACGACGAACACAAGACCACGATCGGGGTTTACTCGCTTCGCGCGATGGGCATCCCTTCGGTATCGACCCCGCTGCAGTGGACCGAGGTAAGCGCCTGTCATGAGCAATGCAAAGCCGAGCTACTCACGTTCGATCCCGAGCAGACCGTGAGCAGAATCGTGCAGGGTGGCGACCTCTTTTGCGATGTACTTTCGCGCAGGCAGACGCTTCCCCGTTTGGAGATCTAGAGTGGCCCCGCGTTCAATTTGGAACGGCACGCTCGCCGTCGGCGAGGTGATCGTTCCGGTCAAGCTGTTTTCAGTCGTGCAACAACACCGCGTGCAGTTCCGCGAGGTGCGACTCAGCGATGGCGCCAAGATCAAGCACCAGCGGGTCAACTCGGAGTCCGGCGAGGAGGTTCCGTCGGCTGAAATTCGCAAGGCCTACGAGCGCGAGGATGGACGCCAGATCGTGCTGACCGACGAGGAGATCGCCGCTGCCTACGGGCCGCGAAACAAGGTGATTGAGATCGAGCATTTCACCGCGGCGACGCAGATCGATCCGATCTTCTACGAGAAGCCGTACATCCTCGGCGCTCAGGCCGGCGGCGAGCGCGCCTACTCGGTCCTGCGAGACGCGCTCGAACGCAGTGGCAAGGTCGGAATCGGCCGCTTCGTCTTGCGCACGCGCGAGCAGCTGGTCGCTGTCGGCCCCCATGGCGACGCGTTACGCGTCTACACGATGAGGTTCGCCGACGAGCTGGTTCGTAGTTCCGATCTCGACGTGCCGTCGATGACGCGAGAGCCGGCAGCCAAGGAGTTGGAAATGGCGCAGCGGCTGATCGATACGCTCGCTGCAGAGTGGGATCCCGAACGCTACGAAGATCGCCACCGCGATGCGGTGATGGCCGTGATTGAGAGCAAAGCCGCGGGCCGTAAGGTCGAGGTGAGTGCCTCCAAAGAACCCGAACCGGTGCCAGACCTGTTGGCGGCACTCACCCAGAGCGTCGACCAGCGCAAGGCCCGCGGCGGCAAGACCACGCCGGCTGCGAAGCCGCGACGTAAGCCGGCGGCCGCGGCCAAGACGAAGTCGAAGACGAGCTGATGCCGAGCACCATCTGGACAGGGACGATCAGCTTCGGACTCGTGGCCGTCCCGGTGCGCATGGTCAGTGCGACCCGAGACCTCGACATCCACTTTCACCAGGTGGACGGTCGCAGCGGTGACCGCGTATCGAACCGGCGGATCAGCGAGCTCGACAGCAAGGAGGTCTCGTGGGATGAGATCGGCCGCGGGTACGAACTCGACGGACAGGCCGTGGTGCTCACCGACGACGAGCTTTCGGCCGCGGCGCCTGAGCGCACCCACATGATCGAGATCGAGGAGTTCGTCGATTCGAGCGAGATCGATCCAGCGCAGTTCGATCATCCCTACCTGCTGCTGCCCGGCTCTGACACGGAAGGCGTGACACGCGCCTACCGGCTGCTGCGCGACGCGATGGCAAAGACCGGGCGCACGGCGATCGGGCGCGTGGTGCTGCGCTCCAACGAGTATCTGGCAGCCGTGCACGAGCGTGATGACCTGCTCGCGCTGAGCACGATGCTCTACGCCGACGAGATCCGTGACGCCGCAGAGATCGACGCGGTCCCGAGCGGCGACGCCTGGGCCAGCAAGCGCGGTGAGGTTACTGCGGCGATCGAGCTGATCGACGCGATGAGCGTCGATTTCGACCCGTCGGCGTATGAGGACCGCGACCGTCAGCGCCTGCTCGAGCTGATCCAGAGCAAACGCGCACGCAAGGGCAAGGCCGCCGCGGTCAGCGAGCCGGAGGCGCAGAGCTCAGAGCCGCCGCCTGACCTCATGGCTGCTCTGCGCGAGAGTCTCGCCCGCGCGCGTAACAGCTAGCCGCGCGGAATCGCAAATCCAGGCTGAGCTCGCTAGCGCGCGAGGAACGCGCCGATCAGCTCAACGACGAAGGCGTGGTCGTCCGCCTGGGGCAGACCGGAGACCGTGATCGTGCCGACCACGCCGGTGTCCTTGATGCGAATCGGGAAGGCACCGCCGTGTGCAGCGAACAGTCGCGGCTCTACGCCGAGCGCCTCGTCGAGCTCGGTCTCGGTGGCAGCGAGGCGTCGGCCCACAAGATACGACGCCGCCCCGAAGCGGTTGACGACGTTGACCTTGCGGTCGATCCAGGAGTCGTTCTCGGCGGTCGTGCCAGGCAGCGCTGCGTGGAACAGCTGGTGCCCGTGGCGCCGGATGTCAATAGTGATCGGCAGCTTGCGCTCGGTCGCCGCAGCCACCATCGCACTTCCCAGCTGCCAAGCGTCGGCGTTGTCGAAGCGCGTGAATACCAGCTGCTCTTCGTGGGCCTCGAGCGAGGCGATCAAGCTGCTCTCGTCAGTCATGCGCGAAAGCGTACCGGCCGCTAGTTTTCTCGGAGATGAAGATCTTCGTGGCCGGCGGGACCGGTGTACTCGGACGCCGCGTCGTCACAGGCCTGCTCGAAGCCGGCCACGCGGTCACGGTCCTGGCGCGGACGCCGTCACGGATCGACCCGGCCTTCGTGCAGCACGTCGACGTTGTTGCGGGTGATGCCTTGGATGCGGAGCGGGTGCGCGCTGCGCTTGCTGAGCATCAGCCAGACCTGCTGATGAACCAGCTGACCGACCTCGCCGCCGGGTCACGGGCGGCTAACGCGCACCTGCGGATCCACGCGACGCGTAACCTCGTCGATGCTGCGCTGGCGGTCGGCACCGAACGGATCGTCATCCAGAGCATCGCCTGGTGCTATGAGCCGGGCGACATTCCCGCCGGCGAGGCGGTCGCGCTGGACTTGGCCTCGCTTGACCCAACTCGCCGCGAAACGGTCGACGCCGTGACCGCGATGGAGCGCTGCGCCGCCGAGCTCGAGCACTGTGTGGTGCTGCGCAACGGAACGCTCTACGGACCTGACACCTGGTACGCCCCGACTGGACTGATGGCCGACTCGGCCCGCGCCGGCGGGATCGCCCCTGGGCCGGATGTGACCAGCTTCGTCCAGATCGACGATGCCGCCGCAGCCGCGGTGGCCGCAGTCGGCTGGCCCAGCGGCGCGGTCAACGTCGTCGATGATGAGCCGGCTGCCGCTTCAGTGTGGCTGCCCGAGTTCTGCGCCGCGGTCGGGGCCCCGTCGCCGGCGCTTGGTGTGGATGCGGAAGCTCAGCCCTGGGCACGCGGCGCGCTCAACGGCCTCGCTCGCAGCCGTGGGTGGACTCCACGGTTCGCCTCTTGGCGTCAGGGCTTCGCGCAGGGGCTCGGCTAACTTCGCCGGTTCACTGCGGTGGGCGGCGCATCGGCCAGATCGGCGGGCTGTTGCCGATGTTGAATGAGCGCAGATGCTCGAAGCCGAGGCGTGAGAAGAGCTCGGCGCTGCGCTCACTGGTCGCCTCCAGGTAGGCCGGGAAGCCCTCCCTGTCGCAGCGCGCGCAGGTCCTTCCGACCAACGCGGTGCCGAGGCCCTGCCCCTGCGCGCTTGGCGAAACCCCGACGTAGGGGATGTAGTAGTGCGCCTCGACCGGGTGCAGTTTCTCGATCGCGCCGCGCAGTGCGGTGGCCTGCGGCAGGCGGCTGCGGAAGAGCCGCATCAGCGACGGGGCGAGGATCGCCTGGTCGCGTGGCGAAAGCTGCCACCTGTCCGAAGGCAGCTCGAGTGAAGCGCCGTCGGTACGATCCCCCGTCCAGACGTCGCCGGCACGGAACGTCCTGCGTCCGAGTTCGAGCCCGAAGAAGCGGAACAGCTGCAACGGCCGTTTCGATTCGTCGGGCAGCAGCCAGCTGAAAAGCGGGTCCTCCGTGAATGCCTCAGCAAGCACCTGGCTCAGGTGGTCGAGCTCCGAGAGGGTGGCCGGGCGGGTCGGCTGGTCGATGATCATTGCGTCGATACTGCCACCAACGCATCTCCGGTGACCGGAGTCGCCTACTCGATCAGGGAATCAGCACGGTCCGTACGCCTGGAAGCTGCGGCTGATTCCAGATCGACTCAACCTCGGAGAGAGCCGCGGTCTCGGTCTTGACCGAGATTGAGCCGGCGTCGATCTCGGCGATCAGCGCGGGTAGCTCGGCTAGATACTCGCGTGGAGCCACCGAGCCCTGCCCGGTGCCCTGCAGCCGGAAGTTCGCCGAGCGCAGCGCCACCGATGGCAGCTCGATCGTCGGGCCGGCGATCGCGCCGATCTGAATCCAGTTGAGCTCGCGGCTGCGATCTGAGCGCGCACTCAGCAGCGCCGGGATCGCCTGCTCGGCCGGTTTGCCCCAGAGGTAGTCGATCACGATGTCGACCTCGGCTGCCGCGATCGCCAGCGCCTGTGCGGTGGCCTGCGCGTCATCAGTCAATTGCACCACCGCATCTGCCCCAACGGCGCCGAGCGCCTGCAAACGCACGGCATCGCGGCCGGCGCCGACCACCTGCCCGGCGCCCAGGCGCTTTGCCACCTGTACAGCCATGCTGCCCGCATTGCCGGTCGCGCCGAGCACCAGCACGCTCTGTCCCGGTTTGATCGGAACCCGCCGCCGCAGCGCCACCCATGCGGACATCGCCGGATTCATTCCGGCGGCAACCTTGATCACGTCGACCTCTTTCGGCAGCTCGACGGTACGACGCAGATCGACGACGGTCTTCTCAGCCATGCTGCCGAGCAGCTCGTCGTCAGCAGCGAAGTAGATCTTGCCGCCGTCGGCCCGCTGGCCGACGGCATCGACGCCCGGGACCATCGGCAGGGCGCCGGTGCTCGTGTAGTGCCCACCACGGGCGCCGCTCCGGACCCGCGGATGCAGGCCGATTGCCAGCACGTCCACGAGTATCTGGTTGTCGCCCACTGGCTGGGGAACCTCAAACTGCTGGTAGTGGGGTGGCTCGTCAAACGACGTCACCACCGCCGCGTTCATCTTTTTCATGGCGTCCCAACTCCTGTTTGCACGGCCGCGTGCGCTGTTTTTTGTTTGTGTCACGTACTACTATAGTTCGTGACACGTACTAAATCAAGTACGATCTGCCGATGACACAAGCGCCATCAGGCAGCGCAGCCTCGGATCACGGCCGCCGGCTGAGCACGGTTGACGGCTTGGCCCAGCTCTCGTTCCTGATCCAGCGCACGCTTGAACGCCGAGTCGCCGAGCACGATCTGTCGTTGATCCAAACGCGGCTGCTGGGCGTCCTGCGTGACCGCCAGCCGACGATGAACGCACTGGCGCGACTGCTGGACCTCGACAAGTCGAGCGTCACCGGCCTGGTCGACCGCGCTGAACGACGCGGTTTGGTGGTGCGGGTGCCCTCAACGCAGGACCGGCGTTCGTTCACCGTCAGCCTCACCCCGGAGGGTCGCTCGCTTGTCACCGAGGCCGCGGCCGGTTTTGAGGCCGACGTGGCAGCGATGCTGGATGTTCTCCCGCTCGCCGATCGGGATGCGCTGTCGGCGCTGATCAGCCAGGTGTTGGTCACGCACGCCGCGCAGCATGGCGTTGACCTCTTTGCGACCGACTGAGGCGCGAGGCCGATCTGTCCATGACGAGGTGGTCGGAGCGACCCCGATGGGATCATGACCCGATGCTGCTCCCGCACCGCCGACCGTTCTTGCTCTCAGCGCTGGCTCTCGTCGCCGCACTACTGGTCCTGACTCCGGCGATCGGATCCGCCAAGGCTCCGCCATCGCCTGCGGCGTCGGCGTTGCACGCGACCGCCGCCGGGTCCTCGACGCGACCGCTGCGGCCGATCAGGTTTGTCAACCGCACGCTCCAGACGATCTGGGTGGCGGCGACGCCGGGCTCCGTGTCGGGTCGCACTGGTTGGAAGCTTCCGGTTGGCGCCTCGCTGTCGATCGAGGTCACCAACAACTACAACGGGCGGATTTGGGGACGGACCGGCTGCCACTTCAGCGCCGACGGCCATGGGCACTGTCAGACCGGCGACTGTGGCGGGCTCTTCCAGTGCACCGGCTGGGGGCAGATCCCGGCCACGCTGGCGGAGTACGACCTCGATGCCTGGGATCACCTCGATTTCTATGACGTCTCGATGGTCGACGGCTCCAACCTGCCGATGTACATCAACTCGATCGGCGGCAGGACCAAGGACAAGATCAACTCGAGCGGTTGCCAGCAAGGGCGTGGATGTACGACCACTGTGAAATGTCCCTCCGCTCTGCAGGTTCACAGCGGCGGCCACGTGGTCGCGTGCATCTCACCCTGTGCGCGCTTTCAGACCGACCGTTACTGCTGCCGTGACCAGTTCGCTAAGGGCTGCAGCCCAGCGAAGACCTGGCCGATCGACTACGCAAACGTCTTCAAGCGGGCCGAACCCTACGCCTACTCGTGGTCGGGCGACGACGCCACGAGCGTCTTCACCTGCACCGGCCGCTGCGGCTATCGGATCGTGTTCGGTGTTACGCCGCCCGCGGTTGGCGGGCCGCCTGGCTGATTTGTTGCACCCGCTAATGCCCACTTTCCTGTGTGCCGATACCGCAGCAGGGATCGGCATTGATTTGGTAGACCAGGGAGGCTGCGGTGTCGGCAACTGAGGGCGGCGTGCGTTGGAAGACGCCATCCATGATTTCAGCGGATGGCAGGGTCACGGACGAGGCGCTCTGCCGCGTCGGCAACGGCCTACAGAATCGCTGCAATGACGTGGTCGCCCGTGTCGAGCGGTTGAACCGCGGCGGCGCACTGCAGCTCGATCCGGCCGCACACCGCAGTATCGCCCGCGTCGTGGCGGTCTCAACCGAGTCGGTGGGCCGCTGGATGGCCGGCGAGAGCGTGGACTCGGCCCGCGAGGTCGGCCGCGAGGCAGCGGTGATCTTCGGTCAGCTCGCGATTCAGCGCGCGGCACCACTCAACGAGATCACCAAGCGGGCGTTGCGCTGGCGTGACGCGGCCTGGGAGGTCATCGAAGAGATCGGTCAAGAGCAGCAGGCCGGTGAAGAGGTCATGATCGCCGCCAAGACGATGTTGCAGCGCAGCCTTGACGTGACCCTCGTGCGGCTCTGCGAAGCCTTCGAGACAGAGCGCCACTCCGTGGACGAAGAGCTCTCGCGCCGCCAGCAGGAGTTGGTCTTCATGGCCACGCATGACTCGCTGACCGGGCTCCCGAATCGAACCCTTGTGCTCGACCGCGCGGACCAGCTGCTGGCGCGCTCGCGGCGCGACAACCTCCCTTGCGGAGCGCTTTTCATCGACCTTGACGGCTTCAAGGCGATCAACGACAGCCTTGGGCACCGTGCCGGCGACGAGTTGCTGCGGGCCGTCGCGGCTCGCCTCGGCAGCACGATCCGCGAGGCAGATGCGCTCGGCCGCCTTGGCGGCGACGAGTTCGTGATCTTGGTGGAAGGCGTCGCGCTCGCCGCCGGCCCGGAGCTTGTGGCCGAGCGCATCCTTGATGCGCTGAAGCAGCCGTTCGCGCTTGCGCGAGCCCACAGCGGCCGCGTCACGATCACAGCCAGCGTCGGTATCGCGCTCGGCGATCGCAGCTCTGCCGCGGACCTGCTGCGTGATGCTGACATCGCCATGTACCGCGCGAAGCTCGAGGGCAAGAACCGCTACGCCGTCTATGAACAGGGCATGCAGGACGCGGTCCAGTCGCGCATGGAACTCGAGATGGACGTCCGCGACGCGGTCGCCAAGCGGGAGTTCCACGTCGCCTACCAGCCGATGTTTGATCTTGACGGCCTCACTCCGATCCGGATGGAGGCGCTGCTGCGCTGGCGCCGTTCGTCCGGCGAGCCGATCGGGCCGGACAAGTTCGTTCCGATCCTCGAGCAGTCGGGCCTGATCAACGAGGTCGGGCGTCAGGTGCTGCGGGAGACCTGTATGCAGTGCGCCACCTGGGCACAAGACGGATTTGAGATCGGAGTCGCCGTGAACGTCTCAGCCGTCCAGCTGGAGACCGACCGCTTTGTCCAGGATGTCACCGCGGCCCTCTCTGAGAGCGGCATCTGCCCCTCGGCGCTGACCATCGAAATCACCGAGACCGCGCTGATGCGCGACGCCGATCAGACCGCAAAGCGCCTGCGCGCGATTAAGGAACTTGGCGTGCGCCTTTCGATCGATGATTTCGGTACCGGCTACTCGTCGCTCGCCTACCTGCAGCGTTTCCCGGTCGACGAGCTGAAGATCGATCGCTCATTCGTCTCGCAGCTCGCGGGTGGCACTGACAATGACGCCCTGATCCGCACCTTTGTGCAGCTCGGAAAATCGCTGGCGATCGAGACGATCGCCGAAGGCATTGAGGACCAGGTCCAGCTGGAGCAGCTACGAGCCGAGCACTGTGACGTCGGTCAGGGGTTCCTGTTCGCGAAGCCGCTGGCTGCGGCTGATTGCGAGCCGTTCCTGCGCACTTGGCTGCCAGCCGTGCGGGTAGCCCACGGCGAAGCCGCCAACGCGGGCTGAACCGGTCTTACCCCCGCCAGGGTCACTAGTTCTTGCTGCAGGCTAGGCCGGCTGCCCCGGGGCCGTCCGCGCGCTGGGTAGCCAGGGCAGCGAAAATCTCGTGTGCTGGATGCATGCCGTCTACGCGACTTCTTGGACTTGCGCTGCCTGGCGGGCGCGACGGTACTGTTCCACGACGATTTCATTCAGCTCCAGCACGGAAGTCTCCGCGGTCGGCTTGTCTAATGCGATCGCGCCGTCCACAATCATGTTCACCCGATCGCAGCTCTCCAAGACGTGCACGTAGTTGTGCAGAATCATGATTATGGAAAGGTTGCCTTCCTGCTTGAGGCGAGCGATGAGTTCGAGGATCATCGCGCCCTCCTTTGCTCCCATCGCAGCAAGCGGCTCGTCCAGCAGCAGAATGTCCGCGTTGGAGTAGACGCCTCGTGCGACCGCGATCGACTGCCGTTGACCACCGGACAAACGCGCGACGGGGACATCCAGCCGCGGCAGCCGGATGCCGATGTCGTTGAGCACCTTGCGGGCTTCGCGCTTCATCTTGGCGCCGTTTAGGAACGGCAGCCTGGAGTAGCGCTCTTCGCGGCAGAGGAACATGTTCTGGTAGACGCTGAGTTCGTCAATCAGCGCCAGGTCTTGATAGACCACGTCCACGCCCAGTTCTCGCGCGTGCTGCACGCTTTTGGGCTCGTAAGGCTGACCGTGAAGCCACATCTGCCCGGAGTCCTGTTTCTGGAAGCCGCAGATGGTTTTCACCAGCGTGGACTTTCCCGCGCCGTTATCTCCCAGGAGCCCGAGAACCTCACCCTTCTTCAGGTGCATGCTGACGTCGCGCAGCGCCGTCACCTGACCAAAGCTCTTGGCGAGGTGCTCGACCCGGAGCACGTCCTCGTGCGCCGAGACGGGTGCAACGACGAGCTCCTCAGGGGGCGACTGATCAGCCAACGCCAGTCCTCCTGCGAACACGCCCGACATAGACGTTAATCAGCATCGCGAACAGGATCGCTATGCCGAGGTAGAAATCGAGGTAGTCGGCGTTGACGCCCTTGATCGCTAGACCGTCTTGCAACACACCTAGGAACAACGCGCCGATGAAGGCGCCCACGATCGTCCCCGATCCGCCGGCGAGCAGCGTCCCTCCGATGACGGCCGCGGCGATCGCGTCAAGCAGCACTGAGTTCGAGGACGACGGATCCGGCGAGATTGATTGCGAGCGCACGGCCTCCATGATGCCGACGAGACCAGCGAGCGAACTACAGACCATGAAGTTGCGAATCACGACGAGGCGGACCTTGACACCTGCCTCGGCGGCGGCGATTCGGTTCGACCCCACTGCGATCGTGTGCAAACCCCAGCGGGTCCGAGTCAGTGCGATCTGCATGATTGCGATGATCACGACCGCCCACACCAGCTCCGAGTAAACCCCGGCACCGAAGATGCTCGCGAACGTGCCCAGGTGGCTACTGCCGTTCGCGGAGGTGCTCACGGCCGAACCGGGCATGTTCAGTTGCTCTGCGTGCGAAACGATCAACGTCAAGCCCTCAAGCGCAAACAGCGTGCCCAGCGTTGTTATGAACGAATTCACACCCAGAATGGCGGTGACGACGCCGTTTACGACCCCAATGCCGGTGCACACCAATATCGTGAGGATCACCGCCGGGACCAGCGAAATGCCACCGCCAACGATCTCGTAGAACAGCAGCGGCGCGAACAGGTATACGCCGCCGATGGAGAGATCGATCTCGCCGTTGATCATCAGGAATACTTCGCCGCCGGCGAGGATCGCGAGCCAGGTGAAGTAGGTCAGCAGGGTCTGAAAATTCGACGATGTGAAGAATGCGGGAATGCTCAGCGAGAAGTACACGATCAGCGCGATCGTGACGACGCTGATGCTCCCCTCACGCATCGTGAGGAACCGCTTAATCAGTGTCCATGGGCTCAGCACAGCGCGGGGGGCGGAGCGCGGCTGCTCCTCCCCCCGCGCCGGTGCGGCGGCATCGGGATCGCTATGAATCATCTGTCAGCGTGCCCCAGACCGGCTATTCAGGAGTTGGTGACGCCGACCTTGGAGCTGGTGCCTTCATACCGACTCTTGGTGCTGTTGTACGGCTTGACTGTCGTCTTATCGAGGAACTTCAGGCCCGTGTCAACGTCTGCGATTCCGCTCAAGCGGTCGGAGGCGTGGTAGAGGAAAAGCTCCAGGGTCGGGAGAAAGCCCTGTAGGTATGGCTGCTGGTCGATCGTGAAGTCGCCCTCACCAGCGGCGAGCAGTTGCTGCGTGATCGGCGTGAGATCGTAACCGCCACCCTTAACACCCTTGCCACGCAGGTTGTACTTCTGGATCGTCTGGAAGACCGCCTGTGTGCTGCCGCCATCGACGGCGAATAGGCCCTTGTAAGACGTGTGCCCCTGCCAGAAGGACTCGATCGTCGATAGCTCCTGCGGCAGAGCCGCGCCGGTCGCTGTGACGGTGTATTTGGTGGCCGAGCCTTTGAGGACGGACTCTGCGCCGTTGATTCGCGGCTGAATATTTGCCGATCCCGGCGTGGCGATGAACAGCGCGACGTTGCCGGAAGGAACCAGACTCTTGATCCTTTGGCCCATATCCTGTCCGGAGACGAAAAGATCCTGCCCGATGTACGCAAGGCGCCCGTTGGTGGGCTCATCCGCGTTGTAGGACAGCACCGGGATGCCCTTGGCGAGCGCTTTCGCCGTCGGTGCGTTGAACGCCTTCGGATCGATCAACGGGATCGCGATGCCATCTGCATTGCCCGCGATCGCGGTGTTGAATGCGGTCACCATCTGCGCGACGTTGCTCGTCTCCGAGCCCGTCCACTGGTAGCTGCAGCCGAGCAGGTTGCAAGCGTCCTGGATCCCGCTGATAGTAGGGGTGAAGAACGGGTTCGTGGTCACATGGTTTACGAACACGAAGTGGTACTTCTTTCCAGTCCCGAAGACGCTGCTGCTTGACGCAGCTAGAGCCTGTGCCGCCGGGGCCAACATGAACGCGGCAACCGCGCCCGCGCCGCCGCCGAGGGCTACGCGCCTAGTGACCGCGCGCGCCTTTGATTGGGGCGTCGCTTCCACCTTGGCATCGTTCCACTCAAGGCGCTCAATCGCCTCGTTCACAAACTCGTTATCTGACATTCCCACGCCTCCCAGCGTCAATTTGGCGAAGCGAGATATGGATCGCGCCAGTCGGCCGGGGCACCCTCTCGGAGAGCCGACAGCGGGATGACACGACCTAACAGACTCTCGCTCCTTCGAACACTTTCGAACACTCTCGAACTACGCTGACGTATGGCAGCCCTCTTGTCAAGTGCAACGGGGCGGAGGACGTCCCTCGGCCTGCAGCGCCAACATGGAGGACGCGCGTATCGGATGACCGGGACCTGGCATGTTGTGTAGTGTGCGAATCAGTCCGAATGCGGAGATGACGCGGTGCTTCCAGCCCAACGTCAGAAGTTGATCGTCGGCGAGGTGCGAAAGCGCGGCGGTGTCCGCGTTGGGGAACTCGCGGCACTCTTTGATGTCTCCGAGATGACGGTCCGCCGCGATCTTGAGGCTCTCAATGCGGCCGGCCTGCTGGAAAAGGTTCACGGTGGTGCGACCGTCAACGGTGAACTGAGCGCGTACGAGCCGGGCTTCGAGGCCAAGGCGAATAGGCAGACAGTCGAGAAAGAGGCGATCGCCAAGGAGGCCCGCGGCCTGGTGAGGCCGGGCCAGGTGGTCGGCCTGAGCGCCGGGACCACGACCTGGCGGTTGGCTCGCCATCTGTTGGATGTTCCCGACCTCACCGTCGTCACCAACTCGACTCAGGTGGCACAAGTGCTGTACCGCGAGCCACGTCACGATTTGACCGTGGTGCTCATCGGCGGAATCCGCACCCCGTCTCACGCACTGGTCGGACCGCTCGCCGTCGACGCTATCCGCAATCTGCATCTCGACATCCTCTTTCTCGGAGTTCATGGCGTGACCATCGATCCGGGGCTGACCACGCCCAACCTGCTCGAGGCCGAAACGGACCGGGCTCTGGTGGCCGCAGCAGCGAGTCTCGTGGTCGTTGCAGATCACGCGAAATGGGGGGTCCGCGGCTTCTGTCGCATCGTTGGCCTCGACGAGGTCGACATCTTCATCACGGACCGCGCGTTTCCGACGGCAGCACAAGCTGAAGTTTCAGCGCACGTTAAGGAGATCTTGATCGCACCACATTCGGTGCAAGTGAGCAGTGCACCGTGACTGAGGTGACGGTCTTCGCCAGGACCCACTAGGACCACCGCCAAGCTGAGCGACGGTTTCTGAGTACCGCTAAAGGGATTCGAACCCGGGCTACCTCCTCCAGAGTTTCAGCTCGTAGTAGTCCTCAGTCGAGACCCGCTGGAAACCGAGCGACAGATAGAGCCCGAGCGCGCGCTCGTTGTCGACCGAAACCTCGAGCCCCACGCTGGTCGCACCGGCGTCAAAGAGCTCGCCGGTGACACGCCTTAGGACGTCACGACCGATACCGAGGCCGCGCAGTTCGGGCTTTATCGTGAACCCGTAGACGCCGCCGCGAACTCCTTCAAGCGTCAGCCGCACGCTACCCACGATTGCTCCGCCGAGCTCCACCACCACGGTCCGTTCGCGACCGATGCGGTCGAACTCGTGCGGGTGGGCCGGGTGCCCGAAGCCGGCGACGAGCAGCTCAGATAGCTCCTCGAAGTCGTCCCGGGTCGCGGCTCTGGTGCTGATTCGCGGATCAGTGGGACCCTCCGCCGGGCGCTGCTTCAAGACCAGCGCATGCTCTGAGTGCTCAAGCACCGCGCCGCGGTCAAGTGCAAACGCGCGACCGGCTGCCGTCTGCCCTGGGACCACCAGCAACACGTGCCCGACTCCCTGCGCGACGCAGCTTGGCAGGGCAGCTTCCAGCAGCGCCGTGGCGATGCCTCGGCGGCGGGCATCCGGCGCGACCATCCCGGCGATTTCAATCGTGCCACTGCCGAACGCGTAGAGGCCGAGAAATCCGATCGGCTGGTCGTCCTCCAGCCAGAGGAAGTCTCGGGTCGCGTCGCGTGGCCGGTCGCGCAGGACCCCCCACTCCAGCTTCAGCCGGCCGCCGTCAGCGCTGACCACGCGTGATTCCAGCGTGGCCAGCGCATCTAGTTGCCGGCGTGACAGTTGTTGTGTCGGTACTACAGCCATGGTCCCCGACCGGCACGGTACCGACGCCGGTGGTCTGCACGTATCTGTTCCATGCGGGTGACCATCTCAGCCGAGTGCTTGCGCTGCCAAACGACCCATGCCAGCGTCGCCGAGAGGCTCGGTCGGCGCAGGCGTGATCTCGGTCTCTGGCTGTGTGCCGCACTCATCAACATTGAGCGGCTTAACATCCTGAAACTCCTTTTACGGTGACTGTTTTGTGGCAGGCGTCACCGCACGCGGTTTGCGTGGGTTACTGCCACTTTTGTGAGTGAGTGGTGTCGCGCTGAGCGCCGTTACCTGCGCCGGCTCAGCGTCACTTCGGTGTAGCTGTCATGTGTCACTCCGGATCTTTGGCCTTGTCGTTCTGAAGCTCGTTTGGGAACAAAAAAAGGGCGGCCCTCAGGGCCGCCCTCGCTCTACCGGTGTATGCACGCTGGTTATCAGCGCACGCACCCCTTGGCGAGGGCATAGGTCTCCGCGTTCACTGCACCGGCCACGGGCGCGACAAAGCGCGCCACCTCGAGTGGCTGTGCTGCAGTGATGGAAGTGATGTGGGCGAGCGTGAGTGTCATTGAAATAACCTCCCCTGAGTGGGGACTGAGGGGCAGACTAACCGACTCACTGACTCAACGCAAGTGATTTGAGTGAAACTTTTGTGACTCGTGGCTGGCGTCAGCGAGAGCGCGCTTTGGTGACCCGGATGACTACCGGCCCGCCACTCGGATCGACCGCGCTGACCCACTTGGTGCCTAGCGATGCGGAGCGTCCGGGCATCACCCGCGGCAGTCGGGCGGATCCGAGCGCGCGTGTGTCCTGTGAGATCGCGATGCGGGCGTCGATCAGCTCTTCGCGGGCGCGCAGCAGGTAGTGCCCACGCGGCGGCGCGGCCGGTGGCTCGCCGGCTCGATCGCCGGCGAAGGCCGGCGCTATCTCAATCGCACCCGGTGAGACCCAATGCAGCGGCGCCGCGCACTCAATCGGGACAAAGGCGCGCGGCCAGCGTTCGCCGCCCAGAAAGTCCGC
Organism: Solirubrobacterales bacterium; assembly: GCA_003137075.1. Taxonomy (GTDB): domain Bacteria; phylum Actinomycetota; class Thermoleophilia; order Solirubrobacterales; family Solirubrobacteraceae; genus Palsa-465. Next base: position 46,283 of record PLES01000109.1, read on the forward strand.
GACCTTACCGGCGACATGACGGCCGCAGAGCGCCGCCACATCGGCGGTTTCGGCTCCATGTAGGACGTTCCCGGCGGCGAACAGGCCAGCGCGGGCGGTGCGCAGCGCGCCGTCGACGCGTGGCCCCCTAGTGCCGATGTCCAGCACCAAGCCGGCGCTGACCGCGAGTTCGTGGTCAGGGATCCAATCGCCGGTGAAGATCACGGTGTCGCACTCAATCAGGCGACTCTGGCCGCGCGTCAGGTCAAGCACGGTGACGCCGGTGACCCGCTCGCTGCCGTGGATCTCCGTCACCGCGGTCCGTGTCAGCACCCGCAGCGGTGTCACCGGCAGCGCCGTCCGAGAGTTCGACACCGTGCCATAGCGAGCTGCGGCGCCCCAGCGGAAGGCCGCGTACGACTGGTGACGCGGCAGCTCGGTCGTGATCGCGACCGTCCTGGCGCCGCCGTGCGCGAGCGTCGCCACCGCGGAGAAGGCCACGTGCTCAGCTCCGACCACCACGGCACGGGTTCCGGGGCTCTGCTCGTTGAGGTAGACGAGCTGCTGCAGTGTCCCGGTTGTCATGACTCCAGCGGGCCGCGATCCGGCGACCATGCGTGCCGAGCGCGGACGCTCACGGCAGCCACTCGCCAGCACGACCGCACGTGCATATAGATGCGCGACGGCGCCCGGCGAGGTCAGCTCCAGGGCGCCGTCCGCAGACCAGCCTGTCACCTGGGTGCGAAGCCGCAGATCAGCCCCCGCCGATGCAGCCGCATCAGTCAGTTTCTCGGCGTAGTCCGGTCCGCTCAGACTCGTGTGCAGGTCGCGTAGCCCGTAGCCCTGATGGAAGGCGTGGCGCGGAATCCCGCCGGCCTGCCGCTCGCGCTCGAGCACCACCACCTTCGCCTCCGGCGACAGCTTGCGCAGGCGCGCGGCCGCGGTCAGGCCCGCCGGTCCGGCCCCGATGATGGCGACGTCGGCGCTCTCTTGGGGCTTCGCCAGCGGCGCCTGCGCGACCTGCTCCCAGCGCTCGCTCATGACAGCAGCTCGCCGCCGAGCGGCTCGGGCTCGGCACCGACCGAGGCCTGGCCCTGCTCCAACAGTTCAGCCACGCGCGCGCCGCAGAAGAAGCCTTGGCAGCGCCCTGCCAAGGCGCGTGTGCGCCGGCGCAGGCCGTCGGGATCGGTAGGCGGGATCACGCCCGCCAGCGCGTCGCGGATCTCGCCACGCGTGACGCGTTCACAGAAGCAGACGACCTCGCCGTACTGCGGGTCGATCGCCACCACTTCGCTCCGCATGTACGGGCGCGGGGACGCCTCGCCGATGTTGGGCATCGTGATCTCCGGCAACGCCTGATCGCGTTCGCGCAGGTCAAGCCCAGCGTCGGCAAGTCCGTCGCGGACCCACTCCGCGATCGCCATGCCCGCCGTCAGCCCGGTCGAGCGGATGCCGCCCGCGCAGACGTAATGCGCTTCGCGATCGACCTCCAGCACATAGTCAGCGTGCTCGGTCGCGGCCCGCAGCCCCGCGTAGACCGCGGTCACCTCGTGCTCGAGCAGCTTCGGCATCAGCCGCAGCCCGAGTGATCTCAGTCGCTCGAGCCCGTCGACGCTGGAAGCGGTGTCGGTCTTGTCGTCCAAGTCGTCAGCGGTCGGACCGAGCATGACGTTGCCAAAGACCGTCGGGGCGATCAGCACGCCCTTGGTCTTGCCGGTCGGGATCGGCAGCAGGATGTGGTTCACGAGTGGGCGCGCGAGCTTGTCAAAGACGATCAGTTCACCGCGCCGGNNTTCCGTGCACCACGTCTGAGTAAAGCCCCGCCGCGTTCACCACCCAGCGGGCGTTCAGCTCCGAACCGTCAGACAACGCCAGCCGCCAGCCGCCAGCGCCGCTCGCGCCCGAGGCGACTGTGAGTCCTACGACCTCGACGCCGCGCAACAGCGTGCAGCCGGCGAGTACCGCCTGGGTGGCGTAGGCGAGCGGCGGCGTCCAGGGGCAGACGATGAACTCGTCAGGGATCTCCAGGGCGCCGATCGCCCCGGGCGCGAGCGCCGGCTCGCGCCGGTAGAGGTCATCGACCTCAATCGGGCGGGCGTCCTTGTAGCCACAGGCGTAGGCGCTCGCCTGGATCTCCTCAATCCGCCCGAGCTCGGCTTCGTTCCAGGCGACCATCAGCGCACCGGTCTCCTCCACGGGGATGCCCACCTCGGCCGCGTAACCGAGCAGCAGGTCATGCCCGCGCGCTACAAGGCGTGCCTCGAGCGTGCCCGGCTTGCAGTCAAAGCCGCTGTGCAGGATCGCGGTGTTGGCCTTGCTCGTGCCGGCGCCCACGTCGCCCTTGTCGATCAGCGCGATCCGCAGCTCAAAGCGCGACAGCTCACGCGCGATCGCGGCGCCGACGTCGCCGGCCCCGATAACCGCCAGATCGAACGCGGCCGGGCCCATCAGCTGCTCATCCCCGCGACAGTCTCAGCGACGCGCATGAAGCTCTGCAAGCGTTCGCCCGCCTCCGCAGCAGAGATCACCGGCTCGACCACGAGGCTCGGTGTCCAGGCGCCAACCGCCTCGGCGAGAGTCGCGGCACCGCCGGCACCGAGGCGCGCGAGCGCCGCCACGCCGAGCGCAGTCGCGTCGGCGGAGGGGTAGACCTCTACCGGGATCTGCAGCAGGTCGGCCTGGGCTTGCAGCAGCGCGTGCGAGCGTGTGAGCCCGCCGTCAACCCTCAGCCGCGCCAACGGAGCGCCAAGATCCGAAGAGATCGCCTGCGCGAGCGTTGCCACCTGGGCGGCGATACCCCAGACCACCGCCGATGCGAGGTCCTCGCGGGACGTGGCAAGCGAGAGCCCGACCCAGGCGCCGCGCGCTTGCGGCGCCCAGAATGGCGCGCCGAGTCCCGCGAGCCCTGGGATGAACTGCGTTTCGGTCGCCCCCGGCGATGCCGCCCGGCAGAGACCATCCAGCTCCGCGGCGCCCTTGATCAAGCCGAGACGCTCGAGCCAGCCGACGGCCGCGCCCGCCGTGTAGACCTGACCGTCCAGGCAGTAACTCGTCTCGCTGCCGACTTGCCAGGCCACGCAGGCCGCCAAGCCTGACCGCGAACGCGGTGCCCGCGCGCCGCTGTTGGCGAGGATGAAGGCGCCGGTGCCATACGTGCATTTGGCGTCGCCGCGGTCAAAGCACGCCTCGGCCAGCAACGCGGCCTGTTGATCGACGATCAGTGCGGTCACCGGCAGCTTCGGGCCGAAGGCGTCGGTCTCGCCGACCGGCGCGTCACACGCGACCACGCTCGGCAGCGACTCGACCGCGATGTCGAAGACCTCGCAGGCCTCGTCGGACCAGCTGACGCTGTCCAGGTCGAGTAGCAGCGAGCGCGACGCGGTCGCCGCGTCGGTCACGAATGCGCCGGTCAGCTGGTGGGTGGTCCAGGCGTCGATCGTCGTGATCACGCTGGCGCCGGCCGGCGCGACCGCACCGCCGCCCTCGCCGGCCCCTGAGCGGGCGAGCCAGGCGATCTTCGGTGCGACGAAGTAGGGGTCGAGCGGCAACCCGGTGATCTGCGCGAGCCGCTCCGCATGCTCGCCCAGGCTCGCGGTGATGCTCGCCGCGCGGCGGTCCTGCCAGCTGACAGCCGGGCCGAGCGCGCGCCCTGAAGCGCGGTCCCAGCGCAGCACTGTCTCACCCTGATTGGCGAGGCCCACGGCGCCAACGCCGACGCCCGCATCGGCCAACGCCGCGCGCCCGGCGCTGATCACCGAGTCCAGTAGTTCAGCCGGGTCCTGTTCCACCGCGCCGTCGGCTCCGAACCGAGGCGTGACCGCACGCGTGCCCTCGCCGAGCACGGTGCCATCGGCTCCGACAACCAGCGCCTTGGTGGCCGAGGTTCCCTGGTCTATGGCCAGGACGTTCACGCGTGGAGCGTAATGGCAGGATCGTCGCGGCGCGCAGCAATCGTCGCGCCCGCCTCAGTACGAGGCTCCCGTGCGGCATGCGACACTGCGCTACGCCATGCGCCTGCTCACGATCGTTCACCAGGACGACTCCGGGCCCGGCGTGTTCCTCAATGCGATCAATGCGGTTGCCGGCGAGCATCAGGTTTGGAAGCCGGCGCGCGATCCGACCCCGCCTGCCGACCCCGCCGGTTACGACGCGATTTTCAGCTTCGGCGGTGAAGTCCACCCGGTGCAGGACGCGTTACACCCCTGGCTGGCGACTGAGCGCAGCTTCCTGACAGAGGCGCTCGATCAACGCGTGCCGCTCTTCGGCGTGTGCCTGGGCTCGCAGTTGATCGCCCAGGCTGCGGGCGCGCGTGCCCAGCCCGTGCCGACGCCTGAGATCGGCTGGTACGAGGTCAGCCTGACGCCGGCAGCGGCCAGCGATCCGCTGTTCGCGCCGCTGGCTGTTGCCGGCTCCCGGCCGAACAGCAGCTTTGACGCGCTGCAGTGGCATAGCTACGAGGTCGAGCTACCCGCAGGCGCGACCGAGCTCGCCCGCAGCGAGCTCTGCCTGCAGAGCTACCGGATCGGGGATCGAGCCTGGGGGATCCAGTTCCACGCCGAAGTCACCGGTGCTGACTTCCAGCATTGGCTCGATGTCGACGGGGCCGGCCCAGACCCAGTGCGGATCGGACTCGATGTCGTTGCCGTGGCCGAGCAGACCCGCGGGCGCATCGGGGCCTGGAATCAGCTCGGACACGGCCTCTGCGAACGCTTCCTGCGCTTGGCGGCGCAGCTGTGATGTACCGCGCCGTGTTTGGCTCGGTGCTGCGCCGGATCTCACCGGAGCAGGCGCACGAGCTCGCCTTCAAGCTGCTGCGCCCGCTCTCCTGGTCGCGGATCCTGCGGGTCAAGGTCCGCAAGCTCACGAACCCCGATGACAAGCTGATCAGAGTCCACGCCTTCGGCTTCACCTTCTCATCGCCGCTCGGGGTCGCGGCCGGCCTCGACAAGAACGCTGAGCACTTTGAGGAGCTGGGAGCGCTCGGCTTTGGGTTCGTTGAGATCGGCACGGTCACGCCGCGCCCGCAGACCTCGAACCCGCCGCCGATCATCGCCCGGATCCCGCGCGACCATGCGCTGCTCAACCGCATGGGCTTCCCAAACCTTGGCGCCGATGCGGCCGCGGCGCGCTTGCGAGCGCGCTTCGGCGAGACGATCGTCGGTGCGAATATCGGCAAGAACCGCGACACAGATGTCGATGCGGCCGCAAGTGACTACCGGACGGTCGCACGCCTGGTCGCCTCGCACGCCGACTATGTGGTGCTGAACGTCAGCTCGCCCAACACGCCGGGCCTGCGCGACCTCGAGTCGGTGGCGAAGCTACGGCCGCTGATCCTGGCCGTACAGGAAGAGCTCGACCGGCTCGGCTCGAGGTTGCCGCTGCTCGTCAAGATCAGCCCTGACATGAGCGATGAGGACGTCGATGCGGTCGCGGATCTGGCGCTGGAGCTGGGACTCTCAGGCATAGTTGCGACCAACACGACCGTGCGCCGCGACACGCTGATGACGTCCGCGTCGAAGGTGTCGCAGCTCGCTTGGGCCGACGGCGGCGGTGTTTCCGGGGCGCCGCTCAAAGCTCGCTCGCTGGCGGTGCTGCGGCGCTTGCGGGCGCGCGTCGGTGACCGTGTAGTACTGATTTCGGCGGGCGGGATTGAGTCGGCCGACGACGTCTGGGAACGGGTTTTGGCGGGCGCGACGCTAGTGCAGGCCTACACCGGCTTCGTCTACGGTGGCCCGGCCTGGCCGCGCAAGGTCAACTTTGATCTGGCCCGCCGGGTCTGGCAGTCCGGGGCCGAGTCGATTGAAGAGCTGATCGGTCGCGACGTGGCCGTCAGCGAACCGAAGCTGGACCGTTAGCCGCCCCCCAAGCGAATAGCGCGCGCCCAGCGAATAGCGCGCCTCCGGCAAAGCGCCCGGCGCAATAAGCTGGCAACAGATCACAGGGCATCTCAAAGAAACGACTCTCAGGAGGCCGTAAGTCATGCAATTGGCAATGGTTGGGCTTGGACGGATGGGCGCGAACATGGTCCGCCGCCTGGTCCGCGCAGGCCATGAACTGGTGGTTTACGACGTCAGCGCCGACGCGGTTACTGCTCTGGCAAAAGAGACCGGCGCGACCGGCGCCTCCTCGCTTGAAGACCTGGTGTCGAAGATGACAGCGCCTCGAGCCATCTGGACGATGGTCCCGGCCGCGTTCACCGACGAAACCATTTACAAGCTGGCTGACCTGGTCGAGAAGGGCGACACCCTGATCGACGGTGGCAACAGTTACTACCGCGACGACCTATCGCGCAATGAGAAGCTCGCGCCGCGCGGCATCCACTATGTCGACGTCGGCACAAGCGGCGGTGTCTTCGGCCTCGAACGCGGCTACTGCATGATGATCGGCGGCGACGACGAGGCGGTAAATCGGCTCGACCCGATCTTCAAGTCATTGGCGCCCGGAGTCGGCGATGTGGAGCGCACCCCGGGCCGTACGGGCGAACCAGATACGGCCGAGCAGGGCTACCTGCACACTGGGCCGGCAGGCGCGGGCCACTTTGTGAAGATGGTCCACAACGGCATTGAGTACGGGCTGATGGCCGCCTATGCGGAGGGTCTCAACATCCTTCACCACGCGAACTTCGGCAAGGCCGCCCAGGTACACGACGCCGAGACTGCGCCGGTCGCCGACGCCGAGCGCAACTACGCCTATGACCTCGACATCGGTGAGATCGCCGAGGTCTGGCGGCG
>PLES01000015.1 GCA_003137075.1 Solirubrobacterales bacterium
TCGGCTCGCTCGTTGAGCGCGTGGCCGATGTGCCCTTTGATCCAGTGCCAGCGGACCTGCTCGTGGTCTGAGGCCGCGGCTTCCAGCTGGACCCAGATCTCCTTGTTCTTGACCGGGTCGCCCGAGGCCGTCTTCCAGCCCTTGCGCTTCCAGCCGGCCATCCACGAGGTCATGCCGTCGTGCAGGTAGCGGGAGTCGGTGACGATGCAGGCCCGTGACCCTGAGGGAAGCGCGCGTAGCCCCTCCAGAGCGGCGGTCATCTCCATCACGTTGTTGGTTGTCAGCGGCAGCCCGCCGCTGTGCTCCTCAACCAGCCCATCCTCCCAGCACAGCAGGGCCGCCCAACCGCCGGGGCCGGGATTGCGCTGGCAGGCGCCATCGGTCCAGACCAGCACCTCACCGGGAGCCGCCTCCGGAAGGTTGCCTGGCAACGAGTTCGAACTGCGGCGAGGGCTAGCGGGCACGGAGCGCCATTCAACCATCCTGCGCCCCGGAAGCCCGTTAGGCGCCCAAGCCTTCGCTACGGGCGCGGCTGGGGCGGCGCCAAGGGAGCTCCCGCGATGTCACACGAGAAGTGGCGTGGGGCCTCGGGCGGCGGGCTGTCGGTCACGGTCCGATCATCGCCGCCGATGTCCGAACTGATCGTCGCGCACGCCAGCAAGCCTCCCAGGGCCGCAAGGCCGGCACAGGTGAGCGCCGCCACGTGAAAGCCGTGGGTCATGTCGGACGGGTTGAAGAACTTGTGCCCGGTGAGACCGGCGATCAGCGGCAACACCGCGACGGCCAGCAGGCCGGCAACCCGTGAGACGGCGTTGTTGATCCCGGACGCGATCCCCGCGTTACGCGAATCGGCGGCAGACAGCACCACCGCCGTGACTGGCGCGACCACCAACGTGAGACCGAGGCCGAAGACGACCACGGCGGGAAGCACGCTCGAGACATAGCTGTCGCCTGGGTTGATGCGCGTCATCAAGAGCAGGCCGCCAGCGATCACGAGCGGTCCCACCGTCAGCGGGATCCGCGGCCCGATGCGCTGCGCGAGCGCGCCTGCACGGGCGGAGAAGAGCAGCATCAGCAGCGTGATCGGAAGCGACGAGGCGCCGGCCGCGACGGCCGAGTAGCCCAGCGCGATCTGTAGGAACGAGACCAGCAGGAAGAAAACGCCTCCGAGCGCGGCGTAGACCACGAAGGTGACGAGGTTGGCGGCGCTGAACTGCCGCGACTTGAATATCTGCAGCGGCATCATCGGATTCTCGGTCCGCAGCTCCCGCAGTAGAAACCCTGCCAGCGCGATCAGACCACCGATGCCGCAGGCCAGGACTGACGGCGAGCCACCATCGCCCGGCGCCTGGATCAGGGCGTAGGTCGTGCCCGCGAGTCCAAGCGCCGCAAGCAGCGCCCCCTCGATATCGAGACGGCCGGCGGCTCGCGGATCACGGCTCTCGGGGATGTGTTTGGTGGCCGCGAACGCGACAAATATGCCGATCGGAAGGTTGATCAGAAAGATCGCCCGCCACGAAACATCGAGCACCAGATAGCCGCCCAGCAGCGGGCCGAGCGCCGTCGCCACGCCGCCCAGGCCTGACCAGGCGCCGATCGCACGTGCCCGGTCCGCAGGCCTGAAGCTGGCGTCGATGATCGAGAGGCTGCCGGGGGTCAGAAGTGCACCGCCGACACCCTGGACCAATCTGGCGGCGATCAGCAGCCCGGCGCTCGGAGCGACGGCGCAGAGTAGCGACGCGCACGTGAAGAGCCCGACGCCGGACACGAACACGCGACGTCTGCCGTAGCGGTCGCCCAACGAGCCGCCCAGCAGGATCAGCGCGGCAAGCGTCAGTAGGTAGCCGTTGAGGATCCATTGCAGCGTGCTGGTCGACGCATTGAAGTCGCGCCCGATGTGAGGAAGCGCGACGTTCACGACCGTGCCGTCAAGGAACGCCATCCCTGACCCCAGCACCGTCACCGCCAGCACCCAACGGCCGGCCGTGCTTTCGAAGGCCACCTCCCCAGCCGGCGCCGGCCGACCTTTGGGGTCAGCTGGTGAGGGTTCTCTGGTCTTCGCCGAAGGCACGGTAAGGACGTTACGTCAGCCGACCGGCCAGGCGTGCACAAGGTCCGCCTGCATAGTCTCGTCGCCGTTGTGCATCTGCAGAGCGGCAAGCTCCGCCGGCGTCACGTACCTGGCCGCCGTCATACCATCACCGAGCTCGAAGTCCTGGCTATCGAGCTCCACTCTGACGGTGAGCTTCAAACGTTGGTAGTGGTTGCCGCCGGCTGATCCGACCCAAGGAAGCATCCCGCGAGTGTCGAGCCGGCGTACTCCCACCCCGAGTTCCTCCTGGATCTCGCGTTGCACGCACTGCTCGAGCGTCTCACCGTGTTCCCAGCCGCCGCCGGGGATCTCCCAGTAGGTGTCGCCCTCCCTGACGACAAGCAGACGCTGCTGCTCGTCAAGGACCAGCGCCTTTACCGAGACGCGGTAGAACGGGCTCGGAATCTTCATACCATCGCCTCTTCAAGTTGAGCAGAAGCCGGCTCCGCCGGCTTCGAGTGGACTGTCGACACCCGGGAGCCGACGAGGATCAGAGCGAGCCCGACGAGCGATCCGATGCCGGGGCGCTCACTCAGGAAGACAACGCCGAGAATCAGCGCGATGACCGGATTGACATAGGTGACCACGACGGCGCGTGAGGCGCCGATCTCGCCGATCAGCTTCGCCATCAAGACGAACGCGAGCGCGCTGCAGAGCAGGGCCAGGCCGACCAGGGCGCTGAGAGCGCCGGTCGTCGGCGAGCGCGTCGGCCAGTCGCTGATCGCCAGCGGGGTGAGGATCAACGCGGCAAGCGCGAGCGTCGTGCCCATCGAGGCACGCGGGTCCACGTCTGACAGGTAGCGCTTGAAGATCANNGTGGTGACGCTGCCGGTCGCGCTGACACCGACCAGCAGCGCCACGCCGAGCAGGCCGACACAGAGGCCGGCGAGCCGGCGGCCGGTGACCTGCTCCGCGCGATCCACCTTCAACGCCAGCAGCGCAACCAGGAGCGGCACCGTCGCGATCACGATCGCAGCCAGCGACGAGGCGATGTGACGTTCCCCGGTGGCGATCAGCGGAAACGGGATCGCCAATTCAACGACGGAGTAGGTCAGCAGACCGCGCCAGTGTCCGCGCAGCTGACCCAACGCATCGCTGCGAGCCGCGAGCCCCAGCAACACCGCGCCGCCCAAAACCATCCGGCCCCATGACAGCGTGACCGGCGTGATGCCGCCGTCGACGCCGATCTTGATCAGCAGGTAGGGAATTCCCCAGAGGATCGAGACGGCGGCAAAAAGTGACGAGGCACGAGCGCTCATATGGCGAACATACCTACGAGATGAGTTCAATCGAGGACAACGGCAGCGCAACTTGCGCGCCTCCAGGGAGTTTTTGACTACGTTGAGGTACGCATGAGGAAGATGGTTGTTCGCAGCCAGAAGGTGCGCGCGAAGCTACGGCTGACCCGTTCCAGAGGCCTTTTTGTCGCCGCCCTGCTGGCCGGTGGGGTGCTCGGACCGCTCGCCGGAATCGCGATCGGAGCGGCCGGCACGACGACGACCGAGACGATCACGCTGCCGGGTGGATGCACGACCGCCACCAAGACCGGCACCGGCATCACGACGACAGGCTCGGCGACGACGGGGGCCACCACGACCGGGACGAACACCACCGGCGGCACGGGGCTGGGTGGTGGTGGGACCACGACCACCACCTATACGACGACAACCGTGATCTACACGCCTCCCGCTACCACGACGACGACCGTTACAAGCACCGTCACTGGGACGACCACCAACCCCGTAACGGTCACGAATACGACACCGGGAACCCCGACCACCGAGACGGAGACGATCCCGGTCACCACCACGACGACCACTCCGACGACGACAACCACCACCAAGACCACCCCGATCGTCACGGTCCCGACCTGCACGAGCACGACGACCACAAAGGTCACGGTGCCGCCGTACGTGCCGCCGACCAATACCGCCGCCGCGCCCGCCGTGATCAAGGCCCCGGTGAACAACCCGCTGACGGGTCACGCGATGTGGATCTGGCTGATGTCCGCGACCGACGGCGGCAATATCACGAAGATCATCACCCAGGCCAAGCTCGACGGGATTAAGACGCTGATCATCAAGAACGGCGATGGCCGCACGCTCTGGTCGCAGTTCAACCCAACGCTCGTCAAAGAGATCCACGCCGCCGGACTCAAGGTCTGCGCCTGGCAGTACATCTACGGCAACTATCCGCTGCAGGAGGCAGAGGTCGGCGCCAGCGCCAAGACCGACGGTGCTGACTGCCTCGTAATCGACGCGGAGGTCCAGTACCAGGGCCGCTATGTCGCAGCCCAGCAATACATCAAGGACCTGCGCGCGCGGGTCGGCGCCAGATTCTCGGTGGGGCTGGCGGGCCTGCCTTACGTCGAATTCCACGAGAGCTTCCCGTACTCGATCTTCCTCGGGCCGAACGGCGCGCAGTTCAACATGCCGCAGATGTACTGGATCGACATCGGCACGACGGTGCCCTACATCTACCAGACCACCTACACCGAGAACTCGATCTACCAACGGCCGATCTACCCGCTTGGACAGCTCTACGGCGACTCCAGCGGTTCACCGAGCGCGCTCTCAGTCGGCCAGTTCAACACGCTCGCCAAGGACTACAAGGCGACCGGAACCAGCTGGTGGGACTTCCAGAGCGCGACCTCATCGTGGCTCTGGGACACGAAGTTCACCGCGGCCGCGCCAGCCAACTTCGTGGCCTACACGAACGCCGTAACGCTCGTAAAGGGAAACAAGGGCGATCAGGTGATCTGGGCACAACAACACCTGGACGGAGCCGGCTTCAGGCTGGCGGTCGATGGGGTCTACGGACCAACGACCGTATCCGCGGTAGACATCTTCCAGGCCGATCACCACCTAGCGGTGACCGGCCAGGTCAACGGCCGCACCTGGGACCTGCTGCTGCACTACAAGCCGACCGCGGTCACCTGGAAGCGCACCGGCAACGCGCTCTACGCGACCGTCGCAAGCGCCGGTAAGAAGCTGCGCGCCAGGGTTTCGGTCCGGCGCTGACGGACCTGCTCAGGGCTGGATGTTCTCCAGGTCCTCGAGCAGGCTGAGGTGCGTAGGCTGCCAGCCCAGGGCTTCGCGGGTTCGGGCGCTGGACGACGGCTGGTCGGTAGCGAAGATCGGCCCGAACGGGCCGAAGTTCTCCTGCGGCACCGGCTGCGCCGGCAGGCCGAGTCGCCGGCCTACGACGCCACCACAGTGGCCCAGATCGCCGAGCGTGCGGGGCTCACCAAGAGCACGTTCTTCCGACATTTCGCGGACAAGCGTGAGCTGCTGATCGCAGGCCAGGAGACGCTCAGCCGACTGCTCGCCGAGGGGATCACCGAGGCGCCCCCAGAGGCAAGCCCGCTTGAAGCAGTGGCAGCCGGTCTCGAGCGTGCGTCCAGTGAGATGGGACCGGCGAACCGCGAGCTTGGCCCCCGGCTCAAAGCCGCGATCGCGGCCAACACCGAACTGCAGGAGCGCGACGCCCTCAAGAGCATCGGGCTCGCCGTGGCGATGACAGCCGCGCTGCTCGCTCGTGGCGTGCCCGAGACCACGGCACAGCTGGCAGCCGAGCTCGGCGTGCTCGCCTTCAAGCGGGGTTACAACGAGTGGTCGGAAGGCGATCGTGACGACGGATCAGGGCTCGCGCAGCATGCGCTCGCCGCCCTCCAGGAGCTGCGCGCGGCGAGCGCGACGCTCGGCTGATCGACCACGCTTCCGGCGCGCCCCGCTGGGCGCGCCTACGCCGGACGCCCGTGCATCGCGAGGCTGCGGTTCTTGTAAGCGTCGTCGGCCGTGACGTCTCGCCCGAACCAGTAGGGCGCAACGAACGACTCCGCCCCCCAGGGATCGTCGAACTCGACCTCGGCGACCACCAGCCCGGCGAGCTTTCCCGAGTAGACGTCCACCTCGATCGTGAGGCCTCCCTCGCCTGGCACGGCACGACGTAACTTCTCGACGCGCACACCCTCAGTGGCGGGCCAGAGCACCTCAAACTGCTCCTCGGTGAGTGCCACCTCGGCCTCGTTGCGTATCAGTCCGTGGCCCGACTTCACGGTCAACGTGCAGCGTCCGTCCTTGCGCCGCACCCGCGTCTCCGAGCCATCGGGGCCGATCGTCAGATAGCCCTGCTCGATCTGAGCGCCGGACGTCGCCACAACGTCAGCAGGTAGCGCCTCGGCACTCTCGATCAGCCACTTGCGCTCTACCTCCACAGCCGTCTACGCCGGGTCCGGGCCGAGGACCGTATCGTCGGGGATCGTCATGCCCTCCGGGGGCGCCTCGATCTCAACCTCACCGCGGATCACCACCCGCGCCCCGAACGTGACGTCACCGGTGACGACCAGGCGGTCTGCCTGGCGCAGCGACGGCGGGCCGTATGGCATCCGCTGCTCACAGTCATCGAGCAGGCCGAAGAACTGCTTGTCGAGCGAGACCAGCGGGAGATTGCCTTCCAAGCCCGGGTAGGGCTGCACGCGGTATTCGTCGCCGAGCATGTAGGCGTCGGAACGCAGCAGCATCAGATCGTCGTTGGTCTTGACCGGCACGAAGCGCGTGCGCGGCACCTCAAGTACCTGCGCCTCGGGGAAGCTCGCAATCGCGGCGCCCATCGCGCTCTCCAGCTGCAGCACCGGCGTCGAATCGGGATTGCGAGGATCGACGGTCTTCTTGTTGGTGATCACAGGCAGCTCGAGCCCACCACCGGTGGTGAGACGCTCGCGCAGAGCCTCGAGGTCGATCCACAGCGAATTGGTGTTGTAGTAGCGCCAGTGCTTGTAGTCGCGGAAGGAATCCGAGTCCTCCATCGGCGTCTGCGCGAGCTCACGCAGAACCAGCTGCCCGTCGGAGAGACGTTGGGCGATGTGGCCGCCCTTGCGGTCCGCACGGGTGCCGACCACGACCTCCATCAGGAACGGGATCTGCTCACGCGCCATGTGCGCGGCGATCCGGTGATCCACGGTCGCACCGAGGTTGTCGGAGTTGGAGATCATCGCGTAGCGGAAGCCCTGAGTCAGCAGGGCGTCGAGGCGGCCGGTGCCGTAGAGCGCGGTGTAGACGTCACCGTGGCCGGGCGGGCACCATTCGAGCCCCGGCGCCCGAGGCCAGCGCACCGGCATCATCGTCTGAGCGTCGAGCTTTGGAACCATGCTCTGCAGGAAGTCCGGCGCCATATCCGGCGAGGTGATCTCCGGATAGTCGGAGATCAGCGCGAGCGTCGCCCAGTGCGTCGACTCAGAGTTCATCAGCAACAGCGGCAGGCCGAGGCCGTAACGCTCGCGCAGAGCAAGCGTCTGGCCGATGATGATCTCCAGGAACGAGCGATCGTCGCGCGCCTCCAGCAGGGACTTGGGCTGTTGCAGCCCCATCGACGTCGCCAAGCCGCCGTTGAGCTTGATCACCGCGACGTGCTCAAGCGCGGCCACGGGATCGACGTCCGGCAGATCCTCGAGCTTCGGCACATCCGGAGCCGGCTCAAGCTCGGACGACGCGATCATCGTCGCGACCCCTTCCTGCACGCGCGTCAACGCCGAGACAAACTGATTTATTGCCGCCTGATTCTGATCGGCGGCCTTCATCTTTCTGATTGCTGCCGCAACGGCGTCGGTCGTCATCACACAATTTTCCCGGTTAGAGCGTCACGGCGTTGTACGACTAGTCGTGCGCTAGACCGTCGCGCAACTCAGCCAGCCAGATATCGGCGTTGCCGTCGCTCGGTGCGCGCCAGTCGCCGCGCGGAGAGAGTGATCCACCCGAACCGACTTTAGGACCGTTGGGCATTGCTGAACGCTTGAACTGACTGGTCTGGAAGAAGCGCTTGAGAAACACCCTGAGCCAGTACTCGATCTGCTCCATCGGATATTCGCTGCGACGGTCCACCGGGATCAGGTCCGGCCAGGGGCCGCGGTTGCGGTCGCCCCACGCATCGTGCGCGAGCCAGGCGACCTTGCTCGGTCGGTTGCCGAAGCGCAGCACGTGGTAGAGGAAGAAGTCCTGGAGCTCATAAGGGCCAACCGTGTCCTCGCTGCGCTGCTCGGCTTCACCGCTCGCGCCGGCTGGGATCAGCTCCGGTGAGATTGCGGTATCGAGCACGGTCGCGAGCACGGCGCCGGCCTGAGGACCGAACTGGTCGGTGTCGATCGCCCAGCGCAGCAGGAACTGGATCAGCGTCTTGGGCACCGAGGCGTTGACGTTGTAGTGCGACATCTGGTCGCCGACNNCCATAGGTGCTCCAGCCGAGCGCCAGCTCACTGAGGTCGCCGGTGCCAAGCACGATCGCCCCGTGATGGTTAGCGAGGCGGAAGAGGTGGGAGGTGCGCTCCCCCGCCTGGACGTTCTCATAGGTGGTGTCGTAGACCGGCGAACCGTCGGCGGCGGGATGCCCGATCGCTTCGAGCATCGCCTGCGCGGGGGCGCGGATATCGAGCTCCGCGGCGCTCACACCGAGCGCCGCCATCAGCTCGCGGGCGCTCTCAAGCGTGTGATCGCTGGTCCCGAAGCCGGGCATCGTATAGGCCAGCAGGTTCGTGCGCGGCAGCCCGAGCCGGTCAAACGCCCGTGCCGCGACGATCAGCGCGTGCGTTGAGTCGAGCCCTCCCGAGACGCCGATCACAACCTTCTTGATGCCGGTCGCCTCGAGCCGTGTCTGCAGCCCGGCCACCTGGATCCGGTAAACCTCCTCGCAGCGGGCGTTGCGCATCGGCTGGTTGGAAGGGACGTACGGGAAACGCTCGATTGAGCGGTCCAGCGGGACCGCTCCACTCCGTGGACGCAACTCGAATTCGATCTTGCGCATCCGCTGCAGCTTGCGGCGGTGGTCGTGGATCGCGTCACCCCAGGAGCTGGTCTCGAGGCGGTCCGAGACCAGGCGGTCAAGGTCGACGTCGGCGGTGATCAGGCCGTCGGTCTCGGGGTAGCGCTCGGATTCGGCCAGGCATTCGCCGTTCTCGTAGATCAGGGCCTGCCCGTCCCAGGCAAGGTCCGTGGTCGACTCGCCCGGGCCGGCGGCGGTGTAGAGGTAGGAGCTGAGCGTGCGCGCGGAGTGCGCCGCGCAGAGCGTGTGGCGGTAGTCCGACTTGCCGACCAGGATGTTGCTCGCCGAGAGGTTCGCGAGCACGGTGGCGCCGGCCAAGGCGCCATAGGTGCTGGGCGGGATCGCGCTCCAGACGTCCTCGCAGATCTCGATGTGGAGGCTGAAGTTGGGAACGTCAGTGGCGGTGAAGATCAGATGGTTGCCGAAAGGGACCTCTTGATCGTTGATCGTGACCGTGTCCGAGATCACGTCGCGGGCGGCGCGGAACTGGCGCTTCTCGTAGAACTCGCGGTACTCAGGCAGGTAGCTCTTCGGAACGGCGCCAAGGATCTGGCCACGGTGGATCACGACGGCGCAGTTGAAGAGGCCCTGTTCGGCGCGCAGCGGCGCCCCGACAACCAGTACCGGCTGCAGCGCCTCGCTGGCCTTGCGCACGCTCTCGATCGCGTCGTGGGTCGACTCGATCAGGGCGTCCTGGCGGAAGAGGTCCTCGCTCGTGTAGGCCGCGAGACCGAGCTCTGGGAAGACCACCAGGGCAGTGTCCTTTTGGGATGCCTGTGACGCCAGTTCGATCGTGTGGTTCGCGTTCTCGGCGGGATCGGCGATCTTCACGCGCGGCACCGCCGCGGCGACGCGCACGTAGCCGTGGCGGTAGATCGAGTCGAACGGATGCGTCTTGACGCTCATCTTTATGAGTATCGCGCCGCAGCCGTTTCGTGCCGAATGTCGGGAAGAACGGTGCAATGCGGAAATCCCGAAGCGGCCGGGTGCCCGGGTCAGCTAGCGTCCTTATTGCAGAGCCCAGCTACGCACCCGATAGGAGAGAAACGATGATTCTGATCGCATACGACGGCTCCGAAGACGCGAAAGCGGCGATCGAGCAGGCAGGCAAACTCTTCAATGGCCAGAGCGCGACGGTGGTCACCGTCTGGCAGCGCTTCATCGACACGATGGCGAGGGTCGGCGGCGGCATCGGCGTGATCGTCGACTACGACGAGATCGACACCTCCTCTGAGCAGGCGGCGGTTGAACGCGCCAACGAGGGCGCCGCCCTGGCGTCGGGCGCCGGCCTCAAGGCCGAGGGTCGCGCGCTGGTGCTCGATTCGACGATCGCCGAGGCGATCCTCAGCGTGGCGCTCGAGGTAAACGCAGCTGTTGTCGTACTCGGTTCGCGCGGCTACACCGGCGTCAAGTCCGCGGTGCTCGGCAGTGTCTCCAACCACGTGCTGCACCACGCCGACCGCCCGGTTTTGGTGGTTCCCTCGGCGGCGGTGGCGGCCGAGCGGGCGAAGGATCTTGCTGGCGGGAAGTAGCGCACGGCGGCGGCGGTCGGCCGGGGCCCGGCCCGGGCCCGCGCCGAACTGACGGTCGAATTGACACAGTGTTGGCACGAACACGCGTTGTTTCGACGCGCGTGTCGATGCCAGGATCGGGTTCATGGCGTCTGTGGGACGGAACCCGACCGACTCTCCAGAGCGGGACCCTGCCGACTCTGGGGGACTAACTCGGCCTACGAGCGAGCTTCTCCCCCAGAGTCGCGTCGAGCGCGACCTCAACTTGACCAAGGCGCTCAAGGGCAACCGCGGAGTTATAGGGACCACCCAGCTGCATCAGCTCGGTTTCGACGACGACGCGATAGCCGGCTTAGTCGGGCACGGCGAACTCAGGCGGCTGCACCGCGGTGTCTACGCCGACGGACGTAGCCCACTCGTCGACGACGCTCACCTCAAGGCTGCCTTGCTGGCGGTCGGCGATGGCGCCTGGCTCGCCGGGAAAACAGCTGCCTCGACGTGGGGACTGCGCACGCTCAACCTGGCGCCGATCGAGGTCGGGGTTGTCGCGACTTCAACACCGCGGCATCGCGGACTCAACGTGGTCCGCGCCTCGCGGGTGCCCCAGCGTTCCGAGATCCGCAGCCGCCGGGGCCTCAAGGTCAGCTCCGTACCCAGGCTCCTCTTGGAGATAGCGCCTCGCGCCGACCCCGGGGAGCTCGACCGGCTGATCGAGACGGCCGTGCGAATTGGAGTCCTCGATCTCGCGGACCTCGAGCGCACGCTGAAGCGTCACGAACGGCGACCTGGGGTCGGGAAGCTCAAGCGCGCCCTGGTCGCGTATCTCCCAACCCCAAAGCGCGAATCGAGCTTTGAGCGCGAGTTCGATCGGTGGTTGCTCAGGCACCCCGAGATCCCAGAGCCACACCGAAACGTACGGCTCGCCGGCAGATGGGAGCTCGATTGCTACTGGCCGGAGTACGGGCTGGTGCTCGAGCTCGACGGGCGCCAGTACCACATAGCTGCTCAGGACTTCGAGCGAGACCGCCTCAAGGACGCGTGGCTTCAGCGCGAGGGCTTGCGGATCTTGCGGGTCACGGGCGCGCGATGGGACCAGGACCGCGCCGGCGTTCACAGCGACCTGATGGCCTTTCTGGCGTTAGGTGGATACCTGACCTCGCGGACTTAGCGGGCAGCAGAGGCGCGCATAGCGCGCCGGTCACCGTCGGAGACAAACATCGGACTCAGCCCCTTGCTGGGTCCCCTTCCTCAGCCAAGCCGTTTAACCGGCAGCGTGCGGCTACGTGACTCTGGGGGAGAAACTCGGCCGTAGGGCGGGTTTCTCCCCCAGAGTCGAAAGCGAAGGCGGAAGGCGGGACGGTCAGGCCGAAGCCACGGCCGTGCGGACGGCGGCGGCGAAGCCGTCGACGTCCGCCTCGGTGGTATCCCAGGCGCACATCCAGCGGACCTCACCGGTGGTCGCGTCCCACTCGTAGAAGTCAAAGTCCTCGAGCAGCCGCACGCGGGCGGCGGCTGGCAGGGTCGCGAAGACCGCGTTCACGGCGGGCCGGCGCGACACGACCACACCCTCGATCGCGCCGACGGCGTCGGCGAGCCGCGAGGCCATGGCGTTCGCGTGCCCGGCGTTGAGCCGCCAAAGCTCATCAGTGAGCAGCGCGTCGAACTGAGCCGCCAGGAACCGCATCTTCGAGGCGAGCTGCAGCGTCTGCTTGCGCAGGTGCAGCATGCCCTCGGTCAACGCGGGGTTCAGCACGACAACCGCCTCGCAGCCGAGCGCGCCGTTCTTGGTGGCGCCAAACGAGACCAGATCGACGCCCGCCACGACCTCGGCGAGTCCGACACCCAGGGCCGCGGCCGCGTTCGCGAGCCGCGCACCATCGACGTGCACGAGCAGCCCGCCGGCATGCGCGGTGTCGACCAGCGAGCGGAATTCAGCCAGCGAGTACAGCGTGCCGAACTCGGTTGATTGGGTCAGGGACAGCAGCCCGGCCTTTACGAAGTGTTCGTCGTTGGGCTTCTCGATCAGCCGCTGCAGGCCCCGCAAGGTCAGCTTCCCGTCGACCGTCTCAGCGACCAGCAACTTGCTGCCTGCGACCGCTTCGGGCGCCCCGACCTCATCCGTGTGCAGGTGCGCGTTCTCCGAAACGATCGCGGCCTGCCAGGGACGCAAGGCCGCGCGCAGAGACAGCACGTTGGCACCGGTGCCGTTGAAGACGAAGTACACCTGCGCCCCGGCCGGGGCCCCGAGGGCGTCGGCGACGCGCTGCTCGACCGAGGCCGTATACGAGTCGTGCCCGTAACCGAAGGCGTGCCCGACGTTAGCCTTCGCGATCGACTCGAGTACCGCCGGGTGGACCGTCGCGGCGTTGTCGGAGGCGAAGCCCCGACGCCCGTCGCTCACGCCGAGCCGAGCGCACGTGCAAGCGCCGAGTAGAAGATAGAAAGCGGGAACTCATCCGGCAGGACCTCATCGCAGTAAGGCCGCGGGTCCTCGACCTCAGCGAAGTTCCGCACGCCGGCGACCCACTTAGATCCCGACGCCGGCGGCACGAAGCGCGCAACCAGATCATGCGCGGCGGCCCAGTGCTGGAGCTTCGTGCGGTCGATCCCGCTCTTGTAGAGCGCGAAGATCTCATCGCGCAGGCCGATCACGCCATCAGCGACGCGATCCCAGTCGATCGAGAGCTGGTTGTCGCTCCAGGCCAGATAGCCGCCCTTGTGCAGGTAGGCGAACAACAGCTGGCCGCCGAGACCGTCGTAGTTGCGCACGCGCGAGCCCGTGATCGGGAAGCGCAGCAGCCGGTCAAAGAGAATCGCGTACTGAACGTTGCGGCCAAAGCCAAGCCCCTCGCGCTCGAGCGTGACCGCCTCGCCGAAGGTCGTCAGGTCGCAGCGCAGTTCCTCGAGTGAATACATCCAGTAGGGCGCGCGCTGGCGCACCATGAAGGGATCGAACGGCAGGTCACCGTGGCTGTGCGCACGGTCGTGAATCAGGTCCCAGAGGATGAAGGACTGCTGCGCGACCCAGGGATCCACCAACAGCCGCGCCGCGTCCGGCGGCAGGTTCATCGCCAACAGGTCCGCGGCCTGCGCGGAAACCCGTCGCATGCGCGCCGCCTCGCGGTCACAGAAGATCGCGCCCCAATGGTTCGGTTGACGCTCGGCGACCGCCACCATCTCCGGGAACAGCACCGCGCACTCACTGTCGTAGCCGCGGGTGGCGTCGACGAGCTCCACCGGCACGTACTTGGCGTTGTCGTAACGGGTCGCCTCAAGCCGCGCGATCCAGGCCGGCCAGGGCACGCGAACGGCGACCGCCTCAAAGCAGGTGTCGGGCGAGCCGTTCTGTTTGTACATCGGGAAGAAGGCGATCTGCAGCTCGCCGTGGTTGCGTGCCTGCTCGGGCCTGAAGGCTTCCAGCGAGCGCGTGAAATCAGGTTTCCCATAACCGCCGGCGGCCCACGCCTCGAGCTCGTCTGCCGCCACCGCCAGATTCGGGAAGTCACCGGCAAGCCCGCGCAGCGCCGCGGCCACCTCGATCACATAGCCGCCCGCGTCCTGAGGCGACGCGTCTTCCTTGAGTGAGCCATCCGCTGCCTGCAGCAGCGCCAGCGCGTTGGTCTGGTCGCGCAGCGTCTCCCAGCCGGCCCGGGTGAGCAGCTCACGGGCGCTTTCGCTCGCCGGCTCGTCCGGCCCTTCAAGCTCGTCGCGCCCGCCCGGACGGCGGGCGGCCCAGGTGGCGATGTTGAGCCACAGCGTCTCGTGATCGAGCGAGGCGATGCAGTCGTCGCGCAAGATGTCTGAGTCGGCAAGCACGACCACGCGGCCGCTGCCGTGCTGGGAGCTGACCAGCAACGGCGCCTCGGGAACCGAGGCGCTCGAATGGGTGCGCGCGATCACGCGCGCACCGTTGCTGGTCTCGATCGTCGTCGCGCGGTAGAAGCACGCCGAGTGCACGCGCGCGAGCAGATCGCCGTCGCGACCGCGGACGCCGCGCGCCAGGTCAGCGAGGATCCAGGTCGGGGCGCCGTCGTTGTGCTCGTAGTCCTGCACGGTGTCGTTTCGCAGCTTCACGCCGAAGTGCGCAAGCAGCTCATTGAGGTTGTTGCCGTACTTCTCCTGCTCGGTCTCGCCGAGCACTACCAGGCCGCCGCCACCGTGCACGTAGCTTGCTATCGCCTCGATCTCGGGGGCGGTGAAGCGTGGCGAGCCGACGCCGGTGGTCTGCTCCCAGGCGGGCTCGGACGGGTGCGCGATCACCAGCAGATCAGTGTCCGCCAGGGCGCCGTGGGAAAGCACGCCGTCGGCGTGTGCGGCGACATCAAAGCCCCGACCGGCGAGCAGCGCCGCGGCGTGCACATAGGAGGCGTCGCCCGGATGGGCGGGCTGCATCGCCCCGGCCAGCTCGGGTCGGATCGTCCACGCTTCACTGTGGGCTTCATCAAAAAGGACCTTGGCTGTACCCATGAGAGAGAGGCTAGCCGCTGCCTTCAAGTGCATCGATGCACCTGAATGGACAAGACCAGAATCAAGACCTGGCCCAAGCGGCCGATCAAGTGGTGACGCCGCCGTCCGCGAGAACGGCCTACCGGAATAAGAGCAAGTGAATAGGCACGGAGCCAAAGAAAAGTTGACAACACTCCAGCAAGAGCTGGAGCACACACGACGCCTGCTGGCTAACCAGCAGCAGCTCATCCATATCGGAAGCTGGGAACGCGACCTCGATACGCAGGAGTCGCGCTGGTCAGACGAGATCTTCCGGATCTACGGCCTCGAACCCCAGAGCTGCCCCCCGCCTGAAGGTTTCTCTGAGTCGATCACGCTCGACGAAGACCGCGACAAGCGCCGCAGCTGGCTGGCTGCGGTTGAGGCCGCCGACGGCGAAGAGGTCGAAGAGACGATGCGCGTGCGACGGCCTAGCGGCGAGGTGCGCACCCTGAAGACGCGCGCGGCGCTTGTCACCGATCCTGCGACCGGGCGTCGCCGGCTGGCCGGCAGCGTCTGGGACATCACCGACCTTGCCCGCGTCCACCACTCCGAGATCTTGCTCTCACAGGTGGTCCAGTCTGCGCTCGAAGCGATCATCACGATCGACCACAACCGGGTCGTGACCTCTTGGAACCCGGCCGCAGAACGGCTCTACGGGTACAGCGCGCAGGAGATGATCGGCCACACGATGAAGCTGTTGCGGCCCGTGGATCTCTCCGAGGACGAGTCGTTCGAGATAGACGAACGCCACCGGCGGCTGCTCGAGGGCGAGTCCGAGACCGAGATCTACGAGACGCGACGGGTGCGGAAGAACGGCTCCGTGATCGACGTCGAGGTCCGCTGGAGCGCCCTGCGTGACTCAGACGGTGAGATCGTAGGGGCGACCGTCAGCGTCCGCGACCTCAGTGAAATGAAGCGTGACGAGGCACGGATCGCACACATGGCGAATCACGACCCGTTGACGTCGCTGCTCAACCGCCATGGCTTTGAGACAGCGCTCGAGCAGGTCGTCGCCCGTAACGAGCCCGGTGCTGTGGTGATGCTCGACCTTGACAACTTCAAGTACGTGAACGAGACCCACGGCCACAAGCTCGGTGACGCCCTGGTCGCCGAGTTGGCCAGCACGCTTGCCCGCGGTGTGCGCGAGACGGACGTGCTGGCACGTTTGGGCGGCGACGAGTTCTGTGTGATCAGCTCACCGGCGACGCTCGATGAGGCCAAGGCGCTCGCCGACAGGCTGCTGCTTGCGATCCGCGGCCACGTGCTGAAGATCGGCGAGACCTCGCTCCACTGCACCGCCAGCATCGGTGTGGCGGCGTTCGAGGGCAACTCGGCCAGGGCGCTCGAACTACTCGCGGACGTTGACCGGGCGATGTACGCAAGCAAAGAAGCGGGCCGTGACCGCGTCACCATCTACACCGAGGCCGACCGCACACGGCTGCGCGAGAGCGCACAGAGCGCCGGCGAGCACATGATCCGCGAGGCGCTCGCCAACGACCGCTTCGAGCTCTACGTGCAGCCGATCGTCAACCTCACCAGCGGCATGATGACCCACTGCGAGGTGCTTTTGCGCCTACGCGGCGTCAACGACCAGATCATCCTGCCGGGTGAGTTCCTGCCGACTGCCGAGCGGCTCGGGCTGATCCACCTGATCGACCACTGGGTGATCGACCGCGCGCTGGCGCTGGCCGCCAAGCATCCGGACCTGACCTTTGAGATCAACCTCTCGGGCGCGACGATCGACGATGAGCACCTAGAGGGCTACATCGCGCGTCACGTCGCCAAGCACGGCGTCAACCCCAAGCAGATCGTCTTCGAGCTGACCGAGACGGCCGCGGTCGGGAACATGACGCGCGCGCGGGATCTCGCTACCGCGCTGGCCGAACTCGGCTGCATGTTCGCGATCGACGATTTCGGCGCCGGCTTCAGCACCTTTTACTACCTCAAGCACTTCCCGGCCAGGTACGTGAAGATCGACGGCGAGTTTATGAAGGATCCGCACAGCAGGCTGGACGAGCTGGTGATCGAGTCGATCGTGCGGATCGGCCGTGACCTCGGCAAGCTGACGATCGCCGAGTACGTCTCTGACTACGCGGCGATGGAACGCGTGCGCGCCCTAGGCGTCGACTACGGCCAGGGCTATTACTTCGCCAAGCCGTACCCCGCCAGTGAGCTCGCGAACGCGCCGCGCAAGTTGCTGGTGCAGGATGTCTCGGTCGCCGCGCAGCCGATTTACGCGCACAGCTCGACGGCACCGCACCCAACCTTCACATAGTTGTGTCAAGGTTGACCGATTTCGCGCTAGGATCGGTCAATGTCACGGGACTACCTCGCCGCCACACGTGAGCGTGTCGTCGTCTTTGACGGCGGCATGGGAGCGACGCTTGAGATCTTTGACCTGAGCCTCGAGCACGACTACCGGCTACCGGGGCGCTGCCATGAGGCGCTGGTGCTGAACCGCCCGGACGTAATCGAGAACGTGCACCAATCGTTCCTCGAGGTCGGCGCCGAGGTCGTGCAGACCGATAGCTTCCAGGCATCACGCCTGAAGCTTGATGAGTGGGGCCTCGGTGAGCACACCCACGAGATCAACGTCAGAGCGGCCCAGATCGCGCGCAAGGCCGCCGGCGAGGACCGCTTCGTGGCCGGCTCGATCGGGCCTACCGGCTTCCTGCCGGCGAGCACCGACCCGGTGCTCGGGCAGATCACCTTCCGGCAGCTGGTCGAAGTCTTCACGGAGCAGGCCCGCGGACTCGTGCAGGGCGGTTGCGACCTGCTGATCATCGAGACCGTCCAGGACATCCTTGAAGCCAAGGCCGCGATCTTTGGGGCACGCGAGGCCTTCAAGCTCGAGAACCGCAGCGTGCCGATCCAGGTCAGCGTCTCGCTGTTGCCGAACGGCGGCAAGATGCTGCTCGGCACCGATGTCTCCTCGGCGCTGACGACGCTCGAGGCGCTCGGCGTCGACGCGCTCGGCCTCAACTGCTCAACGGGGCCTGAGGACATGCGCGACGCGATCCGTTTCCTGGGCGAGCACGCCTCGGTGCCGGTCCACTGCATCCCCAACGCCGGACTGCCGCTGCAGGGACCGAACGGCGAGACGATCTTCCCGGAGGGCCCGGGGCCGCTGTCAGCGGTACTCGGCGAGTACGTCGAGCGTTACGGCGTCGGCATCGTCGGTGGCTGCTGCGGCACCACGCCTGCCCATATCGCCGCGATCGTCGAGCGCGTCGGCCGCGACGCCCGGCCAGGCGCTCGTCCGGCTAGACGAGCGCCGTACGTCTCGGCGATGATCGCCGACACGCTGCTGGTCCAGGATCCAGCGCCGACGATCGTGGGTGAGCGGGTCAACTCCCAGGGTTCGCGCAAAGCCAAGGAGCTGCTGCTGGCGAACGACTACGACGGGCTCACGACCGTCGCCGAGGACCAGGTGACCGGTGGCGCGCACGTGCTCGACATCTGCGTGGCGCTGACCGAGCGCGCGGATGAGGCCGAGCAGATGCGCGAGGTCGTCAAGCGCATCTCGCTGACGCAACCGGCGCCGATCCAGATCGACTCGACCGAGCCCGAGGTGATCGAGGCGGCACTGGAGCAGATCCCCGGCCGCGCGATCGTCAACTCGGTCAACCTCGAGGCGGGACGGGCCAAACTTGACCGCGTCGCGCCGATGGCCAAAGCCCACGGCGCCGCGCTGATCGCGCTGACGATCGATGAAGTCGGGATGGCCAAGACGCGCGAGCGCAAGCTCGAGATCGCCGAGCGGCTGGTCGGGCTCTGCTGCGACGAACACGGGCTCGATCGCGAAGCCCTGATCTTTGACTGCCTGACCTTCACGCTCACCACCGGTGACGAGGAGTGGCGGCCGAGCGCGGTCGAGACGATTGAGGGCATCCGCCTGATCAAGGCCTCGCTGCCGGGGGTGAAAACCTCGCTTGGCGTCTCGAACGTGTCGTTCGGGATCGGGCTGCCGGCCCGCAGCGTGGTCAACAGCGTGTTCCTGCACCACTGCGTGGAGGCCGGACTTGACCTAGCGATGGTCAACCCGAACCACATCACTCCTTACGGTGAGATCCCGCTCGAGGAGCGCGAGCTGGCCGACGATCTGGTCTGGAACCGTCGCGAGGACGCACTTGAGCGGTTGATCTCGCACTTCGAGGCCAAGGGCTCGGACGAGAGCGATGCCGGCGGCCCCGCGGATCCGACCGAGGGCATGGAGCCAGAGCAGGCACTGCACTTCTGCATCCTGCGCCGGCGGCGTGACGGCGTGGAGGACTGGATCGACGCCTGCAACGCGAAGATCGGAGCTGTGCCGACGCTCAACAACGTGCTGCTGCCTGCGATGAAGGAGGTAGGCGATAAGTTCGGCGCCGGCGAGCTGATCCTGCCGTTCGTACTGCAGTCGGCTGAAGTGATGAAGCGCGCGGTCGCACGGCTTGAGCTCTACCTGGACAAGCTCGAGGGCTACACGAAGGGCACGGTCGTGCTCGCGACGGTCTTCGGCGACGTGCACGACATCGGCAAATCGCTGGTCAACACGATCCTTTCGAACAACGGCTACACGGTCGTCGATCTCGGCAAGCAGGTGCCGATTCAGACCGTGCTCGACGCGGCCGTCGAGCACGACGCGACGGCGATCGGCCTGAGCGCGTTGCTGGTCTCGACCTCGAAGCAGATGCCGGCGGCAATCTCCGAGCTGCAC
Organism: Solirubrobacterales bacterium; assembly: GCA_003137075.1. GTDB lineage: Bacteria > Actinomycetota > Thermoleophilia > Solirubrobacterales > Solirubrobacteraceae > Palsa-465. The sequence goes on from PLES01000015.1 coordinate 19,604, forward strand.
GCCCAGGGCCTGCAGTTCCCGGTGCTGATCGGCGGGGCCGCGATCAATCGCAACTTCGGATTGCGCACTATCTATCCGGGCGGTACCGAGTCCGATGAGGTCTACGAGCCGGGCGTGTTCTTCTGTAAGGACGCGTTCGAGGGGCTTGCCGTGATGGACCAGCTGGTCGACGAGGACAAGCGGGCGACGCTGGTCAAGCAGACGCTCGAGTCCGCCCGCGTGCTGCGCGAGAAGCCGGCCGACGAGGATCTCGGCGCGCCGCCACTCGACGATGCCAGCGTGCGCAGCGCCGTGCGCTTCGATGATGCCCCGGTGCCGGAGCCGCCCTTCTGGGGCGCGCGGGAGATTCCGGTTGAGCTGGACGACGTCTACCCCCATCTCGATACGCACGTGCTGTTCAAGCTGCACTGGGGCGGGCGCGGGGTCAAGGGCGAGGAGTGGGACCGGCTCCTGCGCGAGGACTTCCAGCCGCGGCTTGAGCGCATGTGGCAGACCCAGGACTACCTGCACCCGCGGGCGCTGCTGGGGTACTTCCCGTGCAACTCCGAGGGCAACGAGCTGATCGTCTGGGACCCCGAGGATTTCGATCCCGCCCACCCGGTCGAGCTCGAGCGGCTCGTCTTCCCGCGGCAGCCGCGGCACGACCGGATCTGTCTGGCGGACTTCTACCGGCCGCTTTCCGGCCCGGGCTCCGGCGCGATCGACGTCGTCGCGATCCAGGCGGTCACAGCCGGTGACGCGGTCACCGAGCTGATGGCGTCGCTCGAGGCCGAAGGCGAGTTTGCCGAGCAGCTGTTCGTGCACGGCCTTGGCAACCAGATGGCTGAGGGCTCGGCCGAGTGGCTGCACGCCCGGGTGCGAGCCGATCTGGGGATCGGCGCCGGTCAGGGACGCCGCTACTCCTGGGGCTACCCGGCCTGCCCGGAACAGTCCGAGCACGAGAAGGTCTTCCGGCTGCTCGACGCCGAATCGATCGGGCTGCGGCTCTCGAGCGGCTATGCGCTTGAGCCTGAGCAGTCGACGCTGGCGATCGTCGCCCCGCACCCGCAGGCCGTGTACTTCGGGATGAAGTCCGGGTTCCTGCCCAAGACCGCGCGTCAGGCGATTGACGACGTGATCGCCGGGTCCGAACGCGACCCGACACAGGCCACGCCGGTCGCCTAGCCTCCGCGCGTAGTCACGGCCCCGCGCGCCACTCTGGGGGACTTACTCGCTGTACGAGCGAGTTTCTCCCCCAGAGTCACCCGCTCAGTCGGCCCGCAACGAAACCGGGCCGCTCACCAGCAACTAGCCCTCGGCTTCAGCGGTGCTGCCAGAACGGCGGCGCGATTGGCCGGTCGGGCGCGGCGGCAGCTTGATCGGGGTGCTGTGCATCGCCCGCAGCCGCACCTCACGCCAGGACATGCCCTCCTTCAGCAACGCCGGCATGCCCATCAGGATCGCGGTCGCGACCTCCACCGCCTGCAGGATCACGCCGTAGGCGACGCCGGTACCGAGACCGACGTGCCAGCCGGTGTGCAGCACCGTGGCGCAGGCGGCCTGGAAGACGCCGAGGTTGGCCGGCGTGGCCGGCAGCACGGCGGTGATGTTGACCGCGAACAGCACGGCGGCGGCGGCCGCGATCCCGGCCTGGTGCTCGAGTCCGAGCGCTCGCAGAAGCAGGAAGCAGGAGAGCCACTGCAGCGCCCAGGCGGAGAGCTGGCTCGCGCTCGCGATCGCCCCGAGCTTCGGCTTGCTGAAGACGGTCAGCCCGGTACGGACGCGCTTGAGCGCGCCCTGCATCTGCGCCATCGCCTTGCGGGCGCGGTTGAAGCGGGTGCCGCCCGGCCCGTAGCGCAGCACGATCGGCGCCATCAGCACCAGCAGCAGCAGTGCCGCCGGGGCGATCGCGGCGAACAGCAGCGCGTTCTGATGGCCACTGAAAAAGTCCACCGACGAGAACATCACGGTGCCGAGAATGATCAGCGCGACGATGTTGAGCACCGTCTGCGAGACCAGCGTGCCAAGCACTATCGGCAGGTTCTCACGCGGGCGCCCGGTGCGGCGCGCCACCACGAGCGCGCGTGAGGGTTCGCCGAGGCGGGCCGGCAGCGTCGAGGACATCAGCACGCCGATCATCGTGCCCTGCAGCGCATCCACCAAGCGCACACGGGCGTTTGGCATCGCCGCCTTGAGGATCGCGTGCCAGGCGAGGCCGCGCATGATCATCGCCGCGCACATCGTCGCAAGCCCGAGCAAGACGAACGCCGGGCTCGAGTTGATCAGCGCGTCGCCGATGCTGTCGATCCCGATCTTCTGCAGCGCCATGTAGGCAAGCGCGAGCCCGCCCAGGCCAAGTCCGACGACCGCGACACGGCGGATCTGCGCGAACAGCCCGCGCCGCGCCGCTTTGGGCGTGAGTGGCTGCTCAAGGCTCTCAAGGCGCTGTGCACGCACCGCCGGCTTCATGTCGGCCGGAACGAAGCCACTGCGCACGCCGATCCGCTGGCGTGCGGTCTGCGGCTGCGGCGTGGCGATCGCCTGCTTGTAGGAGTCCATCACCTCAAGCGCGACGTGGTCCCAGGAGAAGCGCTGCACGGTGTGGGCGGCGGTGTGAGCCAGCTTGCGACGGCGCTCCGGCTCGTGATAGAGGTCGCGCAGGGCCTCGGCGAGCGTCTGTGCGTCGGACGGCGGCACGAGCACGCCGTCCACGCCGTCCGTGACGACATCGCGGTATCCGGCGATGTCAGAGGCCACGACAGTGGTGCCGGAGGCGAACGCCTCGGTCAGGACCATGCCGAAGCTCTCCCCGCCCAGTGACGGTGCGGCCAGCACATCGGCGGCCCGCAGCTCCGCGTGCTTGGTCGCGTCGTCGACCTTGCCGAGCACGCGCACCCCGGCGGTGTCCATCAGGAGCGGCGCCAGTTCCTCCTGCGAGGGGCCGATCACGGTGAGTTCAGTGGGGATGTGCTCGCGCAGCGCCTCGAAGGCGCGCAGCAGCAGCGGCAGTCCCTTGCGGTCGACCGCCTGGCCGACGAAGACGATCCGCAGCGGATGCTCGGCGCCGCGGTTCTCGTGATCAGCCAGGGCGTTGGTGAGCGCTTCCTGGTCGAGGTGCACACCGTTCGGGATCAGCCGGTAGCGACCGCCGAACCAGCGCTTGCCGGTCCAGGCCGCCGCTTCCGAGACCGCAATGCGTACGTGCATGTGGTTCAGGACCTGGCGTGCCCCGAAGCCGTTCGCGATGTTGTTCGGCAACCACTTGGTCGAGTAGGTGTGGAAGGTGCCGACCAACGGAAGGTTCGGTTGCTGAGACGCGACCCAGCCGATCAGCGGCGCGACCGGCTCATGGATGTGGGCGACGTCATAACCGCCGTTGCGCAGCTCGCGGCCGAGCCGCGCGACACCCCAAGGCGAGACCGAAAGGTTGGACACGGCGCCGTTCGCCTTGAAGCCGATCGTGCGCCCCAGCGAGATCGCGTAATCAGGCAGCGCGACGGGTTGTGGTCTTGCGCCGCGGTGCATGAGCGTCGCCGGGGTATCCGCCGGGTCATACGGGGTGAGCACGCGTACGTCATGGCCTTGAGCCAGGTACTGCTGCGCGAGCGCCTCGATATGCCGGGTTACGCCCCCCGGGTACGTCCACGAATAGGGCGAAACGAGGGCGATCCGCATGAAGGTAATCCTACTCCAACCTCTGCGGACGCCCGTCGTTTCAACCAATCCCCCAGATGCCCCCCTCAGAGCATCCTTCACTCATGTCATCTCTCTCCCAGATGAAGAGCGTGGCGGGAATATAGCCACAGACGACACAAACTGCATCGCCACCTGCTTGCCGACGCCTGATTGCTGCCATGATTCCTGCATGCCTTCCCGACATTTCGTCAAGTACACATTCCTCCAGATCGACCGCGCATGGCTACGTCTTGACGACGCCGAACGCAGTGATCACAAGCGCGAGTTCATCGCCGCCTGCGAGGACTTTGGCCATGACCACCTGCTGCGAACGTTCTCTTTGATCGGCACCCGCGGCGACACCGACCTGATGGTTCTGACCCAGGCGGAGAACCTCGAGCGGATCCACGAATTCCACGTCGTGCTGCAGCAGAGCGGGCTGATGAAGTGGTGCACGATCCCCTACTCGTTCCTCGCGATGACCAAGGAATCGGAGTACTCCGACGAGTCGCGTCTGGAGGTCCGTCCGGCCCACGCCAAGTACCTGTTCGTCTATCCGTTCGTCAAGACCCGGGCCTGGTACAACCTCCCCGCTGACGAGCGCTGGCGGATCATGCAAGCGCACATCAAGGTCGGCAAGGAGTTCCCGAGCATCGACCTCAACACCTCGTACTCGTTCGGTCTCGATGACCAGGAGTTCGTGGTCGCGTTCGAGACTGACAACCCCTCGGACTTCCTCGATCTGGTGCAGAAGCTGCGTACCACCGAGTCGAGCCTGTACACGCTCAGGGACACACCGACCTTCACCTGCGTGTCGGCATCGGTTGAGCGCGCTTTGGGCGCGCTCGACGGTGCGACGCTGCAAGTCCCGGTCCTCGAGTAGCGCGGGCTGGCGCCGGAACCGTGGGCGTCACGACTGAAAGCGAGGGCTTCGCGCACCTGCGCTCCGCCGATCCGATTCTGGGCGCGATCCTCGACCAGTACGGGCCCGACGGGTTGCGCGATCGGCGTGCCGGCGGGCAGACCGAGCACTACGACGCGCTCGTGCGGGCGATAGTCGGTCAGCAGCTCTCGACCAAGGCCGCCGCGTCTATCTACGGGCGCCTGGCCGACCGTTTCGGCGGCCGCGGGCCGACTCCGCAAGAGGTCCTGGCCGACGACCCCGAGCAGTTGCGGGCGGCGGCAGGGCTCTCACGGGCGAAGGTGACGTTCCTGCACTCACTGGCCGAGCACGTGATCAACGGCTCGCTCGAACTGGACAAGCTCGATCAGCTCAGCGACGACGCGGTGATCGCCGAGCTGACAGCGGTCAAGGGCATCGGCGTCTGGAGCGCGCACATGTTCCTGATGTTCCATCTCGAGCGGCCAGACGTGCTCGCCGTCGGTGACCTCGGGGTTCGCAAGGCGATGATGCTCGCCTACGGGCTCGAGGTCATGCCGGACCCCGCGACGATGGAAGCGATCGCCGCCAGCTGGAGCCCTCACCGCACGCTCGCCTGCCGCTACCTCTGGCGCTCGCTGGACAACGAACCGGCGTGACGTCGCGCGCGCCCGCATGGCGCGCGCTCAGCCGGCTAGATCCCGGCCTTGTTCAGCGCGGCGGCGAGGCTGCCGACTTCTGAGGGCGGCGGCGGGACCGCGGCGGCCTGCGGGCCGTACGCGGTGAAGTCGATCTGGGCGCCATCACTGCCGTAGTGGGTGGCGATGAACGCCACCTGAGTCAGCAGCCCGGTCTGCGAGTCGATCCAGACGCCGATCGGGTGTTCGGCACCGAACTCGGGCACAACCTCGCGATATTCGGTCGTCTCCTGCCCCCTGATCAGCTTCGGCCCGAGCACGGTCGCTTTGCCGGTCGAGCCCGTGGCCAGCGCCTCGAGGATCGTGCGCGGCGTGAGCGCGCCCGCGAGCGCGTCTGCTGAGAGCCCAAGCAGCTGCCCGGCACCGCTGAGGCTGACCGACAGCCAAGGCTTGACCCCGGTGAGCTCGTCCGCGGCGACCGCCGGGACCTTTACATAGGCGGTGCCGTCGGAGACGATCACCGGCGTCGTCAGCGGGCTGATCAGCGCCAACAGCCCGGGCAAGTTCAGCGTGGCGCTCAATTGACCACCGTCGGCGTCAAAGCTGCCCTTCGCGCTCGCGCTGGTGATGCCCCCTAGTTGTTGGACTTCGACGCTGAGGTTGAGGCTGACGGCGTAGCCGGGCTGCTTCGCCGAGAGCTGGGCGGACTTGGCGATCACGCTGGCGCTGACGAGCGTGAGCTTGTGCACGCGCGGCTTTTTGTGTTCGTGGGCCGGCGCGGACGAACCGCCGCAGCCTGCGAGCAGCAGCGCCGCGCCGGCCAGGCACGCGGTCAGCGAGCACCACGCTTGCGGCGTGGTGCGATGGGGCGCACTAAGCACCCGTGCAGTGTGGCGCACGGGCTGGCGCCAGCTATTGCTCAGACTGCGGAAACCTGCTCCTCTTCCGCGACGCGGAAGGAGGAGCCACAGCCGCAGGCTGCAATTACGTTCGGGTTCTCGACCTTGAAGCCGGCGCCCTGTAGACCTTCGACGAAGTCGATGACCGAGCCCTCAACGTACGGCAGGCTCGGGCGGTCTACCAGCAACCGGATGCCCTTATCCTCAAAGACCTTGTCTTCGTCACGCTGCTCGTCGAAGGCGAGCGCGTATTGGAAGCCGGAGCAACCGCCGCCACGAACCCCAACCCGAAGGCCAGCGGAATCGGCGACAGTCTCCTGAGAGGCGAGGAACTCTCGGACCTTCTCGGCACCCTTGTCGGTGAGAGTGATCATGCTTCATTCAGTATAGCGTTGGCCGCCGAGGCGCTACGCTTCTTCTGTGCCCGTCTCCCCTGAAGAGTTGAAGCAGCGGATCGAAGCCGGAATTCCCGGAACGAGCGCAGAGGTCAGTGGTGACGGTGCGCATTTTGAGGCGCTGGTCGCCGGCCCTGCCTTTAACGGGCTCAGCCGGATCGCCCAGCACAAGCTTATTTACGACGTGTTCGGCGCCGAGATCGGTGACCGCATTCACGCCCTCTCAATCAAGATCACAGCCTTGGAGGCCCGATGAGCGAGTCAGCGACTAACCCGATGCGCGAGGCGATCCAGAGCGCGATCTCAGAAAACCCCGTGATCCTCTTCATGAAGGGCACGCCCGAGGCGCCGGCCTGCGGGTTCTCGGCGCGCACGGTTGCGATGCTCGAATCGCTTGACCAGCCGTTCGCCGCCGTGAACATCCTTCCCGACCCGGCGATCCGCCAGGAGCTCTCGGCGATTTCGAACTGGCCGACAATCCCCCAGTTGTTCGTCGACGGGGAGTTGGTCGGCGGCTGCGACATCGTCACCGAGATGTACCAGTCGGGCGAGCTGCAGGAAGTGCTCGGAATTGAGGCTTCTGCGCCGTCCGCCGAAGAGCCGGTCGCGGTCTCCGCGTCTGAGCCTGCGCCCCTTCAGATCGACAATCTCCTGTAGGGTGCGCGGGCGCCATGCCCGTCGCCCTGGTTTCCGATACCTGTCACTACCTGCCGCGTGAGCTGGTCGAGCGCAACGCGATCCATCAGGTAAGCCTCTACGTCCACCACGACGGCGAGGCCGATCGCGAAAGCTCGATCACCGACCTTGGCGCGTACTACCGCCGGCTCGCCGATCTGAGCTCGCTGCCGACCACGTCCCAGCCCTCGATCGGTGACTTTCTGGAGGTCTACGAGCCGCTGATCGAGAGCGGGCACGAGATCGTCTCGATCCATCTTTCCGGCGGGATCTCAGGCACAGCTCGCTCGGCGATGCAGGCGCGCGAGGCGCTCGGCGACAACGCTTCGAAGGTCCACGTGATCGACTCTCGGACCGCCTGCGGCGGTGAGGCACTGATGCTGCTGGCCGCCGCTTCTGCAATCCGGGCTGGACGAGACGGCGCTGCTGTCGCCGCCCAGGCGCAGCAGGCGCGGGACGCGCTCAAACTCTGGTTCGCGGTCGACACGCTCGAGTACCTGCGCCGCGGTGGTCGCATCGGCGGCGCTCAAGCGTGGATGGGCAACGCGCTGCAGATCAAGCCGATCCTCACCGTCGAGTCGGAGATCACCCCGATCGAGCGGGTCCGTACCTCCAAGAAGGCGTTTGAGAAGCTCGCCGGGCTCTTGGAGGAGTGCAAGCGTCTCGGCAACGACGGCTGGGTCGTCCAACACATCCAGGCACCGGAACAGGCGGCCGCGATGGTTGAACGCGGACGTCAGATCTTCGGGACTGAACCGGTGATCGTCGCCGAACTCGGGCCGGTGATCGGGACGCACGTCGGCCCCGGATTGCTGGGCACCGGCGGCGTTCCGCGGTCGCTGCTCGAATAGCGGCGCTGCGGCCGGAGTCGAGCCCGCTGTCGGAGCTCGTTCAGCGCCGCTTTTTGCGGCGCCCGAACAGTGCGGAACCGGCACCGCCGATCCCGCCGGCCAGAACGAAACCTGCGACGGCTGCACCGATCGTCAGACGCTCGCTGTTACGACGCAGCTGTGAACGCCAGTCGGTCAGCTCGGAGACCTCGTCACGCAGTTTGACGAGCGAGACGCCGAGATCTTCGCGGTTCTGTTCGATCGAGGCGCGGATCTGGTCCGCGGTGCGCTTCTCAGGCATTCGCCGGTCCGTCGGGCTTGGCGCCGCTTGCGCTGACCGTCGCGCGGATCTTGCGGGCCTCGTCGATCGCCATGTTCGGCGTCGGGGCACCGACCTTCAGCAGCCTTTTTGCCAACAACACCGAACCGGCGGTCAGCAGCAGCAGTACCCCGAAGACGATCAGGAAACCGAGCCAGAGGTCACCGGCGCCGCTCACGAAGATGCCGTCGAGCACCCAGGCGAGCGTCAGCAGGAAGAAGATCACGGCGAAGAAACCGAACACGGCGCCGACGGCTACGAGAATGACACCGCGGCCAAGGCTCTTGACCTTCTCGGTGACCTCGGCCTTCGCCAACTCGATCTCATCGTGGACGAGCTTGGTGACGCTCTCCGAAACCTCTGTGATCGCCGTGGCGATGCTGTTTTCGGACTGGCCGTTACTTGCGGCCAAGGCGCTTGAAGATCGTGGCCAATACGAGCCCGCCGGCGAACGCGACGGCGAGTCCAAGCTCGGGGCGGTCCTGCGTCAGCGCGATGAACTGCTGTGAAAACTCGGTCGCGCGAGCACCCAGTGAGGGCCCGGCCGGCGCGCTGGGCTCCGCGGGCGGCGCATCGGCCGCATTCCGGGGAGCGGCCGCAGGCTCGAACGGCGGCGGTGGTGAGACGGGCGCCGGCGTCGGGGCCGGCTGGCGCTGTGATGAGCTCTGAAACTCGTCCTGGCCGGCGCGCAATGAAGATGGCCGGCGTCCACGAGCAGCGGGTTTCGGTGGTTCGCCTGCCGGAATTGCCGCGTAAGGGTTCGAGCCGCCCGCTTCGGACTCGCCTGCGCTGGCAGCGGGCTCGCTCGCCGCTGCAGGGGCGGCGGCCTCCTCGCCGGCGGCCGCGTTCGGTTCCACCGTTGAGAACGACTCACCTTCCTGGGCGATCGAGGTCCAAGCCGGCTCGGCACTGGTCGAGCCCCAGCCGTCCAGTGGCGCTTGCGCCACCGGCTCCGTCCCCTCGGGATCGGACAGATCCTCAGTCCCGTCGGTCACTCAGGCGGATCTTCATCGAAGACACGGCGCCAAATGAGAGCCGCGATGCGCGTTGCCACGATCCCTGAGGCGGCACCAACGCCGGTCATCAGGCCAGACCACAACAGGCGCTTGATCAACGGGCTCTCTTTCATGCCGGGGATTCAAGCAGATCGGCGCTCTACTAACGAGCCGCGCGCGGAGGCCGGGACCGTAGCTAGGCGTCGAGACCGCCGCAGATGATCTCGACCAGCTCGCGTTTGGCGTACTCGAAGCCTTCCGCGTCGGCCGGAAGGTTGCCGAAGATCCATTGGGTCAGGACCTGCTCGATCAGCCCGTAGAAGGCCTGCGCCGCGAACAGCGCGTCGACCTCGGGCCGGAAGATCCCGTCCGCCTGGGCGTGCTTGACGATCTGAGCGATCCCGTCGAACGCCTGCAGGATCTTGTCGAGATGCGTGCGGCCAAAGGTGTTGGCTGCACGCGTCACCTCGACGATGATCACCTTCATCAGGTCGGGGTCGTGACGGTAGGAGTCGACGATGAACGAGGCCACCGCGTAGAGCTTCTCGCGCGGAGCCAGCGGTGAAGCGTCGGCCTCGGCGATCGCCGCGACCATCACGTCCCAGCGCTCGAGGAAGAGCGTGTCGAGGATCGCGTCCTTGGAAGCGAAGTAGTGGTAGACGAGCCCATAGGCGACACCGGCTTCGTCCGCGATGTCGGCGACCCGGCAGGTGTGAAATCCCTGCCGCGCGAAGACGCGCACGGCGGCGTCGAGGATCACGCGGCGCTTATCAACGGCTGTGGTCACGCGTTCACCTCGTCCTCGTGGCCCGCAGGCCGCGAGTAGAGCTCGGCGGGCCGGCGGTGACGCAGTGCCGGCAGACGCTTGCGCACGTCGTCAAGCAGCGAGAAGTCGAGGTCGGCGACTATCACGGATTCGCTGTCCGGCGCCGTGGAGAGCACGACGCCCCACGGGTCGACGATGATCGAGCGCCCACCGGAGCGGTTGCCCGGGGGGTGCTGGCCGATCTGGTTGGCGGCGATCACGAACGCCTGGTTCTCGATCGCGCGCGCTCTCAGCAGCGTCTCCCAGTGGTCGCGGGTGGTCGCGAGCGTGAAGGCGCTGGGAACGGCGATGATCGTGGCACCGCGGCTTGAGAGCTCGCGGTAGAGCTCCGGGAAGCGCACGTCGTAACAGATGCTCATGCCGAGCTGCTGTCCCTGCGCAGTTTGCGTGAGCGTGACTTCAGTGCCCGCCTGCTCGCGCGCAGACTCCGCGTAGACGGTGCCCTCCAGCTCGACATCGAACATGTGCAGCTTGCGGTAGAGCGCCTTGATCTCACCGTCGGGTCCGATGTGGGCGCTGGTGTTGGCGGTCTTGCTCTGGCCTTCCACGAGTTCGACGAAAGAGCCCGCGATCAGGTCTAGTTGCAGCTCCTTGGCCAGGGCTTTGGCCCAACGGATCGCGGGGCCGTCCAGCGGCTGCGCGGCGGCGGCCATGACCTCGCCGCGACCGAGTACGGTCCACTTTTCAGGCAGCACCACCAGCTCCGCGCCGCGCTTCGCCGCATCTCGCGTCAGCCGGTCTGCGGTGGCGAGGTTCGCATCGACATCCTCGGTCGCGTTGAGCTGCACCGCGGCAGCGCGTATTACTGTGGGTGACGTCACCGGCAGAAGGTTACTGACTGACTAGTCAGTCAGGGCTTGGATTGTTTGCCGGCGCGCTCGCGGCCGCCGCTCGCGCATCTGGCACAGGAGATCGTCTCTGATCTTGCTCGGCGTGCGCGTCGCCAGGTGGTAGTCGTAGCGCAACACGGTGACTCCGTGGTCGCGCAGCGTCAGCTCTTTGCGAAAGTCCTAACTCTGGGCCAATCGCGGGCCGGCCCACAGAACTAGTTCGAGGCGCTCAGCGAGATGCCCAGAAGCTCGCGGGCCTCGGCGACGGTCGCGGGACGGCGGCCGGCGTCCACGGTCATGCGAGTGGCGGTGGCGATCAGCTCCCCGTTGGAGCGGGCCATCGTGCCATCCGGCAGGTAGAGGTTGTCCTCCAAGCCGGCGCGAACGGAGCCACCGAGTGAGAGCGCCGCCGCGAGCATCGTCCACTGCGAACGGCCGATGCCGATCACACCCCAGTGGTGGCCGCGCTCGCGACCCCCAAGCCCGATCGCGGACGGCATGTTGTCGGCCATCGCCGCGAGGTTGCGGGCGGTCGCGGGAATCCCACCGAGCACGCCCATCACGAAGTCAACGTGCAGTGGGGCTTCCAGCAGCCCCATGTCGACCAGCGGCTCGAGCGATGCCACGTGGCCGATGTCGAAGCACTCGTGCTCCGGCTTGATCCGCAGGCGCCGCATCGCCTGGAGCAGCTCGATGATCTCGTCGAACGGGTTCGAAAAGACGAACTGGAAGACGAAGTCGCGACGGCTCTTCGAGTACTTGGCGTAGTTCAGCGAGCCCATGTTGAGGGCGGCCACCTCAGGCCGCCCGGCCTCGAGATAGGCGACGCGCTGAGCCACGCTGACGCCTACGGTGCCCGTCGAGAAGTTGAGAATCGCGGCGTCACCGATCTCCCCCCGGATTTCGTCGCGGATCGCGACGAAATCCTCCGCGTCATAGCTCGGCGTCCCATCCGGCTTGCGCGCGTGGATGTGAATGTGAACACCGCCCGCGTCGACGATCCGCCGCGCCTCGGCCGCGTACTCGGCGGGCGTGTACGGGATCGCGGGGCACTGCTCACGGTTTGCGATCGCACCTGAGATGGCGCAGGTGATGACGACCGGATCGTCGATGCTCAAACCGGCACAACTCCGCTGCGCTTGGAAGGGCGCTCGACCCGTTTGCCGGCGGTCAGCTCCAGCGCCCGGCAGATCTGTGCGCGCGTTTCACGCGGGTCGATGACGTCGTCGATCATGTCGTTGCCGGCCGCGACGTAGACGTCGATGATCTTCTTGTAGGCGTCGATCAGTTCGGCCCGCTTGGCGGCCGGATCCTCAGCCGCCTCAACCTGCTTGCGGAAGACGATCTCGACCGCGCCCTCGGCGCCCATCACGCTGATCTCCGCGGACGGCCAGGCGACGATCAGATCGGGCTCGTAGGCACGGCCGCACATCACGTAGTAACCGGCGCCGTAGGCCTTGCGCAGAATCACCGTGATCTTCGGCACGGTTGCGTTGGCGGTGGCGTAGAGCATCTTGGCGCCGTGCCGGATGATGCCGGCCTCCTCCACCTTGGTGCCGACCATGAAGCCGGGCACGTCCATCAGGTAGACGAGCGGAATGCCGTAGGCGTTGCAGAGGTTGATGAAGCGCGCGGCCTTATCTGCCGAGTCGTTGTCAAGGATGCCGCCGAGCTGCTTGGGCTGGTTCGCGACGATCCCGGCGGCACGGCCACCGAAGCGCGCAAAACAGGTGATGACTGATTTGGCCCACTGCGGCTTCATGTCGAAGTAGATCCCGTCGTCGGCGATCCGACGGATCACGTCGTACATGTCGTAAGGCTTGCGATTTGACTCGGGCAGGACGTCCAGCAGGTCCTCATCGGCGCGGTCGATCGGGTCGTCGCACGGCACCAGCGGTGGCGTCTCGTCGCAGTTCTGCGGGAAGTAGCTGAGGTACTGCTTGATGCTTTCGATGCACTCCGCGTCGTCCGCCACCTCGAGATCGCCGACGCCGGATTTGCGCGTGTGCACGCGGCTGCCGCCGAGCTCCTCCTGGGTCACGTCCTCGCCGATCGCCGCCCGGACCAGGTGCGGGCCGGCCAACGCCATCGAACCGCGGCCCTTGACCATCGGCACGAAGTCAGCCAAACCCGGGATGTAGGCGGTCCCGGCCGCGCACGGCCCCATCACGGCTGCGATCTGGGGGATCACCCCGCTCATCACCACCTCTTCACGGAAGAGGTGGCCGGAGCCGGCGAACAGCGAGCCGACCGCCTCCTGGATGCGGGCGCCGGCCGAGTCGAGCAGCCAGATCAACGGGATCCGCTTGGTGAGCGCGAGTTCGCGCAGGCGGGTGACCTTGAGCTCACCGGTCATGCCCATCGCCCCGGCCATCACCGTGAAGTCGTAGGCGACGACCGCGGCCAGACGCCCGTTGATCTTGCCGTAGCCGGTGATGACCCCATCGGCGGGGGCGTCAACACCCTCCATCGCACGCTGCGAGAAGTGCGGTTGGCCGTGGATGCCTAGCTCGACAAAGCTGTCCGCGTCGATCAGCAGCGCCAGCCGCTCACGCGCGGTGAGCTTTTCGGCGGCATGCTGTTTGGCGACCTTCGCCTCGCCGCCGCCGAGCTTCACCTGCTCGCGGCGGGCGCGAAGATCCTCGACCAGCGGGCGCAGCAAGCTCGTCTCAGTCGCATCGGCGGACACAGTGAGCGGAACCTACTGCTTTCTATGCCCGCGCGCGCTTGACGCGCATCCGCAGCGCGACCCTGGCGCCGTTGCGCTCGTGCCTGCCGGCCCGTGGGGTCGAGGACTCCACCACCATCTCGGCCCTGGAGCGTGGCCTCCTGACCTTGCCGAGCCGGCAGTGCGCCGCCTTGAGGCGCCTGGTCGCGCGGGCCAGAGATTCGCCGGCGAGCCGCGGCACGACGCAGGNNGTGGTGGTGCTGGTCGACTCGGCCAAGGCCAGCAGATGTGTGTGGACGGCGACACCGTTCGGTGAGGCCGGGGCACCAGCGTCGGTCAGCAGGTAATAGCCGCCGTCTGAGCAATCGGGC
>PLES01000045.1 GCA_003137075.1 Solirubrobacterales bacterium
CGGCCGTCCATCATGTCGCTGGGAGCCACGACGTCGGCGCCGGCCTTCGCGTGCACGACGGCCATCTCGGCCAGGATCTCGATCGTCGCGTCGTTGTCGACCTCCATCTCGCCGTCGCGGCGCTTGCGCAGGACGCCGCAGTGCCCGTGGTCGGTGTACTCGCAGAGACAGACGTCGGTGATCACCAGCACGTCGGGGTGCGCAGCCTTGATCGCGCGGGTCGCGAGCTGCACGATCCCGTCGTCATCCCAGGCACCGGAGCCTTCGGCATCCTTCTCGGCTGGAATCCCGAAGAGGATCACGGCCGGGATGCCGAGCGCCTGCGCGGCACCCGCCTCCTGGACGGCTTCGCTGATTGAAAGCCTGTCGACGCCGGGCATCGTCCAGATCGGCTCGCGCCCCTCGAGGCCTTCGGTGACAAATAGCGGGTAGACGAAATCTGAGGCGGAGAGCTGTGTCTCACGCACGAGTCCGCGCAGCGCGCCTGTGGCTCGGAGCCGGCGCATGCGGGTTTCAGGGAAAGCCATCGTGAATCGAGGATACCCACGGACATATACCGCAGCCTAAGAGCCTGTCTCAGAACTACGGCGCTGGCCGGCGTGCTCGTGAATCAAGCAGGTCGGCGTGAGCTTTATGAGACGGCAGTAGGCTGACTCTTATGGCGAACCTTCAGAAGAGCACCGGCACTCAGCTCTCACGCGGCCAGCGCGAGGCGCGGGCCTTCCGCGCGATCCAGCTTGGCGCGGTGACCGCGGTGGGATTCGTGGCCACGACGATCCTCTCGATTGCCGGCGTGATCGGCGATCACGCGCCGATCGTGCTCGCAGCCGCGACAGTGCTCTGCGGGATCCGCTTCCGCTACCTCACGCGCAAGCGCTAGCCAGACGGCGTTCAGCGGTCGGCGAACCGCGTCAACGCCGCCCGCGCGAGCACCGCGAAGACCAGCGTTAAGCCAACCAGGTGCAGCAGTGGTAGTCCGATGCCGGGTGCGATCCCGTTGAAGGCGTTGGAGACCGCCTGCAGCGCCGCGCGAAAAGGAAACAGGAACGAGATCACGTTTAGCGCGGTTGCCAAACCGCCCGAGACGGCGGTCGCTGGGACGAGCGCGATGAAGGCGATCGGCAGCGAGATCATGAAAGCCAGCAACGAAGCAACGCTGACGTCGCGGGCCAGTGCGCCAACCGCGACCCCCAGCGAAGCAAACGCAAGGCCACCGAAACCGAGAGCGAGCACCCAGAGCCCAAACCGGCTCCAATCGATCGCGACGAACGCCGAGAGAATCGCTGACATCGCGACCGTCAGCACGAGCGCACAGAGCGTCGCGAGCACGACCTTCTCAGCCAGCAGCTGGCTTGGGCGCAGCAAGCCGATCAAGCGGCGATAGGCGTTCTCCGAGCGCTCGAGCGCGAGCATTCCCGAGGCCAGCAGCAGCGTCACGAACATCAGCAGCACGACCGCCGCGATCGCGATCGCGTAGGACGCGGTAGGCGTCGTCTTGCCGCTGAGCTCGGTCTGGTCGATCGTCAGCGGAGTACCGACCGAGGTGATCTCCGGCGCCGCCAGGGCGAGGCCGTCGATCGCCACGTTCGCGAACCGCACGACCTGGCCCAGCGCCGGCGCCAAGCTCGAACCGGCTGGCAGCGAGGTAACCGCGCCCTGCACGATCGTGCGCGTGTTTCGCAACCCGAGCAGGTCCAATGAGTGACCGAGGAAGCTGATCTTCCCTCCGGTGAGCACCAGTTGCAGATCAGCGGCGATCGTCTTCAGCAGCTGGCTTGAGATCGCGGTCTGGACAGCATTGACACGAGTCTGCAGCGCCTGCTGCACCAGATCGCGTTCAAGTGGATTGCGATCGTTGAGCACAACCCTCACGATCGGATTGCCCTCACCGGTGGCGATCAGGCTCTGGATCTGCTTGACGGTGTCGGACGGGATGATCAGTGCCGCCAGCGCCTCGCCCGAGCGGACGTCCGCCACCGCCTGCGCCGGCGAGGAGGTCATGATCGGCGTGATCGACGCGTACAGCTCCTGCGCGTACCTGGAGACGTCGATCTTCTGTCCGCCCAGCGTGACGACGCTGTGGCCGATCGGGACGCCCGTGTAAATCGCGACCTTGGGCTTGGCGGTCGGGTTCGAAACCGCGAAGCCGATCAGCGCACCGATCACCGCCGGGTAGAGCACGAGCATCCCGACAAGCAGTGGCGATCTGCGCAGTATCCGCAGGTCTTTGAGCAGCAGCCAACGCACGACTAGCAGCCGGCCTGATCCACCGGGCTCACTAGTAGTCCCAGTCCATCTCAGCGGGGCTGCCGGCGAAGACCAGGCGGCCGTCCTCAAGCGCCAGCACGCGGTCGGCGTGTTGCTGTGCCTCGTGCACGTCGTGGGTCGAGTAGAGCACGCTGGTACCGAGCTTCGCCAACTCAGCGATGAACTCCCAGAGCCGTGCCCGCTGCCTCGGGTCCAGTGATGAGGAGGGCTCATCGAGCAGCAGCACCGTTGGCTCCGACAGCAAGCCGATCGCGATGTTGACGCGCTGCTGGTTGCCGCCCGAGAGCTTGCCGACCTGGTCACCGTGGCGATCGGCGAGGCCGGTCTGCTCGAGCATGCGAGCGACCGCCGCCTCGGGATCGGCGAGACTCTCCAAGCGGGCGAACAGCCTCAGATTCTCTGCGACCGAAAGCTTCGAATAGAGCGCCGGCTGCTGGGGCACCCAACCGACAGACCCACGCGGCAGCCCGCGGCGGCCGGGATCACGGCCTCTTGGCCGCTGCGGCTCTGAGAGACGGACCTCCCCGTCCGTCGGTGGTAGCGCGCCGGCGAGAATCGAGAGCAGCGTGGTCTTGCCGGCGCCGTTAGGCCCGATGATCGCTGTCAGCTCGCCGCGCGCCAGCTCAAAGCTCACGTCACTGAGCGCGACGCGCTTGCCGAAGCGGCGCGTCAGCGCGACGGCACTCAGAGTGGCGGTGCCGGCGCCGTCCATGACTCCAGGACCAGATGCTTGCGTAGGTAGAGCGCGGTCTGCCGGATGAGCGTTGCGACCGGGAGCGCGAGCAGCGCTCCCGCCACCCCGAAGATCTTGTATCCGAGCAACAACGAGAGGATCACCAGGATCGGGTTGATGCGCAACGAGACCCGGAAGACCTGTGGGGCCACGACGTGCCCTTCGAGCTGCTGCAGGCCGATGAACACCAACAGCACCCAGACGGCGCTGATCGGATGGGTGACCAGCGCCACGATCACGGGCGGAATCGGGCCGAGGATCGGGCCGACATAGGGGATCAGCTCCATCAGCGCGTAGAACAGCCCGAAGAAGAGCGCGAACTTCGAGCCGTCCGGGAAGATCCCGGTCCATCCAAGAATCGCCGTCAGCAGGCTGGCGCTGCCGCCCATGATCAGGCTGAAGAGCAGCTGTCCGCGGATGTAGTTGAAGAGAGCGTGCTGGACCAGCAGCGGATAGTCGTCCTCTGGCGTGCCGTCGCCGGGTGGCATCAGCTTTCGCACCAGCTCACCGATGGTGCGCGCGTAGACGAGCAGGTAGACCGAAAGCACGAACGTCAGCAGCAGGTCGACACCCAAGGTCACCGCCTTACCGAGCAGGTCGCGTGAGAAAGAGACGATCGAGCCGGAGCTCTTCAGCAACCGCTTCTCGATCGACGCCAGCGCCGAGTGGCCCTGCTGTGCAATGTGGACTTTGATCCTGTGGCGGTTCAGGAAGCTCTGGACGCTCTGTAGTTCCTGGTTGGCCTTGCGGACGAAGCTCGGCAGGTTGCCGGAGACATGGCTGATCTCGTTGGCCACCGGCTCCAGCAGCACCGCGATGACAAGCGCGAAGCAGAGCGCCACCATCAGGTAGGCGCCAACGATCGCGAGCCCACGCGGTAGAACGCGTTGTAGGCGCTTCGCCAGCGGGTTGAGGATCATCGCGATCACGCACGCGGCTATGACGATCACAAAGATCGATCCGGCCGCGCGAGCTATCTCAAAAGCACCGAGGATTGCCAGCGGCAGCAGCACCAGCTGGATCCAGCGTGGCACTATCACCGGTTCAACCAGAGGGGTGACAGCCTCAGCCTCCTCTACAGAAGGCTCGAGCTCTGCCTCTGGTTCGTGTTCATCCGCGTCGGCTAGAGCTTCGCCTGGAGTCTGCGCCTGATCCATCGACCTGGAAGTATGCGCATATGAGCAACGGAGTCCGAATCCTGTTTGTAGGCGACGTGGTCGGCAGCACCGGCCGCCGTACCCTGCTGGGCGTGCTGCCGCGTCTACGCGAGCGCTTTGCGCCGCTGCACTTCGTCGTCGTCAACGGTGAGAACGCCGCCGGCGGCCATGGGATCACGTCGAAGATCGCCCGCGAGATGTTCGCCGCCGGCGTCGACGTGATCACCCTCGGGAACCACACCTACCGACAGAGCGAGATCTTCAAATACCTGGACGAAGAGCAGCGGATCCTGCGTCCCGCCAACTTCCTGCGCAGCCAACCCGGTCACGGCTGGTGTGTGGTGGAGCACGACGGCGTTCGCCTGGGCGTGCTCTCGATCTCCGGCAACCTCTTCATGAACGCCGGGATGCCGGCCTTCTCCGAGGCCGACGCGGCGCTGTACGCGCTGCGCGGCAAGGCTGACCACATCCTGGTCGACATGCACGCCGAGGCGACGAGCGAGAAGGTCGGGCTGGGCTGGCACCTGGACGGCCGTGTCACCGCCGTGGTCGGCACGCACACGCACGTTCCGACGGCCGACATGCGCGTGCTGCCTGGCGGCACCGCGTACATCACCGACGTGGGCATGACCGGTGCTCGTGGCGGCGTGATCGGGGTCAGGCGCGAACAGGCGATCGAATCGATGCTGACGCGTATGCCCGTGCGTTTCGAATCCTCAGACGACGATCCTTGGCTGAACGCCGTCCTGATTGAGACTGCGGTGGAGCCGATGCGCGCCCAGTCAATCGTCGGCGTCTTGGAGCCGCTCTGAGTCATTGACGGCGCCGGGCCGGCGCCGTCAGCCTAGGGCTTTGAGTTTTTGGAGAAGCCCGCTTCGCAGTTCTTGATCGCGGACTTCACGGTCAGCGCGCCAAAGATGTAGTGGTGGCCCTTGATGTCCTTGAACGCCCGGTAGACGTTGTCCGCGCAGAAGACCTTGTCAACGTCCTTGCGGCCCTTCTCGGACTTGATCACGGCATTCAGCGCCTTGTGCGCGATGCCCTGTTCGACGTAGTGCGTCGCGGCGCCGCAACCTCCGGCCGCGACCGGGACGAAGACCAGCGTCGCGCCTACGGCGAGACGGGTGAAAGCGCGCTTGCCGGCTCGGACCATTTGACGGAGAGCTTATCTCGCTCAGCCTCGGCGGGGGAGGCCGGATGCGCCAACACCAGCGCGACGATCACCAACGGGAAGAACCAGACGATGTACAGGTAGAACCAGTAGCTGATGCTGCACTGCAGGACGATGATGATCGTGGCGCCCAGTGCCGCCACCTCGACCATCGTGCGGTTGCCGCGCGGCCAGAAACCGGCGCCCAGCGCCAGCAGGGCACCGCACCCCAGCACGATCCGCTGGGGGATCTTGAGGCTCTGATCGAAACCGCCCCACAGACCCCAGATCGAGAACGGGGCGGGGCGGTTGGCCTGATACGAGATCGAGTCCGTCCAGAACCAATGCCAGTCGTGGGAGATGAAGACCGGCAACATCGGCAAGACCAGCGCGAGAGCATACGCAGCCGCGAAGATCACAATCGAGCGCCGCTGCGGCCGTGGCCCGACGCCGCGCAGCAGCAACGGGCCCAGCGCGAGCGGCGCAAACTTGGTCAGCCCCGCGAGGCCACCCATCAGCCCGCGGGTCGCGGCTGTTCGGATCGCGAGCAGGCAGACCACGACCATCAGCGCCACCAGCGCGTCGTTGGAGTTCGACGAGAGTACGTACGTCGTGAACGGGAAGGCCGCCCACAGATACGCCAGTACGGTGCCGGTTGTTGGCCCGCGGATCGTCCAGCCGAGCACGAACAGCCCGAGCAGCGTCAACAGGTCGAAGGCGATCGCAGCCGCATGAGCGGCCGGCAGGTTGTCCCAAACCCCGCTCCAGCCCCAGATCTTGTAGAACGGAACGTAGGCGATGTAGTTGACCGGTCCGTAGGTGTCGCCCGAGGGGTTGTCACTTGGCCAGTTGCCGTACAGGGGCTGACCGTGAACCAGCTTGTCAGCGCCGATGACACCGGCGTAACCGACGTCGATCACGTTGGAGTTGGTCACGTTCAGGCCGACCCGGAAGCCGACCAGGAAGACCAGCATGATCGCCAGCCAGGGGACCGGAATCACCATCCGCAGCGGCTCTCGCGGGCGTCCGCGGCCGGCCGCCAGCAGCAACATGCGCCCCAACAGATAGAGCATGCCCGGATAGATGAGCGGCGCCGACAAGCCGATGTTGGCGTTGTTGAAGAAGGCCAACGACACCGAGTAGGCGAGCAGCACCAGCAGATCGAGATGCCAGAGCGTGGGCCGCCGGCGCCACGGGAAGAACGGCAGGAAGAAGGCTAGGCAGAGGGGGATCCAGATGTAGAGCGAGTTGATCTTCTTGCCGAACGCCCCGGGATAGCCACGAGCCATCGTCCAGGCGACCTGAAAGCCGGTCCAGACCTGGGTGACCTGGTCATCGCTGTCGTCGACGTAGAGCTGCAGCATCTCGTACTGATGCTTCGGTGGCGGCGTGAACAGGCTGACCTGCCAGGTACCCACCCCGCGGGTGTAGACGTACGCGACCAGATGAGGATGCTTCTGCATCTCCGCGATGTAGGTCGCATTGCGCTTGGCTGCCGCCAGCACCTGTTTGCCGGTCAGGTGAAAGCCCGCCGGCGGCGTGATCAGCGAGGTGACCAGCGTCGGCGTGCCGGGCGGAGCAGAGATCGGCGCAGGCTGGCCCGGCGGGTTACCGGCCGCGTCGGCGGCAGCGGGGGCGAGCAGCAACAACAACCCACACAACAGCGCGACGCGCCAGGCAGGAGCCCAGCGCGTTGTCCAGCTTGGTCCTGAGCGCGCCCCCAACACGACGCTCGCCCTACTTAAGCCTTGAAGCTCCAGAGCTTCTGAACGAGGAACGAAATCGGCGTGACGACGATCCACGCGATCGCGTCCGCCGGCACCTTCCACATGTTGGTGGCGGCGACGAGACCGATCAGGATCAGGTAGGCAAACAGCGCGACGACGGCGGATATCACGAAGAATCGCACGGCTTGACGACCATAGTGGTCGTGATGGGCCTTGAACGTCCAATGACGGTTCCAGAAGAAGTTGTTAGTACTCGCGATCGCGAACGCCCCGCAGAAGGCGAGCTTGTAATCCAGCCCTGCGGCATGCAGCAGGATCCAGAACGAAACGAAGTTGATCGCATAGCCGGAGGCGCCTACACAAAGAAAGCGAACGGCCTGCTTGTGGTTCTCTGGATGACGAACTTCGTACATCGTCCGGCGGTACGCCAGGCGAGCACGGTCCATCGCTCGAGCGCTGGCGGGAAGCTCAAGCGTGGTGGTCATTTCATCAGTCACGTCGCCTAATTTATCGACTGGATGTAAAGATGGCATCAGCGTCTCTTTACGTTAACCGCTGAATCGGGCCAAGGTGTGGTTATTGATCCGAGCCCACGGCACCGGGTACCAGAGGCTCGAGTGCGCCGAAGTGCGCACGCACCATCGGCGCGATGTCTCGCAACGACCACTGCGCCCGGGCCTGCCGGGTGTCAGGGCCGGTACCACACCAGAGCAAAGCGCCGAGCGAGTCTGAGCGGTGCAGCGAGCCGTGGCTACCGCCACCGATGTGGTCAGATCCACCCCAGTCAACGAACTCATAGCCGGGACCAGCCGAGAACAAAATGTCGCCGGCCGTCTCACAGTTGAGCGCCGACCAGACGCGTCCCAGCGCGTCGGGATAGTCAGGCGTTTCGAAGAGTTGATCGTTGATCCGGGCACCCAGTACGTCTAAATCCCCTTCCACGTCCCAGCTCAAACCGCGCGGGTCAACGACGCTGCACCCAGGCGCAAAACGCAGCTGATGGCCGCCCGCCGCGATCATCACCGCCTCTCCACCGTCCAGGTACATGGCGAGATCGACGCCCGGCACATCCTTGACGGCAGCGAGCGTCCGGGGGATCAGCTCCGAGCGGCGCTCCGGATCGAGCACGTAGATCATCGCCGCCCTTGAGGAAGGACAGAGAGCAAGCTCCGCGCCCACCGACTTAGACGCACTGGGGGTCGCCACGTGAAAATCCGCGAGCGCCAGATCAAGCCTGATGCTGTCTTCAACGAGCGCCTGCGAGTGATCGGAGGTCACGATCACCGCGTACTCCTCGAGGAACTTGTCGGCACCGCCGGCGGCGTGCATCAGCCGCTCCAGCTGGCGGTCGGCCGCGGCCAGCGACGTCACCTGCGAGTGCGGCCCATTCTTGTGCGACCAAGAGTCGTTGTCAGGCAGGGAGAAGAGCATGAAGTCGCAGAGGTCATGCTCAACCAGATAGGAGCCAACGCAGCCGGTGTGCTGATCGCGCACGCCCGGGAGCCCCAGCTGCCCACGGCAACCGGTTTTGCGACTGGCGTAAAGGTCGGCGTAAAAGAGCTCCTGCGGGCCGAAGATCGTGCGCCTGAAGAGTGTCGAGGTGACGAGCTTGGCCAGGGCTGACTCCTGGGCCACGTCGTGCTGATGACGTCCGCGATAGATCAGGTAGGTGGTGCCGGCAGTGCGTACCCCCATGTCATCGAGCGACTCGAAGACGGTTGGGGTCGCGTTGCTGAGATGCTCGGCGTTCATTCGGTACACGGTGTCCGTGAGCGAGCGCACCAAGCCGAACTGGCGCGTGGCGGAGAAGCTGGTGCCGTACTCGATGTAGCGCTCCTCGACCCGGTGATACCAGTTCATCCCGGGGATCAGGTGCTGGTCGGGGCCGACTCCGGTGGTGATTGAAGCGGCGCAGACCGGCGTCACCGACGGGAACGCGGCCGCGACGTCGTTTACATACGCCCCCTCCTGCGCAACCCGTGCGAGCGCCGGAGCACGGCCGGTGGCGATCGCGCGATCAAGCATCTCCGGCTTCATCGCATCGATCACTACGAGGACAAGTTTTTTCACCTGAGAATTCTTAAGCCCGCGTACTTCGTGTCTTCACGACCACGGCCGCTCCACAGCAGCCAGACCAGCGCGAGCAAGGCAACGACGCCCAGGGGCGGTGCCAGTACGGAGAGGATCGCCGTCACCAATGCGCTGCCCTCTGCGATCACAGGTAGACCCACGCCGGCTGACTGGGCGTCCAGCCGGCTACGCAAACGGGCGAGGAACGGCCGCGAAGCGGCGAGTCCAATGCCTGCGCAGACAAGACCAGCGAGGAACCCCGCAGCAGGCGAGTGGCCCGCGCGTGCGAGCGAACCCGCGAAGAAACAAGCCCCGAGCACCATCGAGAACGCAGCCAGCACCGGCGTGCCGATGCGTCCGTCCAGCGTCCTACGGGACTCGAGGATGCCCAGCACAACCGCGGCGAGCGCCATCACCACCAGGAAAGGAATCGCCTGCAGCAAGTGGTACTGAGTGTGGGTGAAGTGGATCTCCACGCCACCGGCCGCGAGCGCACCGACCGCCAGACTCGGCAGGTAGGGCCTGATCCCGAGTGCTGCGGCTATGCCAATGCCCTGGAATATGTCGAAGGCGAGATGCACCGTGTTGTACCGTGAGACGAGCGTGACGATAGACGAGACGGCGCTCGGCAGCGCTCCTCGCGGGACGCGACAACCATGACTGCACCCGGGCCACGGCAGCCGCGTTCTGCGGCACACGAGATTGAGCGGTACGCGGCGTTGTTCGCGGACCGCACCAAGGTCATGAAGTCTTCGGCGATGCGTGACCTGATGGCGCTGACCGCGCGGGAGGATGTGATCTCCTTCTCGGGCGGACTGCCGGACACCTCCACGTTCCCCCCTGGCTTCTTCACAGAGATCATGAGCCGGGTCGCGTCGGAGGCCTGTGCCAAGGCGCTTCAGTACGGCCCTACCGAGGGCCTCGAGAGTGTGCGCGAGCGAATTTCCGACGTGATGGCTGCCGAGGGCATGGATGTCGACCCTGATCTGATCCTGCCGACCTCGGGTGGCCAGCAAGCGATCGACCTGGTCTGCAAGATCCTCTTGAACCCAGGTGACGTCGTAATCGCCGAGGCCCCGACCTACCCCGGCGCGGTTCCGACCTTCTGCTCGTACGAGGCCGACGTGATCCAGATCACGATGGACCGCGACGGCATGCGAATGGACGAGCTTGAAGCAACGCTCGTCAGCCTGGCGAGCGAGGGACGGCGACCGAAGTTCATCTACACGATCCCGAACTTCCACAACCCGGCAGGGGTGACGATGTCGCTGACGCGCCGGCGCGAGTTGATCAGGATCGCAGCTGAACGCGAACTGCTGATCCTCGAGGACAACCCGTACGGATTGCTGCGCTATGAGGGCGAGCCACTGCCGACGCTCTACTCGCTCGACAACGACTTCGTGATCTACACGGGCACGTTCTCCAAGATCCTTTCGGCCGGCATCCGCATCGGGTGGCTTGCGGCGCCACCACCGGTCCGTGCCAAGCTGGTGCTCGGCAAAGGCTCCGCCGACCTCTGCTCGTCGTCAATGTCGCAGTACTTCATAGCCGAGTACTTCGCCTCGGTCGCTTGGCAGGACTATGTGCGCTCGC
Source organism: Solirubrobacterales bacterium (assembly GCA_003137075.1). Lineage (GTDB taxonomy): Bacteria > Actinomycetota > Thermoleophilia > Solirubrobacterales > Solirubrobacteraceae > Palsa-465. The sequence goes on from PLES01000045.1 coordinate 10,699, forward strand.
TCTCCGAGCTTTACCGCCGCCGCCGTGACGTGATGCTTGACGCGTTGGCGGAACACCTGCCGCGCGAAGCGACCTGGACCCACCCTGAAGGCGGGCTCTTCGTCTGGGCGACGCTGCCGGACTACATCGACACGACCGACCTGCTGGCCCGGGCGATCGAAGAGCGCGTCGCCTTCGTGCCAGGGCGGGCTGCTTACGTCGACGGCCGTGGCGGCTCATCGATGCGCCTGAACTTCTCCGGCGTGACCGAGGATGAGATCCGTGAAGGCATTCGCCGGCTCGGCGAGGTCGTGCGTGAGCAGGTGGCTCTCTACAGCACGCTCAGCGGCGAGGTCACTGCGCCGCGATCCGCAGCAGCCGCCAAGCGCCGGGCCGACCCAGCGCCCGTGGCGGCCGATGAGTCGGCCAACCAGCCGGCAGCACGCACCGCCCAGCCCGACGTCACCAACGTCCTGCCGCTCACGCGCAAACGCGCCGGATGAGCCGAATCGCGGTCCTGAAGGGTGGGCGCTCACTTGAACGCCACGTCTCGCTGAAGTCGGGCGCACGGGTCGAGGAGGCGCTGCGCCGGTTGGGCCATGAGGTGCTTCCGATCGACGTAGACGTTGATCTCGTATCGCGTCTCACGCAGGCAGGCCCGGAGGCGGCCTTCGTTGCACTGCACGGCCGTGACGGTGAGGACGGCACCGTTCAGGAGCTGCTTGAGGCGATGGGCATCCCCTACACCGGCTCCCGCGTCTCGGGATGCATTCGCGCCTCCGACAAGGTGCTGGCCAAACACGCCATGCGTGACGCGGGGATTCCGACCCCGGACTTCTTCGCGTTCAGCGAGACCGCCTTCAAGGGCCTGGGCGTCGCCCAGGCCGTACCGGCGATCGCGGCACGGCTGGGTTTCCCGTTGGTCGTAAAGCCGGCCAGCCAGGGTTCGGCTCTCGGGATCAAGTTCGCAAGCTCCCCGGCCAACGTTCCAGGCGCGCTGTTGGCTGCCTTCTCCTACGACCGCAAGGTGCTGCTCGAGCGCTACGTGGATGGACGTGAGCTCGCGATCTCGATCCTTGAACAGAACGGCGAGGCCGGCGCGCTGCCGATAGTCGAGGCACTACCCCAGCAGCAGGACTTCTACGACTTTGAGTCGCGCTATGAGATCGGGCGCACCCACTTCGTCTGTCCCGCCGAGCTCGACGACGAACTCGCGGAACACGCGACCGCGATAGCGCTCGATGCCTTTCGGCTGCTCGGCTGCTCCGGCTTCGCCCGCGTGGACCTGATGCTCGACGCCACCCACGGCGAGCTTTACGTGCTCGAGGTCAACCCGATCCCGGGGCTTACCGAGACCAGCCTGCTGCCGCAGGCGGCCGATGCCGCCGGGATCGGCTTTGACCAGCTGATCGAACTGATCCTCGCGGCCTCGCTTTCCGCTTAGCGGGTGACGGCCCGGACCGGCGACTCGACCCCTAAAACGGGGTCGTAGCCGCCATCTGCAGGGCCCGGGTCAGTTCGAACTGACCGGCCTGATCCTTGAGCCACGGGCGCCCGAACCAGAGGTAGGCGTCGCAGAGCTTCGCGGCGATCGCGGCCTGATGGGCGTTGAGACCGTCAGCCTTCGGATTCGCCGCCACAGCCGTGGTCGGTGGAATCCCAAGCGTTTCGCAGTGAGCCGACTGCTTACTCGCGCAGGGGGTCTGATGCTTGAACTCGGCCGGGTATTGCTGGGTGGTGAACGGCTTACCGTTCTGGGCCGTATTGATGATGAAGTGCATCCCGGGGATGCCGTCCGCCGCAAGCTCTCTGACGACCTTCTGGCCGTAGACCAGCTCGTGCGCAGTGCTGTCGTAGTGCGTGGCGCCGAGCGCGAAACCACGGGTGTACTGAACACCCGCCTCGCGCAGCAGCGAAACGACACTGGCAACGCTCTGCCAGTCAGACGCACCCGCGTCGATGTAAACGGTGGTGTGCGGCAGAGCGCTGAAGACCTGAGCTGCATAGTTGAGCTCCTCCGCCGGCACCTGCGAGTGGTCCGGGGTGCAGTTCAGGAAGGGCACGTCCGGCTGCAGGTCGATCGCAACCCGGGAGCTGCCGATGCCTCGCGCCCAGTTGTTGATCCAGTCCTTGTAGCTCGCGACCTGGAGCGGGGTTGGCACCTCCTTGCAGGAGGCGCCCTCCCAAGGGTCGGCCCGGAAGATCGCCATCTGAGAGAGGACAGCGGGGTCGCCGTTGGTCTGAGCCTGGATGTACTGCTGAGCAACCTGGCCGGCCAGCGAGTCCTGGTTCCACGAACCGAACCAGTACATCAGCGGCTGCAGCGCTTCCTTGGCAAGCAGCGTCCTGTCGACGCCGCGAGCCGATTGCCAGCTGGAGTAGAGATCGTCAAGCGTGCCGTGGTAGACGCCCCACTTCATCCCGGCGAGCGGGTTGGTAGTGGAGGCACCGGGCAGGCCGGCGTTGGCGAAATTGCCGGCCGCAAGAGCCGAGGCTGGCGACAGCACCAGACCGGCGACGCATAGGAGGAGAGCTAGGCGGAGTTTCATACGTTCCTTATGTATCGGCTGATTCGGGCGCGGCCCTAAGCGCGACCGGAGTGCGCGGAAGGCGCGCCTCGGTGAGACAGCTACTCGCCGAGAAAGTCGTCCGGCTTGACGCTGTCAAGGAAGTCCTTGAACTTCTCCACGACCTCTTCGGTGTCCTCAACCTCATGCTCAAACTCGATCGCCGACTCTGCGATCACTTCGTCAGCCGCGAAAATCGGAGCTCCGGAGCGCACCGCCAACGCAAGCGCGTCGCTCGGACGCGAGTCGATCTCCAGCTCACGGCCACCTGCCCGCAGGCTGATCGATGCGTAGAAGGTGTTCTCACGCAGCTCCGTTACGGAGACGCGGACGCATTCCACCTCAAGCTCGCCGAGCATGTCGGACAGCAGATCGTGCGTCATCGGCCGTGGCGTCGACGCGCCCTGGAGCTTCATCAAGATCGCGGCCGCTTCGGGGTGCCCGATCCAAATTGGGAGGAACTTGTTGTTCTCAACCGTCTTGAGCAAGACGATCGGCTGCTTGCCGACCATGTCAAAGCTCACTCCGTAGATCACCATCTCCTGCACGGACAGCTCCTCGTCGGGTACGCCCAAGTATATGTTTCTACGGTGGAGCAACCGACGACCGCCTCGCTCGACGACACCGCGCCGGGGTATCCACCACCAGCTCGCAGCGAGCGGCACTGGCCGGCCCAGCTGATCGTGGCGATCGCGATCGCGCTGCAGTTGTTACTGCCAGACCGCCTCAGCGTGGGCAAGCACTGGTTGGTGCCGAGCATCGAAGCGGTGATGCTCGTCAGTCTGATCATCGCGTCTCCACAAGTGATTCAGGACAGGCACAGAACCCGCCGGCGGATCGCGGTGATGCTCTCCGCCCTGGCCAGCACCGCCAATGGCATCTCACTGGCGCTGCTCTGTCACCTGTTGTTCGAAGCAAAGCCGCCCGGGGGCCACACGCTGATCATCTCCGGTGCCCTGATCTGGCTCACCAACGTCATGGTCTTCTCGCTCTGGTACTGGGAGATGGACCGCGGCGGACCCGGATTCCGCGCCGCCGGAGACGACGGACCGCCGGACTTCCTCTTCCCGCAGATGAGCGAACCGGGGCTCTGCAGAGACTGGAGGCCAGTGTTCTTTGACTACCTCTACGTCTCGCTCACCAACGCCATGGCAATCAGCCCGACCGACACGATGCCCCTCAGTCTGATGGCGAAACTGATCATGGGCGTGCAGTCGCTGATCTCATTGGTGACCATCGGTCTCGTCATCTCCCGCGCCGTCAACATCCTTTGACCGGTGGTCCTGGCTCGGCGGGTGGCATCCGGAACCACCAGTCCCCGCAGGCGATTCTCTACTCTCGTAAGCGTGAGTGGTCAACTAGGCACAACTGAGAACCCGCTGCGGGTCGCGATCATCGGATCGGGGCCGGCCGGCTTCTACGCCGCCGGTCAGCTGTTGAGCACCGGCGATCCGGTCGTGACCGTCGATCTCTTTGACCGGCTGATGACACCGTGGGGGCTGGTCCGCTTCGGCGTCGCGCCTGACCACCCAAAGATCAAATCGGTGACGCGAGTGTTCGACCGTACGGCGCAGATGCCGGGGTTCAACTTCCACGGCAACGTCGAGGTCGGTAGCGACATCAGCCACGAGCAGCTCGCTGCCGCCTACCACGCGGTGCTCTACGCGGTCGGGACGCCGCACGACCGCAAGCTCGGGATCGAGGGTGAGGAGCTTCCAGGCAGCGTCTCCGCCACTGAATTTGTGGCCTGGTACAACGGCCACCCGGATTACGCCGCGATGGACTTTGACCTCTCGTGCCGGCGCGCCGTGGTCGTGGGTAACGGCAACGTGGCGCTGGACGTGGCGCGGATGCTGGCGCTCTCCGTCGACGAGCTTTCGGTCACGGACATCGCCGACCATGCGATTGAGCTGTTGCGAGCGTCCGAGGTGCAGGAGATCGTCGTGCTCGGCCGCCGCGGGCCGGTGCAGGCGGCGTTCACCAACCCCGAACTGCGCGAGCTCGCAGACCTAGAGCTGGCTGACGTGGTTGTCGATCCGGCCGATGTGGAGCTTGACCCGGCCAGCGCAGCGGCGCTGGCCGACGCCGATATGACCACCACCAAGAACGTTGAGACTTTGACCGCGTATGCCGCGCTGACGCCATCCGGGAAGCCCCGGAGGGTGGTTCTGCGTTTCCTTGCTTCGCCGATCGCGATCGAGGGCGATCAGAAGGTCGAAGCGATCGTGGTCGAGCGAAACGAGCTCGTCGAAGGCCCGGATGGCTCGCTCAGGGCGCAGCCCACAGGTCAGCGCGAGCGGATTGAGACCGGGATCGTGCTGCGTTCGATCGGCTACGTCGGTACGCCTTTGCCGGGCGTGCCTTTTGACGATCGGCGGATGACCGTGCTGAACCAGGACGGCCGCGTGCTGGACAGCGCAACACGCGAGCCGTTGCCCGGCGTCTACGCCGCGGGCTGGATCAAGCGCGGCCCCTCAGGCGTGATCGGCACCAACAAGAAGTGTGCGCAGGAGACCACCGCGCTGCTGCTGGAAGACTTTGCCGCCGGCAGGCTGCCGCAACCGAGCATCAGCGCAGAGCAGCTGCTCACGGAACTGCGGACCCGGGTCGACGTTGTCGACTATTCCGGTTGGGAAGCGATCGACGCGCACGAGCGTGCGCTCGGCGAGCCGACGGGAAGACCACGTGTAAAGCTCGTGAGTCGCGAGGAACAGCTCCACCGCGCCACCGTGCGGGCGTGAGCACGGCGGCGTCAGCGCAAGCCGCCGAGGCGAGCGCCGGCGCCCAAGCCCCGGGGATCAGCCGTGGTCTGGTCATCATGCTCGCCGGCGCGACGGGCGCGACCGTCGCGAACATGTACTACGCGCAGCCGCTCCTGCACACGCTCGGGCGTGCGTTCAACGTCAGCACCGGGACCAGCGGCCTGCTGGTCACCATCTCCCAGATCGGCTACGTGCTGGGACTTGGCTTACTTGTACCACTCGGTGATCTGGTGGAACGCCGTGCGCTGATCACCAACTCGATGCTGTGTATCGCTGTCGCCCAGGTCGTGGCCTGCGTAGCCCCTGGGCTTGTCGTGTTCGCCGGGGCTCTGCTGGTGGTGGGGGTTCTGACCTTCGTCGCCCAGGTGATCGTGCCGATGTCCTCGCATCTGGCGGCGGAGCACGAGCGCGGCAAGGTCGTTGGCACGGTGATGAGCGGCCTGCTGCTCGGCGTGCTCGCGTCACGCACGCTCAGCGGTCTGATCGCCGAAGCCTTTGGCTGGCGCACCGTCTTCGGTGCCGCCGCGGCGATGATGTTCGTGTTGGCGTTGGTCCTGCGCCGCAAGTTGCCGAAAGTCGAACCGACCTCAAGCCTGCCCTACCGCGCCGCGCTGCGCTCGGTCCTCACGCTGGTGCGTGAGGAACCGGTGCTGCGTCAGCGGATGCTGCTCGGAGCCTGCGCGATGGGCTGCTTCAGCGTGCTCTGGACCTCGCTGGCGTTCCTGCTGTCGGGCGTGCACGGTAGTCATTACCACTACGGCAACGCGGTGATCGGCCTGTTCGGCCTTGCCGGGATCGCGGGCGCCGGCGCTGCTCAGCTGGCAGGTCGGCTGGCCGACCGCGGCCACGGCCGGCTGGTGACGACCGCAACGCTCACGGTGCTATTGGTGAGCTGGAGCATGCTCTATCTCGGCAAGTCCTCCGTGATCGTGCTGATCGTCGGGATCATGGCCCTCGACCTCGGTGTGCAGGGCACGCAGATCAGCAACCAGGCCGCGATCTACAAGCTGCACCCGGACGCGCGCAGCCGCATCACGACGCCGTACATGGTCGCCTACTTCCTCGGTGGCACCGGACTCTCCGCGGTCACGGGCGCGATCTACGCCGCTGACGGCTGGGGCGCGGTCTGCCTGCTTGGCGCCGGCACCGCATTGGTGAGCCTCGTCGCTTGGGCGGCGAGCAGCCTGCGGCGACGGTAGGCGACGGCCTCAGAGCCTGTCTCAACAGGCTCCTACTCGCCGCTGTGGGCGCCGCCGAAGAGATCGGTTAGGCGGCGGGACAGCTCACTACGGCTCGAGCCCTTGAGGCGTTCCCCGAGTTCCGCGGCAGCATCATCGATGATGCTGGTCAAACTGTCGTCGGTCTCGTAATAGCCAAGCTCCTCGGGCGTTGGTTTGCGCGGCTGCCCGTAGGCGCCGCTCGCGGCCGCCTGCCTCGGCGGTACGACACGAGCGTTGCTCTGAGCTGCGCGCGTTGCCGCCAACTCGCGCTCCAGATCCTCGATCCGCTTTTGAATCCCGGGGTCGTCGTCAGCGGCGCGCACCGTGGGCAGCGCCGAGCTGGGGGATTGCCGAGCGCGTGCGACTCGCGCGTATGCCTCTTGGACCTGCGCGAACCGTGCGGCCGACTCAGGCGAGCCGCCGTTGTGGTCAGGGTGATGGCGTTTGACCAGCGCCCGGTAGACCCTACGCAGCTCACCGTCGGATACGTCCGGTGTGAGGCCAAGCACGGCATAGGGATCGGTTCCGGCTGCGCTCATCGATTAATTATCGTAGGGTGTCGAATCCGCTTGAGCCTTGCCTAGGCTATGCCGGCCACGCGGCGGGGCGTGGTGGCGCATGCTTCGCTGCCCGTGGCGGTCGTACAACTATCGGGGCCTCCGTTGATTCCGTCCCCGAGCTGGCCGGTCGAATTCTCTCCCCAGCACTCGGCGCCTCCGCGATCGTTGCGTGCACAGCTGACGCCCACGCCCGCGCTCACCACCACGACGTTGGCCAGTCCGAGGGCTGGCGTTGGGGTCGCGAGGCACACTTGGTCGCTGGCGTCCGCGGCGCCAACGCAGCCCTGCAGAGCAGGCGTCTTGCCGGTTCCCAGCGCACCACCGGCCGCCGCGCCCCAGCAGTCGACCGAACCGTCCTTCAATACTGCGCACGCATCTTGGAAGCCTGCCGAGACCTGCCCCGCCCGGCCGTGAAGCAAGACTTTCTGCGGCGTTGCCGCGCACGCGTCACCGCCGGCGCCGCAGCGCTCCCCAGCGCCCGTGCCGCCGGTGCCAAGCTCAGCCAGGGCATTGTCCCCCCAGCAGTCGACCGCCCCGGCGCGTAGCAGCGCGCAGGCGTCGCCGTCGCCGACGGTGACGCTTCTGGCATGGCGGATCCCATGGACAAGCACCGGCACCAGGCTGCATGGCTCGGGCGATCCGCCGGCGACGCAGGACTGCGGTCCGGTCGTGGTGCGGTCACCGAGCTGGCCGTCGCCGTCGTCCCCCCAGCAGGTGATGCGACCGCCCCTCACGAGCGCACAGGCGTCCAGCGACCCGACGGCAACCGCGGTCGCGTCGCCGACCCCAAATACCGGCGCTGGATGCGGGTTGCACCTGGCCACGGCGCTAGCTGCCCCGCATGCCTCTGTGCCCTGCTCGCTTTCGTCGCCGAGTACCCCGTCGGTGGCGGCGCCCCAGCAGTAGGTCTCGCCACCCCTGACCACGGCGCAGGCATCGGCGCCGCCTGCACCGATGCTGACAGCGTCGCGGATCCCCGTGACCGCAACGGGATGCTGGGCACAGGCGACGTTGCCGCCCACCACCTGGCAGACCTGCGGGCCTGACGACTCGCCGACGCCGAGCTGCCCATAGTTGTCAGCCCCCCAACAGTCGACCAGGCCGCTGTGAAGCAGAGCGCAGGCAAATTCGTTGCCGACCGCGACCGACACCGCCCCCGAGATCCCCGCAACTCGCGCCGGTCGCGGCGTGCAGTAACCCTGACAGCCGGTCGCGGCGCCGACCCCAACACCGAGCATGCCATCAGGGTTGACGCCCCAGCAGTCAACCCGTCCGCGAGCCGCTATCGCACAGACCGAGTCTTCACCGACGGCGATCGACATGTGGCCGTTGATCCCGGCGCCCGGGCTGGGACGGTTGTCAGGGTCGCTCGCGCGTGCGGCGCGGTTGTGGCCGGCGATCATCACGCCACCGGTCGCGCCGACCACGACACAGCCGATCAGGAGCAGCAATGTAGTCAAGCGGGGAAACCGGTCCATCTGGTCACAATGATCGGCTCAGGAGCGGCGGTGACGTAGCGTTTTAACTCTCGAGCGGCCAAAGCTCCCCCGAGGGCCGCCCGCCGGGCACTCAGACAGCTTGCGGCTCTACCTCGTAGCTACGCGGTAGGCGAGCGTCGTTGCGCGCCTGCCTACGGCGGTCAACCTGCCAGGAGGTGGCGGCGATGACCAGGCCGATCGCCGCCAGACCCGCGCCTGCGAGGTTCGGCGCCGCGTACCCGAGGCCGGCCGCGATAACGACGCCACCGAGCCAGGCACCGACCGAGTTTGAGATGTTGAACGCCGCTTGAATTGAGGCTGCCGCCAGGTTCGGCGCGCCGCCGGCGAGCGTGACGATCCGCGATTGCAGCGCCGGCGCGGTGCTCAAAGCCGTGAAGGCGAAGAGGAAGATGCCGATCGCCGCCGTGATCTTGTCCCGGCAAGCGAAGAAGAACAGCCCGCAGACCACGCACTCGGCAAGGATGCCCGCGCATAGGGTCTTCATCAGCGAACGGTCGGCAAAGCGCGCGCCGGTCAGCACGCCCGCGGTCATGCCGAGCCCGAAGATCACCAGTAGCGGTGTGATCGCCCACTGTGGGTAACCGGCCATGTGGGTCATCATCGGCGTGATGTAGCTGAACGTGCAGAAGAGGGCGCCGCCGGCGATCGTGGCGATCCCCAGCGAGAACCAGATCTGAGGATTGCGAAAGGCGTTGAGCTCGTGCAGGATGTGGGCCTGCTCGGCCTCGCCCTCGACCTTCACGGTCGGCACCTGAGTGCTGACGGCCAGCACGGTAAGCAGCTGGATCAGACCGACCATCACGAAGACGATGCGCCAGCCGAAGTTCTGGCCGATCAGCGTCGCCAGCGGGACGCCGACGATGTTGGCGACCGTGAGTCCCGCCAAGATCACGGCCATCGCCGAACTGCGGCGTTCAGGAGTCACCAGACTCGCAGCCACTACCGAGGCCACGCCGAAGTAGGCACCGTGGGGTAGCCCCGTCAGGAAACGCAGCGCGAACAGCGAACCAAAGTTCGGCGCGGCCGCGGAGGCGAAGTTGCCCACGGCCATCGCGGCAGCCATCGCCACCAGAAAGTTCCTGCGTGAGAACTTCACCGAGGCGGCCGCGAGCAACGGCGCTCCGACCACGACACCGAGTGCGTAGGCCGACACGAGGTTCCCGGCGCGCGGGATGCTGACGTGCACGCTGTGTGCGACGTTCGGCAGCAGCCCGAGCGTCACGAACTCCCCAGTGCCTATCCCGAAGCCGCCGACCGCAAGTGCGAGTAACGGAATACGAGGCGACGTTGGTTGAGCACTCAAGGCTCTCCAGCCTAGCGGATGTTCGCCAGCCTGGAGAGCCTGGTCCCGCCGCGGGAGAGAGGTTTAGACCGCGGCAGGAGTGGTGGATGCGCTTGGCATCGGACCGTCAAGCGGGAAGGTCTCTTCCCAAGACGGCAGGGTGCCTGTGCGCGCCACGTTCCCGTAGAAGCCGGCGCTCCGTTTCGGAACCCGCCGGCCGGTCTCAAACTCCACGTAGTGAAGCCCGAACCGGCGCCGGTAGCCGTGCGACCACTCGAAGTTGTCCATCAGCGACCAGTGGAAGTACCCGGCGAGATTGACCCCGTCGGCGATCGCGTCGGCCGCCGCGTCGAGGTGGCCGTGGATGTAAGCGATCCGCTCGTAGTCGTCGATCGTGCCGCCGGGGCTGACGTAGTCATCGGCCGCGCAGCCGTTCTCGGTTATGTACAAGGGCAGGCCGTCCGTATAGGCGTGCAGCCGGCCCAAGAGATCCCGCAGTGAGGCGGGCACGACCGGCCAGTCCATGACCGTGCGCTCCTGCTCGGGCGCCTGGTAGTGAACGAAGCCGGGAAAGCCGGGAACCGGTTCCTCCCCGATCCGCAAGTCCGACCAGTCGCCGCGGCGGATGTGATGCGGGCGGTAGTAGTTGACCCCCAGGAAATCAATCGGCGCGCCGATCAGCTCCATGTCACCGTCTCGGATCAGCGCTTCCGGGGGAAGCATCTCGGGCCGCGCGCTCTCCGGGTAGCGCTGGCGCAGGACCGGATCGAGATAGACCAGATTGAACTCCGCATCCAGCGTCTCCGCGACCGCCTCTGACTCGGCGTCGAGCGCCACGTACGGATCTGGATCCATGGTCGGCCCGATCACTGTGCCGGCGCCGGTGGTCTGACGCAAGGCCTGCAGAACGAGACCGTGGCCCAGCAGGATGTGGTGGTTGGCGGCAGCCGCCAGCGCGTCGTCACAAAGGCCCGGCGCGTGGGTGCCGGTCCGGTACCCTTGGTGCACGGTCTGCAGGGGCTCGTTGATCGTTATCCACATCGAGACCTGATCGCCGAGCTCGGCTCCGAGGATCAGCGCCAGTTCGGCCATACGCTGAGCCGTATCCCGGTTGGCCCAACCGCCTTGATCCTCCAAGGCCTGCGGGAGGTCCCAGTGGTAAACCGTGACGACCGGCTGGACACCGTTCTCACGCAGCTGTTCCGCCAGCCGTCGGTAGTAGTCGAGTCCCGCTTGGTTGACCGCGCCAGAGCCGGTTGGCTGCACCCGCGACCAGGCAACCGAGAACCGGTAGGCGCCGACCCCGAGATCCTTGATGATGCGGAGATCGTCCTGGAGCCGGTTGTACGAGTCACAGGCGATGTCACCGTTGTCACCGCGGAAGACATTTCCACGGGTATGCGCGTAGACGTCCCAGATCGAGCGGCCTCGGCCGTCAGCTGTCACGGCACCTTCGATCTGATATGAGGACGTCCCGGTCCCCCAGAGGAAGCCCTCTGGGAATCTGCGCGCACGCATCAGGTCGCTGCTGTGACTGATCACGCTCATACTGCGCCGGCGATCAGACCGGCACCTTCGCCGGCCCACTCATGCGGAAGCTCGTTGGTGGTCGCGATCTGCTGGTAGACGCGGGCACTCTGCTTGATGGTCCGCTTCTGGGTACCGAAGTCGACGAAGACCACGCCGAACCGCTTCTGGTAGCCATACGCCCACTCAAAATTGTCGAGCAGCGACCACTGGAAGTAGCCATCGAGCGGTACGCCGTCCTGGATGGCCCGCCAGATCGCGTCAAGGTGGCCCTTCAGGTACGAGATCCGCTCGACATCGTTGACAACACCGTTGGGGTCCACGTAGTCCTCAGCCGCGCAACCGTTTTCGGTGATGTAGAGGCGGCAACCGGACTGCTTGTCGGGGAGCTCCGAGGTGACGATCTTCAACATCTCGTACAGCCCCTGCGGCTCGATAAGCCAGCCCATTGCCGTGGTCGGCAGGTGCGGCGGCATGAACGGCACGACATCGCCCCCGCCCGTCGGGGTACGCCGGTCAGTAGACACGACCCCGTCCGCACGCTTGAGGTAGAAGGGCGCGTAGTAATTGATGCCGATGAAGTCCAACGGCGTACTGATCAGGTCCATGTCGCCGTCCTCGATGAGCGACTCCGGCGGCAACATGTGCGGACGCGCGGCAGCTGGATAGCTGCCGTGCAGGATCGGGTCCATGAAGATGCGGTTCTGTTCGGCGTCGGCGACAACCGCGGCCGCCTCCGCGAATGAGTCTGCGGCCTTGACGACGTTCAGGTTGAGCGCGAGGCCGAGCTTCGCGGCGGGTAGAGCGCTGCGCAGGCGTTGCGTCGCGAGTCCGTGTGCGAGTAGCAGATGATGGGTTGTGGCGGCGGCGATGGCATCGTCGGTGACGCCGGGAGCGTGGATCCCGAGACGGTAGCCCTGGTTGGCAACGACCTGTGGCTCGTTGAGCGTCATCCAGTCGTCGCAGTCAGAGCCGATCGCCTCAGCCATGATCTGGGCGTAGTCAGCAAAGCGCTCGGCGGTGTCGCGGTTGGCCCAGCCACCAGCGTCCTCAAGCCCCTGTGGGAGGTCCCAGTGGAAGAGCGTAATCGCGGGCGCGATCTCTCGCTCGCGCAAGCCGTCCACGAGGCGTCGATAAAAGTCGATTCCTGCTTGGTTTATCGCGCCACTGCCAGTCGGCTGGATGCGCGACCAGGAGATCGAGAAGCGAAAAGCCGCGAGGCCGAGCGACTTCATCAGGTCGAGGTCTTCTTCGCTGCGGTTGTAGAAGTCGCAGGCGATGTCTCCGGTGTCGCCGCCACGGACCTTTCCGGGAGTATGGCTGAAGGTGTCCCACACCGATGGGCCGCGCCCATCAGCCGTTGCTGCACCCTCGATCTGGTACGCGGCCGTTGCCGCCCCCCAGACGAACCCCTCTGGAAATGCGCGCACAGTCTTGGCCGATCCGCTGGTGTCGGTCGCCGACATTTTGTTCCTTTCGATACTGCCGGTTGATGGCGGCAAGACCGGCCCGCTCTCGAGGAGANNCGGGCCGGCGCGTGCCAACTGGTGCTGTTACGACGTCGGCTTCAGGTGCAGAACGACAATCTCGTTCTGCGGTGAGCCGGGCTGCCCGATCTCGTACGGATCCTTGGCAGTCGGCCAACCGGTGAAGCCCGATGAGTTGTACTCATCGAACGCGGCGCCGTATACCGTCGGAATGATCGGCAGATCCTGAGCCACGTACTGCTCGAGCGGCGTCAGGTACTTGAGCTCGCCACTCGTCGTGGTCTGACCTGCGAGCTTCGCGAGGTCTGCGTTGAGTGCCGGGTCCTTCAGGCGCTCGTAGTTGCCCGCAGAGGTCCCGATCTCGTCGCTGTTCAGCCAGGCGTTGTAGAGCTGGTACGGAGAGATCGTCGTCTGTGACCAGTGCTGCGTCAGGACGAAGTTGCCCTTCGTAATGTTGGCTGCCCAGACCGACGGGCTTGGCCCGTAGAACGTGGAGTTGATGTGAGCCTTCTTCAGCTCCTGCGCGATCAGCGCATCATCTTCCGCGTAGTCGGTGTAGGCGGCCGGGTCGGTCACCGGAACGGTGACTTCCTTGTTGCCCAGATAGAAGTAGCCGTGCTTGAGCACGTAACCGGCCGCCTTCAGCACTGCGATCGCCTTCGCGGTCTGCGAGACGGGTGACAGCGTGTCGCTCTTGACAGACGGCGACACGACGCTCTGGAAGCCAGGCAGCACAAGACCGCTGGCGTTGGTCGCGACGGGCTCGAGGCCTGCCTCGCCCTGCGTGCTGATGGCCGTGCGGTTGATCGCCAGGCTGATCGCCTGACGGACGGCCAGCTGGTTGGTCGGCCACTTGTTCAGGTTCGGCTCGAGCGAGTTTGTCTGAACCGCAGCGAACCACACCTGATGGCTCGGGGTGGTCTCGAAAGCCGACTTGAGTCCGGTGATGAAGTTACCGGCCCAGGTGAGCTGGTTGCTGGTCAGCAGCGAGAGCACGGTCGTGTTCGACGCGATCGCCGGGACCTCGATCTCGCTGACGGCCGGCGCGCCGCCCCAGTAGCTGGGGTTGGCGGTCAGCGTGATGCCGGCCGCACCGGTCGAGGTGACCGTGTACGGACCAGTGCCGATCGGGTTGCTATCGATATACGTTCCGGGATCGCCGACTGAGCTCCAAACCGACTGCGGAACGATGTACGTGTTGCCGATCGACTGCAGGTTGGTGTACTGCGGGCTCTTGAAGGTGACCGTGACGTCGTTGCCCGACGCGGTGGCGCCGGTGATCGCAAGGCCGGCCGTGTTGACGTCCGCGTACTGCTTCAGCAGGTTGAAGCTGAAGGCCACGTCGGCCGAGGTCAGCGCCGTACCGTTGCTGAACTTCACGCCCTGACGGATCGTGAAGGTGATCGACTTGCCCTTGTTCCCCCACGCGTAGGCGGTGGCGAGCATGTAATAGGGCTTCGCCGCGGGATTCGCGAGGTTGAAGTCCATCAGCGGCTCGTAGATCAAGGAGTCGGCGCCGGCCTGGTATGCCGGGGTTGACTGCACATACGGGTTGTAGTTAGCCGGCGTGAAGCCCGTCTCGGGGCTCGACTCAAAGATCAGCGGCGTGCCCGACGCGGCATGCGCCGAGTGAGTAGCGGCGATCGACGCGCCCGGCGCGACGAGCGCTGCAACCAGCGCCGCGGAAGCGGCGGCAGCGACCACGGTGGCTGAAGCACGACGCTTCAGCACCGATGGCCTATAGGTCTTCGGTTCCATTAGGTGATGTACCTTTCTTACTGCAGTGAGTAGTTCAACGTGGCGGACACGTGCGCCTCACGCGCCGCCGGTTTCGGCCCCGGCGCGGCAGTGTGCTGTCGCGTCGCGGGTCGATTCAAATGCGGGTCATTGAGGCAGGGCCACGCTCCTCTCCTCCCGTTGCCTTTGGACAAGATTTGGTGCTGCAAGATCGAGGCGCCAGCAGGCTGCCGAGCGATGCTCGTCGATCGGCAGCAGGGGCGGTGACTCCGCGCGGCAGTGGTCATCGGCGAACGGGCAGCGGTCGCTGAAGCGGCAGCCGACGGTGTTCACGGGCGCGTTGCCGGCGAGCCTTGCGCTGCGGGCAAGTCGCTCGTCGATCGGAGCACCGAGCCGGTCTGGATCCGGGGCCGCGGCCAGCAACAGCTGGGTGTACGGGTGCGCCGGCTCCTGGCTGAGGTCCTCAGACGGCCCGCGCTCGACTATCTCACCGGCATACATCACCAGCGTTTCACTCGCGAAGTAACGCGCCGAGGCGATGTCATGCGTGATGTAAAGCACGGCCAACTCGAAACGCTCGCGCAGCTGATCGATCACGTCCAGCACCTCGAGGCGGATCGATACGTCGAGCATCGACACCGGCTCGTCTGCGAGCAGTACACGTGGCTTGACCGCCAAGGCGCGGGCGATCGAAACGCGCTGGCGCTGGCCGCCGGAAAGCTGATGCGGATAGCGCTCAAGGAACTCGGCAGCAGGACTGAGCCGGACCTCATCCATGACACGGATCAGCTCCTGCGCCACGGCCTCGCGACCCAGCTCGGGGCGGTGCAGGCGCACCGCACGCTCCAGCGGGTAGCGGACCTTGTGAGTCGGATTCAGCGACGCGAAGGGATCTTGAAAGACCATCTGCACTTCGCTCTTGTAAGCCCGGAATGCGCGGCGGCCCGAGTGGTGCACAAGCTCGCCGTCGAGCAGGACCTCGCCACTGGTTGGATGTTCCTGTCCCGCGAGCAGCTTGGCAACGGTTGATTTGCCGGAGCCGCTCTCACCGACGAGTGCGACCACCGAACTGCGTCGCAGTTGTAGCGATACGTCTCGCACGGCCGACAGCACTGCCGCGTTGCGACCTCTGCCGAGCTTGTAGTCCTTGTAGAGGCCCTTGGCCTCCAGCACGACGGGACCGAGCTCATGGGTACCGGGTGCGCTGTTCATCGTGTTGGGATCGCTCATGACGGAACCGCTCCGCTGGTCACTGCCGCTGTCACGGGGGTCGGCTCGATATCTCCGGGTTTGACGAACGGACATGCCGTCAGATGCTGCGGATCGTCGGCCTCTGCCGGCAGCAGCTGCATGTCCACCGTCTTGCATTCAGGTTTCGCGAAGCGACAACGCGGGCCGAACGGGCACCCGGGCGGCATATCACGCGGGTCCGGGGGCGAGCCGGGAATTCCGGCGAGTGCCCGGCGTGGGCCGCGCACGCTCGGGAATGAGTTCAGCAGCCCGCGCGTATAAGGGTGCGCGGTGCGGTGGTGGATCTGCTCGCCGCTGCCGGTCTCGACCATCTGGCCGCCGTAGAGCATCGCGATCCGGTCTGCGATCTCCAGCAGCAGCGAGAGGTCGTGCGTGATGAACAGCACCGCGAACTTGAGCTCTTTCTGCAGCGCCGCGATCTCCGCCAGGATCTCCCGCTGTACGACCACGTCGAGCGCGGTTGTCGGCTCGTCCATGATCACCACCTCGGGGTCGGTGGCCAGCGCCATCGCGATCATCACGCGCTGACGCATGCCGCCGGAGAGTTCATGCGGATAGCTGCGCAGCCGCGAGCGCGGGATGCCGACCATGTCGAGCAGCGTGTCGAGTCGCTCGCGCTTCTGATCGCGAGACATATCGAGGTGGGCGTCGATCACGTCGCCGAGCTGGTCCTGGACGCGCAGCACTGGATTCAGCGCGTTCATCGCGCTCTGGAAGACGATCGCGATCTCTCGCCAGCGCAAGGCCCGCAGCGCATGCGGGCTCATATCGAGAATCTCAACGCCCTCCGCCCCGACGCGGCGTCCTCGGTAGACGACGCTGCCGCCGGTGATGATCGCCGGCGGGCGCAGCAGCCGGCAGGCGCCGAGCGCGAGCGTCGACTTGCCCGAACCGCTCTCACCGGCGAGGCCGATGATCTCGCCGGGAGCCAGGCTGAGGTCTACGTTGCGCACCGCCTTGACGTCCCCGGACTCGGTCGCGAAAGAGATGGAGAAATTCCGGATCTCCAGGACCGGCAGCGACGACGACGCATCTTGTGGCACAGGCGCTACGCCCGGGGCGGTCTCTTCTGAGGTGCTCATGAGGCCTCCCTGATGACCGGTGTCGGATCTGACGCGCGCCAGCGCGCACCCTTGATCTTGCGGCGCCCACCGTCACGCAGACGCGGATTTCCGATCTCGTCGAGGCCGAAGTTGAGCAGCACGAGGCTGGTACCCAGCAGCGCGACCGAGAGGCCAGGCGGCACGTACCACCACCACGCTCCCAGCTGGATCGCCTCTTGACCCTGAGCCCAGTAGAGCATCTCGCCAAGCGTCCAGCCGGAGAAACTCGCAAGACCGATGAAGGAGAGCGCGACCGACGTGAGGATCGCGTAGAGCACGGTCGAGACGAAGCCCGCCGCAATCAGGCTTACCTCGTTGGGCAGGATCTCGAAGATGATGATCCGCCAGGTCTGCTCGCCGGTCTCTCTCGCAGCCAGGACGTAGTCACGGTTGCGCAGAGTCAAGGTTTGGGCTCGGATCACGCGCGCCCCCCAGGCCCAGCCGAGCGCGCTGAGCACGATCGCCTCAGCCAGCTCGCCCGAGTTCCGCAGATAGCCGAGCACCACGATCAACAGCGGCAGTGCAGGCAGGACCAGGAACACGTTGGCGATCAACGACAGCGTTTCGTCAGCGGCACCGCCGAGGAAGCCGGCGCTGACCCCGACGATCACCGCCAGGATCGTGGCGATTGCGGCGGTCAGCAAACCCAGCACCACGGTTGAGCGCATCCCGACAAGCAGCTCCGAGAGCACATCCTCCCCCGTAGACGTCGTGCCAAGCAGGTGGTGGATGTTCGGTGCAAGCGCCTGTACCTGCGTCGTCGTGGCCGACGGATCGTAGGGCGCCAGTGCCGGTCCGATAATCGCGATCAGGATGAAGAAGGAGAAGATGACCGCGCCGATCTTGGCCTTCAGCGGCAGCGACTTCGTCAGCCGCCGCCATACCGGTGCCGCGCTACGCGTCGCGGCCTGCTGACCGCGTTCGTCGACCTTTAGAGGTGCTGCGATCGACATCAGTAAGCCTGCCTCGTCCGCACGCGTGGATCAGCGAAAACGTAAACCAAGTCAGCGAGCATGCAGGCGATCAGCACCGCGAATGAGATGACCAGGAAGATCCCCTGGGTCAACGGGTAGTCGTTCGCCTGCACAGCATTGAGCAGCGTCAGGCCCACGCCTGGATAGGAGAAGACGATCTCCATCACAAGCGCCCCGGCGACGACGAAGCCGATCGCCAGCGCAAATCCCGCAATGTTCGGCAGGATCGCGTTGCGCGCCGCATACGTGAAGATCACGCGGCGCGAGCTCAGGCCCTTCGCCTGTGCGGCCAGCACGTAGTCCTCGCCGATCGTCGTGATCGTGACGTTGCGCATCTGCAGCATCCAGCCGGCCATCGAGGTGGCGATGATCGTCAACGCCGGCAACAGCGAGTGATCGATCGCGCTCCAGATGAAGGTCCAGTTCCAGCCGGGCAGCAGGCCGAGCGTGTAGCCGCCGCTGATCGGGAAGATGTGCAGGTCGCTCGAGAAGAACTCGATCGCGATCAACGCCAGGAAGAAGTAGGGGGTCGCCTGTAGGAAGGTGAAGGCCGGCAGCGACCGATCGAGCCAGCCACCCCGCCGCCAGGCGGCGAAGATTCCCAGCAAAGTGCCGAGCGCGAAGCTGATGACCGTGGCCGTACCAACCAGCGCGAGCGTCCATGGCACCGTGGTCGCCAGCACGCTCGTGACCTTGTCCGGGTAGAGGCTGACGGACGTTCCCAGGTTGAGATGGGCGAGGTTGCCGAGGTAGATCCAATACTGGTGCAGCAGGCTGCCCTGGTGGCCGACACCGAACTCCGCCTCCAGCGCCTTCTGAGCGTTTGGCTGCAGGTTGGGGAACTTGGCCATCATCGAATCGACCGCGTTGCCAGGCATGGCACGCGGGATGAAGAAATTGACCGTCACTGCCGCCCAGGCAGCGACCAAGTAGAACCCGAGTCGTCGGACTAAAAACCGCACTGCTATCTCTCCTCCCCTCACTGCTGGCAGCGAACTGCCACCCAGCCAAGCGGCTGGTGCGGAAACGGTAACCTGTCGTTTCCGAAGTGTCAAGCCCCAATTTCCTCAGTGTTTACGGGGCCTAACACAATTTTATGCAATTAACTTAGTGCAAATACGAGACCGATTGTGTAACGTTACAGACGTGATTCGCTGTAACGGGGCAAAGATGCAGACCGGCGGGCGGCGGGCGTGAGTCCGGTGACCGGTGAGGGCCGCGGCGCGACGATCCGCGAGATCGCCGAGATCGCGGGCGTCTCGATCGCGACCGTATCTCGCGTGGTGAACGGCAGGGGCTACGTGTCCGATGCGACGCGCGTCACGGTCGAACGCGTGGTGCGCGATCACGGTTACTCGGCCAACCGCTCCGCGCGTGGCCTCTCGAGTGGCCGCACCGGCTTGGTCGGGGTGACGGTGCCAAGGATCCACCCGGCCTACTTCTCGGAGATCGTCGCGGGAGCGACCGACGCCCTCTACGAGCGCGATATGCGGATCGTGCTCTGCCCGACGCTGCACGAGCACGATCGCGAAGTCTCGCTGCTCAACCGGCTCGTGCACGGCACCACTGACGGCGGGCTGCTGATCCTGCCCGAGGAGACCCCCGCCGAGCTACAGACGCTCATGACCCACGGCTTCCAGTTTGTCGTAGTCGACCCGCGCGAGCGGCTCGATGGCCAGGTTCCAACGGTGTCAGCGGCCAACCTCTCGGGCGCATACGCGGTCGTCAGCCACCTGCTCGGACTCGGGCATACGCGGATCGCGGCGATCACCGGCCCGCGCGGGATGCTCGCAACCGAGGAGCGCACCCGCGGCTACAACGCGGCACTCGCAGCCGGTGGCGTGATGCCATCCCCGCAGCTGGTGGTCGAGTCGACGTTCGACGTCATCGGCGGGCGCGCCGCTGCCGAGCAGCTGCTCGGCCTCTCAGAGCCGCCGACAGCGATCTTCGCGTTCAGCGACCAGATCGCGATCGGCGTGCTGCACGCCGCGATGGCGCACGGGCTCAAGGTCCCCGATGACCTCTCGATCGTCGGGTTCGACGACACGATCGAAGCCGAACTCGTGACCCCGGCGCTCACGACAGTCCGTCAGCCGTTGGCGGAGATGGGGCGGATGGCCGTCAGCCTGCTCACGCGTCTGCTTGAGAACCGCCGCCTCGAGGCACTGCACGTCGAGCTCGCGACCCAGCTCATCATCCGCGACTCGACAGCGCGGCCCCCGGGCCTCTGAGCTGAGCTCGACGACGCGCCCCGGCACGTCGTCACAGTCACAAGCGCGAGGCCCCTGGCGTCACCAGGCCGCTCTCATAGGCGAACACGACGATCTGCACGCGGTCGCGCAGGTCCAGCTTGGCCAGCACTCGGCCCACATGTGACTTGACCGTCGCCTCCGAGAGCACCAGCTCGGCTGCGATCTCGGCGTTTGAGAGGCTGCGTGCGACCAGCAGCAGCACCTCCTGCTCACGGGCTGTGAGCTGCGAGAGCAGATCACGCTGCTCCGGAGCGGCGCGGTCCGCGACGCCGGAGCCGGGCGCGTGGGCCGGCAGACGCTTGGCGTAGGCGCTGAGCAGGCGCTTGGTGATGCTTGGCGCCACCACCGCGTCGCCGGCGGCGACCGCCCGGATCGCCGAGAGCAGTTCGGCCGGCGGAGTGTCCTTGAGCAGGAAGCCGCTGGCCCCGGCCCGCAGCGCCGAATAGACGTACTCGTCCAGGTCGAACGTGGTGAGGATGATGACGCGGCTCTCAGAGCCCGACTCGACGATCCGGCGGGTGGCCTCAACCCCGTCCATCTGCGGCATGCGAACGTCCATCAGGACCACGTCGGGACGCAGCTCGAGCGTCGCCGCAACCGCCTGGGTTCCAGTCGCGGCCTCACCGGCCACCGCCAGGTCGCTCTGGCTCTCAATCACCATGCGAAAGGCCATCCGCATCAGCTCCTGATCGTCGGCCAGGAGAACTGAGCTGCTCACGCGACCACCTCTGAGCGCAGGTGCAGATGCACACGCCAACCGCCGTCGTCGGTGGGGCCGACCTCGAGGTCGCCACCGTAGGCGGCGGCCCGCTCCCGCATGCCGCGCAGGCCGCGCCCGTCCCCGTGTGACGGAATGGCGAGCGCCTCACGAGTGCCGAGCGCCTCTCCGGTGTTGGTGACGTCGAGATCGACCTGACCCGCGTGGCAATGCAGCGCCAGCCGCGCCGTCGTCGGGCGAACGGCATGCTTGAGCGTGTTGGTCAGCGCCTCCTGGGCAACGCGGAAGACTGCCAGCTGGACACCGTGCGCAAGCGCCTGTGGATCTCCGTCGATATCGACGTCTACCGGGATCCCTGCGGCCCCAACCCGCGCCAGCAGCTCATCGAGGCGTTCCAGGCCCGGCTGCGGCTCAAGCGGTTCCGCCAAAGTGTCATCCCGCAGTACGCCCAACAGCCTGCGCATCTCGAGCAGCGCCTGACGACCAGTCGAGGAAACTCGTTGGACCGCGTCAGCGGCACGACTCGGGGAAGCGTCCAACGCGTAGGTCGCGCCATCCGCAAGCGCGATCATCACGGTCAGGTTGTGCGAGACGATGTCGTGCATCTCGCGGGCGATCCGGGCCCGCTCAGCCGCCGCACCAAGCTGGCCCTGTTGATCGCGTTCGCGTTCGAGCCGCGCCGCTCGCTCGCGTAACGACTCGAGCAGCTCCCGGCGCTGCCTGATCATGATTCCGAGCGCGCCCGCTGCCACCGCCAGACCGGACAGACCGACCCAGTACTTGAGCCGCTCGGAAGGCTCCCAGCGCAGCGCCACCATGATCGCGCCCACCTCGGCCGTGACCAGCGCCGCCGCCATAGTGCGGGGCTCGCTCTCCTCGCAGACCCAATAGAGCGCGATCAGAACCGAGACGTCGGCGAGTTGCGGCCCCGAGAGCAGCCACTGCAGGGACGCCGCCAGCGCGACCCCTGCGAAGCAAATCGCCGGGCTACTGTGGCGGATCAGCAGTGGCAACGTCAGCGCCGCGCAGAAGACCAGGAGCTGAGCCGAGACCCGGTGCTGAACCGCGAGGCCGGCGACGCTGGCCGCAGCCGCAAGCAGTGCCAGCACGAGGTCAGTGAGTAGCCGGTGCCGAGCGGACAGAGCCGTCAGGCGCTCGACGCGCTGGTTCAGCCAGGTGAACAGGAGCTCATCGGAGCGGTCGCTCATCGGCTCTGTATGTTCGCGCTACTCCGGGTCCGGCGCGAGCGCTGGCCCGAGGTGCGGTTCAACCGCATGGCTTGGCAGCGCGTCGCCGCCCTTGTCCTGGATGCCGTGCCGGCTGAGCGTCGTCCAGCCGACCAGCATGATGAAAACGATCAGCGCCACGCCCGAAGTGTGGCCATCACCGAAGTTCAGGCCGGTTATGTTGTGGGGTTTGCTGAACCAATCCGAGAACGAGGCGCCGATCGGGCGCGTGTCGATATACGCGAACCAGAAGGCGAAGATCGGGTTCCAGTTGAACCTCCACCAGCCGAGCAACGGGATCAGCATGATCGCGCTGAACAACAGGATCGAATGGAAGAACCCGAGGTTCAGCGTCGTGGCGGTCATGTCGCCCGCCGCGGTGCCGAGCGCGAAGCTGCCGAACACCGCGAACCAGTAGTAGAGCTCGCGCCGGCGGGTGTCGATCGTATGGATTGAGAGCGTCCCCTCGCTGCGGTACCAGCGCCAGAAGACGATCGCGGTGAAGAGGCCAAAGCCGATCGTCGTGACCGGGTAAGGGATGCTCGCGCCGTCGTGGATCGCGTCGGCCAGCATCGTTCCGGATACGGCGATCATCATCACCACGAACCAGTAGTACGGAGCCTTGTAGGTCTTCTGGCTCAGCTGGAGACGCAACGCCAGGAGCGTGCCGCTGATTCCGACGACAGCGGCGATCGGGACGCTGTGATCGCCCATGAAGTCAGACATCGCCTCGCCCATACCGGTGGTCAGCAGCTTCAACACCCAGAACATCAGGGTGATTTCGGGGACCTTGGTCGCAAGGTAACGCCTGGTGCTGGTATCGCTCATCAGGAATGCGGGGGTCGAGTTACGGTTATGGCGCGCCCGCTGGCGCGCCGCCGTAGCCAGGTTTGCCCGCGCCGACGAAGCCGTGCGCAGCGTTGAGCCGTCCCTGCCAGACAGCCCTCGCGCCGAGGTCGCCGGTGAGGAATACAAAGTAGAGGCAGCCGAGCGCCAGCACGCCGAGCACGACCCGCGCGGGCTTGACTCCGTGAAGTGCACCCAGCGCGCCACCGATGATGGCGTCGATCCAGCCGATCCCCGTGACCCGTCCGCGACGGTGGCGGTCGAGCGCGACCGCGATGATGAAGACCGCCGTGAAGGCGATCAGGAAGATCCGCAGGATGCCTGCGGCGTGGGCGTGCCGTGAGATCAGGTTGGCAACGGTGCCGTTGCCGTAGAGCCCCAGGTCGCCACGCAGTGCGTCGCCGGCGTTCATCGTCAGGTCTAGTGCAGCCAGCGTCAAGACGGTCAGCGCGCAGAGCCAATCGGAATGGCGCTCAAACCAAGACGGTCTTACCGCCAGAATCAGGCCGCCGACGGCGACGGTGGGGATCAGGATCACGGGTATGTGCACAAACAGCGGGTGCGCAGGCAGCCCTTCGTAGACCGTGTTGACGCGGATCAGCACGAACACGAAGCTCAGCAGCCCGCCCAAGCCGAGCAGGATCTGGGGCGAGAGCCAGCCCCGGGGTGCTGTAACGGCAGACTCGTTCATCTACCTCAGGGTACGAATGCCCAGAAGCTCACGCAACATGCGCAAGGCCCCACTTTCCAGGGATGTTTTAAGACCTAGGTAGGACTCGGACTACGACCTAAGTCTCACTCTGACGTAGCCCTCAGAGAGTATCGAAGACCTGCTGGGCGATCGCGAACGCGCGGTTGGCGACCGGCACGCCGGCGTAGACCGAGGTGTGCAGCAGCACCTCACCGATCTCTTCCTTGGTGAGGCCGTTGGTGAGTGCCGCGCGAACGTGCATCGCGATCTCGTGCTCACGTCCCAGTGCCGTCAGCACGGCCAGCGTGATCATGCTGCGGCTGCGGCGGTCGATGCCGTCGCGAGCCCAGATGCTGCCCCAGGCGGTCTCCGTGATGAAGTCCTGGAACGGTTGTGTGAACTCAGTGGTATTCGCGACCGCTCGGTCCACGTGCTCGTCCCCCAAGACCTCGCGGCGGACACGCATGCCCTGCTCATAGCGATCGTCGGTCACAGCTCGACTCCCAGGTGCTCAGCGATCATGCGGTTCACGGTCTCCGGGTGTTGGATGTTCGGCAGGTGCGCGGCGTCTTCGATGATCTCAAGCTTGGCCCCGGTCACGGCGGCGGCGAGCGCCTGCTGGTGCTCTGGCGGCATCGCCGGGTCCTGCGCGCCCGCGATCACGAGTGTCGGAGCGACGATCTTCACCAGCCGGTCCCGCAAGTCGAAGGCTGAGATCGCCTCACAGCAGCCGGCGTAACCCTCGGCCGGCGTCGCGGCGATCATCGCCCGCAGAGCGCCTACCGCCTGCGTGTGCGAGTCGATCCAGTGCGCGGTGAACCAACGCGAGACCACCGCGTCGGCTACGACTTCGGCAGTGCCCGCGCTACGGACGATCGCCGCCCGTTCGGCGAACGCTCCGCTTGGATCGGGGTAAGCGGAGGTCGTCAGCAACACAAGACGATCGATCCGTTCAGGGTGGTTGGTGGCCAGCCACTGCCCGACCATGCCGCCGATCGAAAGCCCCACATAGGAGACCTGCTCAAGCCCGAGGCTGTCGAGCAGCGCGAGCACATCGGATCCCATCTCAGCGATCTCGTATGGGCCCGCCGGTACTGGCGAGCGGCCGTGCCCGCGATGGTCGTAGGCGATCGTGCGCAGCCGCGGCGACAGCGCCGTGACCTGCGGCTCCCACATCGCCCTGGTGGTTCCCAACGAGCCACCGAACAGCACCGTCGGCGCCGTCTCGGCGCCGACGGCTTGGTGGTCGAGCGCGACCGGCGTCACAACTGCTCCGTGCCCGCCAGCTCGGCCAGGTTCGCGCGCATCCGCTCTGGGTCAACCCGGAGGTTCGTCGTAAGGTCGGCTGCCCAGGCGGCGGCCGAGCCGGTCAGTGACAGCAACTCGCTGAGCGTGCCCCACTCGGCCTGCCAGGCTCCCGCCGCACGCTCGTGTTCCTGTTCCATGTTGGCGAGCATCGTTGCCACCAGTCCCGGCACGCGGCGGCTACAGGCGAGCACCGAGACCGCCGCTACCGGGTTGTGTTTGTGCGCCATCGCCGAGGAGCCGCCGCGGCCCGGCGGGCCGCCCTCGTGGACCTCCCCGACCTCGCCCTGAGCGAGCAGCGTGACGTCACGCGCGACCTTGCCCAAGGCCCCCGCGAGCACACCGAGGGCCGCCGCGGTCCGGGCCACGCGAACCCGGTTGGTGTGCCAGGCCAGGCCTGGCTGGACCATGCCAAGTTCCTGGGCAACGCGGGCGCCCACCGCAGGGGGGCGCCCGCCCACAGCGCCACCCATCTGCACGGCCGCCGCATCGGCCGCCACCGCCTCAAGCGAATCGAGCGCCTCTGTGATCGTCGCCGCCCAGACGCTGGCCTTGTGCCCGAAGGTCGTGGGCAGGGCCGGCTGCAGCAGCGTGCGACCCAGCGCCGGTGTCTCGGCATGCAGCTGGGCCAAGAGCGCGCAGGCGCCGGCCGCGGCACGTGCGTCCTGCGTCATGATCGCCACGGCGTCCCTGACCAGCAGCATCGCCGCCGTGTCGATGATGTCTTGGCTGGTCGCGCCCAGATGGACCGCGGCGGCGAAGTCCGGACCGACGCGCGAGCGCAGCTCATTGACCAGTGACACCACCGGGGTTGCGTGCTCAGCGCCCGCGTCCGCGATCAGCTCAAGATCGATACCGCCGTCCAGCGCCGCGGCGCATACGCGCTCGACCGCTTCGGCAGCCGCGTCGGTAATCAGCCCTTCGCCGGCACAGGCGCGGGCGAGGGCAGCCTCAACCCGCAACATCGCGTTCAGCCACGCCTGGCCGCAGACGGCCTCCGCGGCCCCGCCGCGCGCGTAGGTGCCCGCGAAGAGGTCAGATGT
>PLES01000124.1 GCA_003137075.1 Solirubrobacterales bacterium
GTCGGCGTCGCCGTCGCCGTCGGCGTCGGCGTCGGTGCCGTCGACAACGTCAGCCTCGGCGTCCAGTTCGACGTCGAGATCTGAATCGGGGTCCAGTTCGGCCTCCAGCAGGCGTTCTTCGACTGTTCCGGGAATGATGTCCTCCTTGGCTTGCACGCCCGACATGCCTGACAGGCGAGACGATTTCACGTTTGCAGGTAGCGGTCCACGAGGTTGATCTCCTGCTGTCGGCGCAGCCCCTCGCGGATGTCCTTGGCGCGGATCTCGCCGACTCCGTCGACGGTCTCAAGTTCACCGTCGGTCGCGGCCAGCAGCTCCTCGAGACCACCGAACTCGTCGATGATCCGCTTGACAACAAGCTTCGGCAGCCGCGGGATGCGACCCAAAATGCGGATCCCGCGCGGTGAGATCGGATAGTCGAGCGTGTTGAGCTTGCGGTCGTAACCGAGCAGCTCAGCGAGGCGCCCAAAGTCCAGCAGGTCCTGATGCGCCAGACGCACGAGCTGTTCAAACGCGTCGTGGAAGGCCTCGTCGGTGTCTTCAACCAGATAGTCGTGCACCAGCGCGGCCTTCTCTGCGGCCACGCCGAGCATCGTCTCGTCGAGCTGCATCTCAATCAGGCGCCCCTGGGTGCCCAGTTCGACGATGTAACGCTCGATCTCAACAGCCATGCGCGTCACAAGCTCGACGCGCTGCAGCACGGTGAGGATGTCGTGCAGGGTGGCGCCACCTTCGAACTCAAGTGCGGTCAAGCGCGTGGAAACCTGATCCAAGCGGCTGCGGTACTTATCGAGCGTCGCGAGTGCCTGGTTGGCCTTGGCCAGAACCACCGGGATGTCCGCAAGGATGTACTTGGTGCCATCCACGTAGAGCGAGACGACCTCACGCCGCTCGGAGATCGCCACCACGAGCGCGTCGGTCTGCTTCGAGACGCGCTCAGCCGTGCGGTGCCGCGTGCCCGTCTCCATCGTGTGGATCGTCGGATCTGGGGTCAGCTGGAGGTTGGCGTAGGCGATCTTGGTCGCGTTTGCGCTGAGCACGATCGCGCCGTCCATCTTGGCGAGCTCATAGAGCAACGCGGGCGAATATTCGAGGTCGAGCTTGATTCCGCCTGAGAAGAGGAACGAAAGGTCGTCGGCGTCGCCGATCACGATCAGCCCACCGGTGTGGGCGTGCAGGATGTTGTCGAGACCCTCGCGCAGCGCCGTTCCAGGCGCAACCATCTCAAGAGCCCGAACCATCCGGGACTCTTGGCGAGACTCGAGTTCGTCTCGGAACTCTTCCCCGGATCGAGAAGCCATAAGGCTTTTGATGTTACGCCCTCGCGAGCGCTGGGCGCTCACGCCCAAGCGCCTGCTGCACCGCTTCCCTCAAGGTCCTGCAGCGCCCCGGCTCGAGCACCGGCTCCAGACCGAACTTGGCAGCCTCCGCGAGGCGACGCTCGGCATGACCGACGCTGCGCAACTCACCCGTGAGACCGAGCTCTCCGAAGCAGGCCAGCGGATTGCCTTGCGCGGATGCCAAAGCGGTTCCCTTGGCGGCGCTCGCAACGGCCAGGGCGACCGCGAGATCCGCTCCCGGCTCGTCGATTCTCACGCCACCGACGACGTTCACGAACACATCGGAGGCGCCAAGACCGATGCCGGCATGGCGGCCGAGTACCGCCAGCACCAGCGCCAGCCGGTTGCGGTCGATCCCAGCCACCACCCGGCGCGGCATCTCGAGCTCTGATGGCGATACGAGCGCCTGCACCTCCACCAGCAGCGGTCGCGTGCCCTCCATGGCGGCCAGTACGACGCTGCCGGGCGCGCGCGTGGCCTCAGCCACGAAGCGGGCAGACGCGTCCAGCACCTCGACGAGACCGTCGTCCCGCATCTCGAACACGCCGGCCTCATTGGTCGAGCCGAAGCGGTTCTTGATCGCTCGCACGGTGCGGTAGGTGCGCTCGCGCTCTCCCTCGAACTGCAGCACGCAGTCAACCAGGTGCTCCAGCGCCCGAGGTCCCGCGAGCGCGCCGTCCTTAGTCACGTGACCGACAAGCAACACCGCGATCCGGTTGGTCTTGGCGACCCGCATGATCTCCGACGCGACCTCACGCACCTGAGCCACCGACCCGGCCGCGCTGGTCAGATCCGAGCAGTTGAGTGTCTGCACCGAGTCGATCACGCAGACCTCCGGCCGCTCGCTCTCAAGCGTCGCCAGCACGGTGTGCAGATCGGTCTCGGCTATCACTGGGATTGCGAGCGCATCGCCGCCCCGCAGCCGCTCCGCCCGCAGCCTGATCTGCGCGGCAGACTCCTCGGCCGACACGTACAGGGTGCTGCGGCCCGCGGCGACAAGATTCGCGAGCGCCATCGTCGTGAGGGTCGATTTGCCGACGCCGGGGGAGCCGCCGATCAGGACCAGAGAGCCCGGCACCAAACCGCCGCCCAGGACGTTGTCGAGCTCACCGATGCCGGTGCTCAGCCGCGCGTGCTCCTGCGCGGACACCGAACCCAGCACCACGGGTTTCACGGCGCCGGCAGCCCGCTGAGCGCGAACTCCGCCCACCGCGGTCGGTCGGGCACGTAACTCCTCGACTAGCGTGTTCCACTCACCGCAGCCGGGACACTGCCCGACCCAACGCGGGGTCTCGTGCCCGCAGGCCGAACAGACGTGAATGGTCTTTGCCGCTGCCATCAGCCGAGCCTACGTCACATCCCTGACGTACGGCCCAAAGTGGCTGATGTGCAGCGGAAAGCTACGACTCGTCGTTGCCGGCGTCGGTGGAGTCATGTGACTCCGCGTCGCCGGTCTCGGCTTCATCCGCGCCGCCCTCCGCACCAACGCCGACGGGCGTGGGCTTCGGAGCTGACTGAATGACCGTGAGCTTGACCTCGGGGTTGTCCGCACCCTCGGGCGCATCGGGATCGCCCGGTTCGACCAGCACGGTCGAACCTTCGGGGACCTGAGCGCGCAAGACGAAGTCGGCGAGCGGATCCTCGATGTAGCGCTGGATTGCGCGCCGCAACGGACGGGCACCCATCGCCGGATCCCAACCCTTCTCGACAAGCAGATCCTTGGCCTCGTCAGAGAGCTCGAGCTGCAGATCGCGTTCTGCCATCGACTGGCGGATGCGGAGCAGCAGCAGATCGACGATCTGCTTGATCTCGTCCTTCGCAAGCTTGTGGAACACGATCACGTCGTCAATACGGTTGATGAACTCGGGCCGGAAGACGCGCTTCAGCTCGCCCATGATCCGGTTCTTCATGTCGTCGTAGGTGATCCCGGTCTCGTCGTCAGAGATCGCAAAGCCGAGCGGCGTATTCCGCGCGATCTCAGAGGCGCCGATGTTCGACGTCATGATCACGATCGTGTGCCGGAAGTCGACAGTGCGTCCCTGCGCGTCGGTCAGGCGGCCGTCCTCGAGGATCTGGAGCAGGATGTTGAAGACATCCGGGTGCGCCTTNNACGGCCTCGGTCAGCTGACCGCCCTCGTCATAACCGATGTACCCGGGAGGAGAGCCGACCAGCCTGCTGACGGCGTGCTTCTCCATGTACTCGGACATGTCGATGCGAATCATCGTGTCCTCATCGCCGAACAGGAACTCGGCGAGCGTCCGTGCGAGCTCCGTCTTACCGACGCCGCTCGGGCCCAGGAATATGAACGAACCGGTCGGGCGCTTGGGGTCCTTGAGACCGGCGCGCGAGCGCCGGATCGCCTTGGAGATGACCTCGACGGCTGCGTGCTGGCCGATCACGCGCTTGTGGAGTTCCTCCTCCATGCGCATCAGCTTCGCGGTCTCAGCCTCGGTCAGCTTGAAGACGGGGATCCCCGTCCACATCGAGACGATGTCAGCGATCTCCTCTTCACCGATCGAGGGACGCTCGGTCGCCTCGCCGGCCTCCCACTGCTCGGCCAGATCACGCTTCTTCTGAGTCAGGCGACGCTCCTGGTCACGCAGGTTCGCGGCCTTCTCGAACTCCTGCGCCTCAATCGCGGCTTCCTTGGCGCGACGCGTCTCCTCGATCTCGTCTTCGAGTTCGCGGTACACGGGCGGTGAGGTCATCGACTTGATCCGCATACGTGAAGCGGCCTCGTCGATCAGGTCGATCGCCTTGTCGGGCAGGAAGCGATCGGAGATGTAGCGGTCCGCCAGGTCAGCGGCAGCAACCAGGGCCTCATCGGTGATGTTGACCTTGTGGTGCTGCTCGTAGCGGTCGCGCAGGCCCTTGAGGATCTGGACCGTTTCATCCTTCGATGGCTGGTCGACAACGATCTTCTGGAACCGGCGCTCGAGCGCGGAGTCACGCTCCAGGTACTTGCGGAACTCCTCAAGCGTGGTCGCTCCGATCGTCTGCAGCTCGCCACGGGCAAGCGCGGGCTTCAGGATCGAGGCAGCATCGATTGCACCCTCGGCGGCGCCCGCGCCAACCAAGTTGTGAAGCTCATCGATGAACAGGATGATGTCGCCNNTCGAACTCGCCGCGGTACTTGGAACCGGCGACCAGGGCGGCCAGATCAAGCGTGTAGATCTGCTTGCCCTTGAGCAGCTCGGGCACATCGGCGTTCGTGATCCGCTGCGCGAGACCCTCGACGACGGCCGTCTTGCCGACACCGGGCTCACCGACCAGGACCGGGTTGTTCTTGGTGCGGCGGCTGAGGATCTGCATGATCCGCTCAATCTCCGTCTCGCGACCTACGACCGGGTCGAGCTTGCCGTCTGAGGCGAGCTTGGTCAGGTTGCGTCCGAACTGGTCGAGCAGCTTCGAGGACTTCTTGCCCTCGCCAGAGCCCGCACCGGCACCAGCCGCTGCGGTGCTGCCGGCACCACTGCGCTGACGGCCACCGGGGCCGGACAGCATCCGGATCACTTCGTTACGAATCTTCTCGGAGTCGGCATCGAAGTCCAGCAGGATCCGTGCCGCCACGCCCTCGTTCTCACGGACCAGGCCGAGCAGGATGTGCTCGGTGCCGATGTAGTTGTGGCCGAGGCTCAGAGCTTCGCGCAGCGCGAGCTCCAGCACCTTCTTGGCCCGGGGTGTGAAGGGAATCTGGCCGGAGGTGACTTCTTCACCGGAGCCGACGATCCGCACAACCTGTGCGCGGACCCGTTCCACGGTGATCTCAAGCGATTCCAGTACACGCGCGGCAAGGCCTTCTTCCTCGCGCAGCAGGCCGAGCAGGATGTGCTCTGTGCCGATGTAATTGTGCTTTAGCGTCCTCGCCTCTTCTTGGGCCAATACAACAACCTGGCGGGCACGCTCGGTGAATCGCTCAAACATTTCTGGTCCCTTATCTCGGGTCCCTAGCCAGTCTAACAACCCCGCCAGCTACGCCCGGGAAGAAGTACGGAAGCTGTCAGCCGCGACGCACGTAGATATCCGTGTTTCCGACGACTTCAGCCTTTCTAAAGGCTCTATCTCGGGAGACGAGTCGGTCCGCAGAGTCACCGGCGCCGACTACGACGACCTTGATCTGAGCCAAGTCGAGCGCGGCACGCCCGCCCGCGCCGCCGACGATGAAATCCAGGTAGGTCGCCTGTACGCGTTTCGAGAAGGCGTCGATCGGGTTGCCCGCCCAGATCCGGCCACCGGCGAGCGCCACCTCCTCGGCCGGCTGCGAGTCAGCAAGGATCGGTGAACCGTCTGCGATCTGGACCGCGCGCTGGATCGCCACCGGGGCTGATCCGTCCGACCCCGCCCAATCGACCACATCGGCAACGAGCAACGCGACCGCGGCAGCAGCTGCCAGCGGAATCAGACCGGTCCAGTTGCGTCGGCCGCGGCTCGCGTGCGCAGCGGGCGCCGCAAGCAGGAACAGCAACCAGACTCCGTTGCGCTCTGCCCGAACGGTCAACGCGGCCAGAATCACGACAGCGACGAGCTCCCAGAGCGGCGGCCGAGCGGCCCGCCAAGCGCGCACGCCCATCCAGACGCCGGCGAGGATCAGCAGCAGGTCAAGCGGTCCGGTCCCGAGCGGCGCCCAGAGACCGACGCCCCGCCGCGCGGCGAGATTTGTGGTCAGCCCGTAGTAGTAGTCGAGACTTCGCACGCCCGCTGGCGTCGCACACATCGCGACCAGCGACATGACCGCCAGTCCTCCCGCCCTGATTGGCTTTTCACGTACAAGGCTAAAGCTCAGGTATAGATATAGAATTGCCAGTCCTGCAAGCGCTGTCCCGTGGAGGTTCGCCCACACCGCCAGCAGCGGCAGCGCCAGCCAGATCCTGCGCGATGGTTGACGCTGGTCGGCCCGAAGCAGCACCAGCAGCAGCGGAAACAGGATCAGTGAGAACATCTGCACGCGTGCAATCGTGAAGCTGGTCAGCGCCCCGAGGACCACAAGCAGCAGTGACTGGCAGACCCCTGGGGTGCTCGCGCCAGAGGCGCGAGCACCCCAGGCGAGGATCGTCAAGGCCGCGGCTACCGCCACCGTCTGGGCTACGAGCAGTCCCTGATCTCCGATCGCTCGTTCCAGCCAGTAGAAGATCAACTCAGCCAGAACCAGTGTGTTGGGCCAGTGCGCGGTCGACGCCGCGGCGAACGGGACGCCGGTCGGCACCGCGTGATCTCGCACCACGATGTGACCGAGCGCTGCCAGCCAGCGAGCGTCGTCGCCGACAATCGCGAGTTTCCCCAGCATTGCAGTGATGAGGGCGACCGTGACCAGGATCCAGGCGGGACGGCCCGCGAACCTCGGCTCGGAGGGCCGCTCGGTCTCCGCCCCAGGCGTCACGGCCCTACCAGCCACGCCACTCATGCTGCTCCACTCTCCGATCTGCGGCCCGTGCTCATGTGGCGACCGTGCCGCTCGTTGTCACGAGCACCGTGCCGGCCACAAGCCACGCAATCAGCTCCTGCCAGCCGCGCACGTGCAACGACGGGGGGCAGACCCACATCAGGATCGGGAGCACCCAAAGCCAGTTCACACGAGGCTTCGCGAGCGCCAATGGGATCAGCAACAGTACGAAGTAGTGGGTCCAGACCAGCGGCGACGCGGCGAGCGTCAGCGCAACAACCAAGATCAACGCCTGCTTCTCACGACGCTTGACGAAGCCGACGTGGATGGTCCCGACCACCAACGCCGCCGAGATCACGATCAGCAGCAGCTCGCCGGCCGTGCGCGTAGCGCCCAGATGGCCGGCGGCAGCGATGGCGCTGTATCCGATGCGCCAGCTGTCACGCGCATCAGTCGCGGAATCACGCAGATACACGCTGATGTTGTTGAAGCCGACCACCGCCCAAGAGATCAGATTGATCACGAGTCCCCCAACGAGTCCATAGCCCGAGGCGTGCCAGCGGCGTGTTACGAGCAGCCAAAGCGCAAGCGGCCAGACAAACGGCTTCAGGGAGATCGCAACCGCAGTGAGCAGTCCTGCCACCAGCGGTCTGTCGCGATAGCGCCAGACCAGCGCGACAAAGCAGGCAAGCAGAATTGACTCGTTCCCGGTCTGCCAGGCGCTGAAAACCGGTTGCCAGATCAAGGTCACGCCGTAAATCCGCCAGTCACGGATGCCTAGCACCCACAAGGCAAGCGGCGCTATCGCCATGCAAATGAGCGTGAACAGAACGCCCGCAGCGCTACTCGAAATCAGGGCGAAGGGAGCGAACAGCAGCGCCGAGAGAGCTGGGTAAACGAATGCGACGCCACCTCGGATCGCACTGGACGTCCATGCGTAGGGATCGCCGCCATGCAGCACCCGGTAGCCCGCCACGTAGAACGCGTCGTGGAAGTCGACGGCGATCTTGTTGCTCGGACCTGCGAGCACATACACGGCCAGCCAGATAAAGACCACGACCGGGAACAAGCCAAGCATTCCCTGCTCCAGCGCGACGGTGAGGTTGGCGCGGCGGCCCCGAACGCCCGGGGCGGCGGCGCCCTGCTCGATCTGCGCAGGGGGCGCCACGCGGCCCACAGGGTTCATCCCCGGCTCGTGGGCGCGTACGTCGCGATGAGCACCAGCTTGCTCCTGAGGCTGACGTGCACGCCCGGCTGAGCGAGCAGCGTTCGGTTGCCGACCTTGTTAGTCGGGTTCAGCATCCAGATTCGGTAGGGCTTGAGCACGGTTGGCGTGCCCTTGCCCCGGAATCCCGCAAGCGCGCCGACTGCCGAGAGTTTCTTGATCGACAGCAGTTCGAGGCTGGTGTCGTATGCCACGCGCCCGCTGAACAACCGCGGCTCCTCCCAGATCAGCCAGTCGGCATAGTGGACGTCGGCAAATACCTTGGCCTGTGGATCAGCCGCGATCAGTCGCTCGAGCGTTGGGATCGCTCGAGCCGGATACGTGCTCGTGAACCATTTGTCGGGGCGCGTCGCGATAACCAGCGTCGTCAGCAGCGCCAGCGTGGCCAGAGTGATCGCGAGCAGGCGGTTGATCCTCGCGCGACGCAGCGGCGCCGGCCTGCCGCCCCGTAGCTTGCTCACGGCACCCGGAAGCAGCACCATCACCGCGAGCCCGAACCAGGTGACGTTGCGGACCGCATCAATCGCGCCGATCGCCAGCGCAACCAGGACCAACGCGTCGAACGCGGGCGTGCGCCGCCAGGTCCGTAGCAGCGTGTATGCAGCGCCAGCGACCAGCACGAACAGCGGGACCGCCAGGATCGGGATCGAAGTGACGGGCCGCCACTCGGTTACCAGCTTGCTGAAGTTCGAGTTGAGCAGCGTCAGTCGGTAGTAGTGCACGATCGAGCTGCCGTAGGGGGTCGCAAACAACGTCAGCGGCGGAATGACCACGAACGCCAGAGCCTGTAGAACGGCCTGGGCGCCACCTACGCGCGCGAGTAGATACCTGACGAGCTGGAGCAGCCCGTAGAGCACAGCGAGTCCTACGCCGACCGTGACAGACCCATGGAGGTTCGCCCACACGATCAAGATCGGAAGCACGAGCCATGTACGCCTGCGCGGCGTGTCCGCGCGAACGTCTGTCGCAAGCAGGTAGAGCGTCGCGATGAACAATGGATACGCAAGGCCCTGCGTGCGAATCGAAACCGCAGTCACGAGGTAGAAGAACGCGCCCAGCGGCAGCATCGCCAAGACGTGCAGATCCTCCCCACCGAGGCGCCGAGCCACAGCGATCGCCGCACCGAAAGCGGCGGTCGTGATCAACACGTATACGACCGTCAGCAACTGCAGCCCTCCCAGGCGCTGTAGTTCGTACATCACGAACTGAGCCAACCACTGCTGGTCGACCCAATGTTCACCGTGCGCCATCACCGTGAAGTAGTCATGGTGCGGAATCCCGTGGCTCGCCACCAGCCGCCCGGCCACCAGTGCCAGCCAGCCATCCTGGGCGAGGTGCTGGGGTATCCCGGCGAGCGTGAGAATCAGCACAGCTGACACAGCGACAATGAACAAGGCTCGCGCCTCGATCCAGTCTCGCGCTCGCGCCGCTGACGATCGCTTCTGGCTACCGCCGCCCACTGGCAGTTCTGCGCCACCCGCTGATCTCGGAGTAGCACCCCCCGAGCTCTCCCCGCTACTCATATGTGTGACCGACAATTGAACCGAGCCTCCGCGTCTGGCTGCGTATTGGAGCCGGCCACGTGCCGTGCTCAAGTCGAGTTTTCCCCGTTCTACAGGGCTTTCGCCCCCGCACCCGGTGACTCCTACAACAACTGTCCAGGTTTTTTTCATGCATCGCTCAAGGCTCGCGCCGTTTTCACCGATGAATAGGCCATAGCTTGAGTCCGCTCCGCAGATCTGAAAACCGCAGGCAGGTTTCAGAGAGCGGATGCCGTATATGAGCTTCCGACGGGATGCTGCCGAAGTGTCAATCAGCAGCAAGGGTTCGATCGATCGTAGAGACGAAGGGGGGTGAAAAATCAATGTCAAAGCTTCTCACCAGCCTTCAGCTCGCGTTCTATCGCGCGTTTGACGAGGAGGAGGGCCAGGGACTCACCGAGTACGCCCTGATTCTCGCGCTGATCGCAGTCGTCGCAATCGCCGCTCTGCACTTCCTCAGCAATGGCGTCAACAGCGAGCTTTCGTCAGTGGCCAGCAGCCTCTAGACGTAAGTCGCAGTTTCACCTTGTATGACTTAGCAATGGGGCCGGTTCTCGTGAGAACCGGCCCCATTGGCTTTTGGTGTCGGTCGAGAGCGACGAGTTTGTAGAGCTGCGGCGCTCCTCACGACGTCGCGTTAGATTGGATCCCGGCGCAGCAGCCGGATGTTTTGAATATGGCTCCGCAGGACTGCACGGACGCGGGGTGCGAGTGACGGACCACAATCAGAAAGAAGGAGTTGACTAAAGCGTGGCTAAATCGTTATCTATGTTGAAGCTTTCCGCCCGCCTACAAATCGCCTTCTATCGCGCGCTAGACAAGGACCAAGGCCAGGCTCTTACCGAGTACGCTCTGATCCTCGCGCTGATCGCGATCGTCGCGATTGCCGCTCTGCACTTGCTCAGCAACGGCATCAAGACCGAGCTCTCGTCAGTAGCCAGCAGCCTCTGAGCCAGACGTCTTGGCACTTGGTTGAGGGTCACCGATCCGCAACGGAAACGGCCCAGTTCCGAAGGAACTGGGCCGTTTCCGTTAACCGCGGCCGCAGGAAAACGTCCTTGACGGCACTCGCTCGATGCTGCGAACCAGAGGCGATGCAGCGCAACCCAACCCGTCCGCGGAACGCATCGGGGCTACGCCAGCATGCTGCCAGGCTCGTCCTAGGTGCCCTTGAAGCCGTTGATCAGATTGATCACTGCCGGCGTCATCAGGATGATGAACATTGCCGGGAAGATCAGGAAGACGAGCGGGAACAGCATCAGCACCGGTGTTTTCTGAGCCTTCTCCTCCGCCCTGGAGCGGCGCCTGTTGCGCATCTCGCCGGCAAGGTTGCGCATGATCTGGCCGGTTGAGATACCCATCTTCTCTCCTTGGGACATCGCGCGGACAAAGGCCTTCATGGCCGGCGTGTCGGCGCGATCTGCCATGTGCGAGAGCGCTTCATCCACCCCCAGACCCATCGTCTGTTCCTGCAGGGTGAGCCTGAGCTCGTCGCTCAGCGGTGGGCCGAACTGCTCGGATGCCATCCGCAACGAGGATGGGAAGGAGAGCCCTGCCTCGACCATTACGCAAAGTAGGTCAATCAGATCCGGCAGGCTGCGATCGATCGTGTCGACACGCTGACGCGCCTGGCGCTGGATTATCGTCAGCGGCAGGATCCAACCGGCGAATGCCGCTATCGCGACCATCAGGACCCCGCTCAGGCTATGCACGCCAAACGCCACGTACACCAGCGCGGGCAGCAATACGGTGGCCAGCAAGCGGTAGCCGATGACCGTGCGCGGCGAGATCGTATAGAGGCCGGCCGCGATGAGCTGATCCCGGATCTCATCCTCACTCAGCGAAACCAGGCGACCGGAGAACAGTCCTCCGAGCCGTTCTGCGGCAGTTGCGAAGGCCGACTGTGTGGGCTCAGCGTCGATGAAGCTACTGGCCTCGCTCGACGCACCGCCCAGCACGTTCTGGGTGCCGTAGTCGATGATCGTCGCGATCCGCGAGACCGTCGCGCGACGACCCCTGCGGGCTGCGTTCATAGCCGCAACGAACGCGACCCCAAGACACAGTGCTCCAAAAACTAGATAGAGGTACACGTTAGTTCAGCCCCTCTCAAACCTTGATGTCGACGATCTTGCGGATCGCGAGCCCGCCGAGGACCACGAGGCCGATACCGATACCGAGGCCGATCAGCCCTTCGGTGGTATGAAACAGTGGATGTACGTAGGTCGGGTTGATCACCGAGATAAGGATCAGCAGACCAACCGGCAGCAGCGAGAGCACGCCCCCTGAGAGCCGTCCCTGTGCGGTGAGGCCCCGGACCATGCGGCGAATCTCCATGCGCTCGCGCACCGTGTGCGCGACCATGTCGATCACCTCGGCGGTGTTGCCGCCGGTCTCGCGCTGCAGCGAGGCGACGATCGTGACGTGCTGGAAGTCCTCGCTGCGCATGCGCTCGGTAACGTGGGTCAGCGCCTCCGTGAGCGGGACGCCGATCTGCTCGTCCAGAACCGCGCGCCCGAGTTCGCGACGCGACGGCTCCGGCGCGTCCTCGAGCACGGAGCGCAACGACCCGATGAACGTCTGACCAGCACGCATGGCGGACGCCAGCACGGCGAGGTTGTCAGGTAGCTGTTCTGAAAACGCACGTCGCTGACGCGACGCCATGAACTTCACCACCTGCTGGGCGACGACCGGCACAAACAGCCCGAGCGCAGCAGCAGGGAGACTGTGCGTACTTGCCGACACAGCCCAGCCCACCAGAAGTGTCGCAACGATCACGATCAGGAACAGCTGCTCGAGCCCGATCCTGATGTCGGCGACCTCCAACTCAACCCGGCCCCTGGCGATCCACGGGGAGCGGGCAAGCTGGCGAGCTTGCTTATCGCCGAGCGCACGCTCGACCAAGGACCGCTTCGGGTCGAGTGACAGCATCTCCGGCGTCGGAGTCACGTAGGCACTGACGCGCTTGGCGACGTTTGTGTTCCGATTTCCCGTCAGCGCAATCACGATCACGCCGACCAGAGCGCCGACGACCACACTGAGCGCGATCTCGGCCCCAATGCTGTTCATCGCGACGCCCCAGCCAAAGACCAGCGTTGCCGCCCGATCCCTTGGTTCACCGACCCAGCCTCCTGGTATCGGATCGAGCCGGCCTCGCGCTGTACGGTGCGGCGGCCTGGCGTTCAGGAGTTCCGTGCCCGTCAGAGAAGCTGTGATCGTCCATCCAGCTGGGCAGGGGCACCCCATTGCGCTCAAACTTGCCCGAGACGGGACGCAATCCGGAGTAGACGAGCGTGCCGCCGAGCTCCGGGTGAGCCTTGTCCATCCGGTATTCGAAGATGTCTTGCAGGGTGACCGTCTCGCCTTCCATCCTCTGGACCTCGGTGATCGCCGTCACCTTGCGGGTACCGTCGCTGAAGCGCTCGATCTGAACGACCAGATCCAGAGCTCGAGAGATCTGCTGACGGACAGCGCGCATCGGGAAATCGATACCGGCCATCAGGACCATGCTCTCCAGACGCGCAACGGCGTCACGCGGCGAGTTGGCGTGGCAGGTACTGAGCGACCCGTCGTGACCCGTGTTCATGGCTTGGAGCATGTCCAGTGCCTCCGAGCCGCGGACCTCTCCGACGATGATCCGGTCGGGTCGCATACGCAGCGAGTTCNNTGGTCGATCAGCTGGCTGATGGCATTGAGCAGCGTGGTCTTGCCCGAGCCGGTACCGCCGGAGATCAACATGTTGAGCTCGGCATGGATCGCGGACTCGAGGAACTCCTTGGCCGCATACGGAAGTGAGTTGATCTTTACGAGGTCACCGAGATCCCAGCGCGTTTTGGAGAACTTACGGATCGTCAGCAGTGGGCCTGTGAGTGAGAGCGGTGGCAGCACGGCGTTCACACGACTGCCGTCAGGCAGACGCGCGTCAACCATCGGAGATGACTCGTCGACGCGACGCCCGACTTGCGCGACGATCTTGTTGATGATCCGGCGAAGGTGGTGCTCGTCTGTGAACCGCACGCTGGTCTTCTGGATCTTGCCGCTGCGCTCGACCCACACGTCGCCGGGGCCGTTGACCATGACCTCGCTGACGGTGTCATCCTGGAGCAACGGCTCAATCGGCCCGTGGCCGAGCGTGTCGTTGGCGATCTCCTGGGCAATCCGCTCGCGATCAGTGGTGGCGATGCCACGCTCCTGGGTGAGGCGCGTGCGGATGTCAGCCAGGACCACTTCCTGCAGCGCCGCGGCAGACAGTGACTCGTTGTAGAGCCGTGGTCCGAGGGTCGAGATCACCGCCATGTGAACCCGGTCCTTGAGCTCGCCGAACGAATCCGGCGTGCTCTCGCCCTCCGTGCCGGTCTGATGGCCCTGTAGTCGCTCGCGTAATTCCATGAGATCCCTTTACACCTTGCTTTGGCCGGCTCCAGCTAGCGTCGCGTCCTGATCGCCTTCCTGCTTGCGGCGCCGTCCCCAACCACGTCTGGGCTTTGCTGCCGCTTCGCCCTCTTCCGGCGGCGCAGAGAAGAGATCCGCGAGCGCCTCGTAAGCCCGGGCAACCTCAGACTTTGGTTGCGAGACGACGAGCGGCACGCCGTCGCCAAGTGAACGGGAGACGCTCCGGTCGCTTGGCACCAGGATGTCCAGCTTGCGGCCCATGATCTCCACAGCATCGCTCTCGCTGATGCCCACGGAGGTCCCGGCGCGGCTCAACAGGATCCGGACCTTGTCCTCAGGGAAACCCATGAGGTCGAGCGTCTCAAGACCCAGACGAGCGTTCTTCAATGACAGAGCGTCGAGCATGACCACCATGCACACGGCGCTGGCGTTGTCGATCGTGGCGATCACTTCGGGGGTGAACGACGGGGGCGTATCGACGATCACGAAGTCATATTCGCGCCGCAGCAGCGAGTAAACGTCAAGCATCAGTCCCGGCGATACGGATGCCGCCTGATCCGGTTTCACCGGCGCCGAGAGCACGCGCAAGCCGCTTGGGTGACGCAACATGAAGTCGTCGAGCTTCTCAGCGTCGATACCACCGCCTGAGACCGCAAGGTCGAAGCTCGTCAGGTGAGGGTTGAGGTCCAAGGCCAGGGCGACATCACCAAAGTGAAGATCCAGATCGACCAGCGCTGTCCGTCGCCCGCGTGACGCCAGAGCGACAGCAAGATTTGTGCTGGTGACGGTCTTCCCAGATCCACCCTTGGGGCCGAGTACCGCTAGCAGCGTGCCGCTATCTGGAGCCCGCTCGCTGCCCGTGTAGTTGCGCGCGACCGCTTTGCGGATTGCGAACTCGAGGTCGGCGCGCGTCTTGTCCGCGGCATCGGGCGATGGGCTGATGACGATGAAGTCATCCGCTCCAGCGGCAAACACGCGCTCCACAAAGATCTCGTCATCGCCTTCCGACATGACCACGACGGGGCGGCCAGGGCGAACGTTGTGCCACCACTCTGCAAGTGCCAGCCCGTCCGCCGAGTGCTCCCGGCAAACAACGATCAGCGCGTCAGCGTCTGAACGCCGGATGTCGTCGGTGGTGAGCACCAGACGCTCAAGCACTGCGACGACCTCGATCCCGGGGTCAGTCGGGATGTGCGCCGAGAGAACCTCGGGCGGCACGGAATCGTCGTGCGCGACGATCGCTGCGATTCGGCGGCTCATGAAACGACCCTAGCCAGATAGTTTGCCGGGATCGGGTCCGTGGCGCCGTTCAGCGGCCGCAAGGTGAACCAAATCGTGTAGTTGAGCAACTCGGCGTTGGTCAGAGTGAGCACTTGTCTCTGAGTGAGTCTAAGCACTACATAGTTGGCTGGGTTGACAGCAAGCACCGTGACGTTGTTGAAGAGTTCGACGCTGCTGGCGCCGGTGGCGTTCTTAACGCCCGCGACGACATCGATCTTGGATCCCACGCCAAGATATGCGGTGAGGTTATGGATCGGATCCGTCGTGATCCCGATAGCGCGGTAGTCACCGGTCAGATAGGCGCTGATCGTCACGTTGGTGTGGGTGAAGTCCGCGACGGTGACCTGCTGGCCCGCAGCGATCGAGGCCGATGCAACCTCCCCCGTGATTTCAGAAGGATCGGAGATCGCACCTGCGATCACCTGCGCTGACGGCACCACCTCGGACTTGAGCAGGTTCTGTGTAACGACCTGGGTCTCCGGCGTGCCAGCCGGGATGTACTTGACGGCCACGAAGACCGTCGCCGTGCTCGGTGTGAGCGCCACCGGGGTCTTCTTGTTGTAGTGGGAGACGAACAGATAGATCAACAGGCCCGCGATCACCGCGGCGATCACGGCGATCAGCACCGAGCCTCGGCGGCCCGAAAACATCTGGCTCGGCCGGCCGGGGCCAGACTTGCCGAAACGACCGGAAGCTTCCATCAGTTGATCTCCATTTCGACTCTTGGGCTCCTATCGGCCCCGTACGAGGCGAAGTTCAACGCTGCAAGGCAGATTTCCTCCTGGTATCGGCGGGCGCGAGCCAGAACGTTAATGCGGCTCATGACGTACAGACTGGCGTGGCGGTCGTCGCGAAGAACGGGTTGGTGGTGGTTCCCACCTGCTCGATGCGGTTGGTGGCACTCGCGCTGATCGTCGAGTTGAGGCCGATGCCCTTGACGTAGCCGTTGCCGCCCGTGAGCAGCTTCAGCCACCCAAACGTGGACTGCACTTCCACCTTCAGCGAGTCGCCGGTGACCAGGGTGGCGCTCGGGGTTCCGGAGGCCGTATCCCCGTAGCAGACATAGGTTGGCGTGGGCGCGCCGGTGGCCGCCGCCTCACAGACGACGTAAGCCTTCAACGTCGTCTCGGATGTGCCGTTGCACAAGACGCTCGTCGTTGTGCCCATCACCGACGCCGTACGCGCCGCCACGTTCGCCAGGTTCGTGTCGGCGTTGTAGTTGTTCAACGCGAGCCCAAAGTCGATGATCCCGAAAAGGATCACCATCACGATGGGCAGGACGAAGGCGAGTTCAACGACCGCCTGGCCACGGTCGGACCGGAGCCGACTAACGAACTTGCGCGTCATAGGAACGACTCGGCGTCGCTGGTGAGTTTCGCGCCGCCAACCGAGCTTGTGTAGACCATATGTCCATCCATTCGCAATCAACAAGCAGGTGCCTGTTGCGTGCAATTGGCGGAGATGAGTCGCGCGTCCGTCAGGTCGACGGCGGTCTGCTTGAACGCAGCAACAAGGGTCGCTTCGGTCGGATCGTTGTAGAAGTCGTTCGCGTTAGTCGCGAGGTCCTCCATCGTCTGCTCATGGGTGTAGTTGTCGCTTTGATCACCACACGACTGCCCGTCGACCGAGCTTGATGCATAGTCGATCGAGTACATCATGGTGCCGGCAGCCCGCGCCTGCTGGGCGGCGCCCACAGCCGTACCACAGGGATTGGGATCGCTGGTCGCTCCCGCGGCGCTGGGACTCGAGTAGTAGTGAAACGTATAGCCGTTGCCTCCGGTACCCGTCTCGCTTTTCGGAGTGTTGAGGTCGCCGTCACTCTCGATGATGATCACGTTTTGTGTCCCGGCCACGCTGTTGATGTCGAGCAGGTGCTGAGCCTCGGTGATCGCACCAGCGAGATAACTACCCTCTCCACCGACCCGCTTGAGCCCCCAGTAGTCGGCCGTGGAACCGCTCGGAGGCGTGCCCGTACTTGCCCCCGCATCAGTGTCGTTCGGCTCAGATGTGTCGCACTGTCCCCAGTCGACAGCCTGGACGAGGTCAGATGCCGGGTTCAAAGTGGTGGCAGCGTCGGAGGTCCGGTAGTCGCTCGAAAGCCCGATCGCTTGATATCCGAGGTAAACGTCGCTGCTCGGGATACCGCCGTCGGTGGCTGAGGCGTTGTACGTATATGAGGTATATGACGGGATGATCGTCGTAAATGCGTTCGATCCGCTTTCGTCTTCTTGCGAGTCGCAGTCGATCTCGTTGCTGACAGGAGTGTTTGCGGCTGGCGTGTTCGTCCCACCGCCGGTCGACAGCTCAATGCCCGGGAAGACCAGGATCCCGATCTCATCGATCGGGTTTTTCACGTTCGTGCCGAGCTGTGGATCTCCGTTCGCAGCCGGCTCGTAGGTGTCGCTCGCATCTGGGCTGTTCGCGGTCGCAGTAACGCAAGTGGCTGTGCCCGTACAAGGCAGCATCCCTTCGAGAAATGCTTGTACGCCGGACTTCGAGCAGTCGATCAGGTCACCCGAGATCGTGTTGGGAGTGGGGGTGGCGGCCACCAGATCGGGGCCGCTCACGCTGCCGCAGCCGGTGGCATCCATGGAGTCGGTGTTGTCCATGATGACCTCTACATGCAACGGAACCGAGTTGCCGCCTCGGGCGGCGGCGACAGCGGTTGCGGAGACGTGCCAGCTCGGGAAAATCAGACCCCCGAAGATGGACTTTACGGTCGCCGACTCGGTGACTTGAACGGCGTTGCACGTACCTACCGACGGACTCGCCGGCGTTGAGCCGACTGGATTGCACTTCGTGGCGGTGGTGGCACCGGGGCTCGTGTCGCTGGGACACACACCCGAGGTGTAGTTGATGGCGTTGGCGCGACACTCGAAGGTCACGGTCGGGGCGTTAGCCGCAACGTCGTAGCCAAAGAGGGCGTTCTGCCCCTTGGTCGTTCCGTTCTCTCCGTCGTATTTGAGCGCGGCCGCGAGTGCATTCGTATCCACGGGCATTTGCTGGCCTGCAGCGAGGGCGGATGCGTTCACAGCGTTCTGCAACTGCTGTTGGGCGACGTACACCCGACCGACATCGACCGTCAGCACGAAGAGCCCAGCGATGACGACCATGAACAACACCATAATCGGCAACACCTGCCCGTTTTCGCCGCGAATGCGCATTCGCTTCATTGGACCGCGTCCGATGCTGAGGCGCTCAGGTTCACAGAGGTGATATGGAACCCCAAGAT
Organism: Solirubrobacterales bacterium; assembly: GCA_003137075.1. Classification (GTDB taxonomy): domain Bacteria; phylum Actinomycetota; class Thermoleophilia; order Solirubrobacterales; family Solirubrobacteraceae; genus Palsa-465. The sequence goes on from PLES01000124.1 coordinate 18,390, forward strand.
GTTCAGGCCGTACACCTTCTGCACGGTTACGGTTGCCTCGTCACCGTAGCCCTCGTTGCCGTTCGCATTGCACGTGGTCTTGTAGACGTACGGCGAGGTGCATGCCGGGCCGGTGCTGGTTTGCTCTCCGCAGAAGTCGGTGCTCGTGGCAAAGCTCGGCGTGATATTGCTGGATGTCAGGTTGATCGAAGAGCCAGCGTTGATCGCGGCCGTGACGGCAGGATCGCACGGGTTGCTGAGCCCTCGGCCGAGAGCTAACGCCTGGGCACCGATCCGGGCCGAGTCCGTGACCGTGATGTACTGGCTCAGCATGATCCCAAACTGGACTATCGCCACCAGGATCAGGATCAGCGCCGGTGTGATCAGCGCAAACTCAACGGTCGCCTGCCCCGCTTCGCCCTTACGCCACTTCCGGACCCCGGGAACGTGATCAGTCAAGCGGCGCCACTTGTTAAAGATGCGCATCTTCCATCACCGAACTCTCATTCCCCACGAAAGAGGCGAACCCCTGCATGAGACTCATCGAAAACTTCCCCGGGCATTGGAGCGTCCCTGTATCAGCTCCGCGTCAGGACTGTAACCGCCGGATCCGACGGCGCAGCCACGAACGGGGTTTGATTCGCCCGTCGTATAAGGCAAATCGGCAGATTTAGGCCGATTCTTTAGTCGCGCATGGCTGGGAACAGAACGACCTCACGGATCGTTGTCTGTCCCGTGAGGATCATCGCCATGCGATCGATCCCGAAGCCGATGCCACCGGTCGGTGGCAGGCCGTATTCGAGCGCGTGTATATAGGCCTCGTCGTACGGCTGCGCCTCCTCGTCGCCACTGGCGGCGAGAGCCTTCTGCTCCTCAAAGCGGGCGCGCTGGTCGTCCGGGTCGTTGAGCTCGGAGAAGGCGTTGGCGACCTCCATGCCGTTGATGAACGCCTCAAAACGCTCCACCAGTCCATCTTGCTCCCGATGGCGCTTGGCGAGCGGCGAAATCTCGACCGGGTAATCAAACAGCATTGTCGGCTCGATCAGGGTCGGTTCGACGTGCTTGGAGACAAGCTCGTCGACCAACTGCGGCCAGGTATCGGTCTCCGGCACCAGCAACCCCTTGGCCTTCATCGCGGCGGCGAGCGACTCCCGGTCACGGTGCACGAGGATGTCGATGCCGGTGCGACTCTCGATCGAGCCCGCCAGCGTCTCCCTGTGCCAGGGCTTCTGGAAGTCGATCGGGCCCTCATATCCGATCTCAGTGGTGACCGACCGCAGCAACTCCTCGAAGCGGGCTGCGACATCCATGTAGTCGGCGAAGGCCTCGTAGTACTCGATCGTCGTGAACTCGGGGTTGTGCTTGTGTGAGACGCCCTCGTTGCGGAACAGCCGGCCGATCTCGTAGACACGCTCGAGTCCGCCCACGATCAGCCGCTTGAGGTAGAGCTCGGGCGCGATCCTCAGGTAGAGCTCGCGGTCAAGCGCGTTGTGGTGGGTCGTGAACGGCCGCGCCGCGGCGCCGCCGTAGAGCGGCTGCAGGATCGGCGTCTCGACCTCGATGAACCCGTTCCCGTCGAGGTAGTGCCGGATCGCCGAGACCATGCGCGCCCGCATGATGAATACGGCGCGCACCTCCTCGTTCGAGAGCAGGTCGGCCTCACGGTGGCGGAAACGCGTCTCCACGTCACTGAGGCCGTGGTGCTTGTCGGGTGGCGGGCGCAGCGACTTGGCCAGCAGCTGGAAGTCAGTGAGCCGCAGCGAGAGCTCGCCTCGCCGTGAGTTGAATGCGAGGCCGTCGACGCCGATCAGGTCACCGAGGTCAAGCCCGAGCAGGAGCTCCATCCGCTCGGGGCCGAGCTCGTCGATGCGAGCTTGCAGCTGGATCCGTCCCGAGCGGTCGACCAGGTCAAGAAACGCCATCTTGCCCTGTCCGCGGCGCGCGGCCAGTCGCCCCGCGAGACGGTGGTGCGCGTCGGTCTCATCGCCGGGCTCGAGGTCGGCGTGCCGCTCCCGCACGCTGGCGATCGTCTCAACGTTCGCAAAGGCATGCGGGAACGGTTCGATCCCGGCCACCCGCAGATCAGCGAGCTTCTGCCGACGCGCGGCGAAAACGTCCAGCGGCTCTTCGTCTGCGGCGCTCATCCGATGCTCAACTGACCGTCGCCATCACCGCACTCCAGCGGGGACGGCTAAGCGACTTCGATTTTGGAGATCTTGAGCTTGCGTTCGCCCCTGGGTGTGGCGAACACAACCTCGTCACCCTTCTTGCGGCCGACCAGGGCCTTACCGACGGGTGATTCGTTGGAGAGTCTCATGTCAGCGGGCTTGGCCTCGGCCGAGCCGACGATCGTGTACTTGAGCTTGGCGCCATCACCATCGACGACATGCACGGTCGAGCCGACGCGAACGATGTCTGTATCAAGTTCCGTAGCGTCGATCACGGTCGCCGAGCGGAGCTTCTCCTCGAGTTGCGCGATTCGCCCCTCGAGCATGGCCTGCTCGTTCTTGGCGTCGTCGTACTCGGCGTTCTCGGAGATGTCACCGAAATCACGCGCCTCCTTGATCCGCGCAGCGACCTCGCGGCGGCGGACGGTAGACATGTGTTCAAGCTCAGCCTTGAGGTTGGCTAGACCTTCGGGAGTGAGGATTACATCTTTAGGCATAGCGAGTCCAGAGGTTAGGTCGGGACAGAAAAAAGCCCGCTGGCGCGGGAATCCACTGCCACTGCGCGGCTAGGGCGCGAGAGTATAGCCCGCCGCGACGAGGTCATCCAGAATCGCCCCGTGGAACAGATCGCGCGCCGCCGCCGTAGTTGACGTCTGCTGCAGGGCTGATTGCAGAACCGCCTGCTGCGCGCGCGTGCCGCCGAGGCGCTCGATGTACCAGGGGTAGAACTTGCGCAGGTAACGGTTGGCGCGATCCTCGCCCATGTGCTCAACGGCGCGTTCCAGCACCCAGTCGACCTCCGCGAGGATCTCATCGCGGCTCGGCTGCTGATCGCGTTCGCCGATCAACTCCGCGAATAGCCACGGGTTGCCGAGCGAACCGCGCGCCAGCAGCACCGCCTCGGCGCCGGTCTGCTCAAAGGCGTCGCGCGCCTGCTGAGCCGAACGCAGACCGCCGGAGATAAGTACCGGCACCGGCAGCTCCCGCACCAACTCTGCCGCCAGTGCGTAGTCAGGGACACCCGCATGGCGTTGTGAGGCGTGTCGTGGATGCACACAGAGTCCGGCGACGCCGCCGCGCTCGGCGAGAGCTCGCGCCAGGGCGACCCCCTTGCCATCGCCGGGCCGCAAGCCGGTCCGTAGCTTGACGGTGATCGGCAGGCCGCTGCCCTTGGCTGCCGCCAGTGCCACCGCCACTGCCTTGTCGGGGTCATCGAGTAGCGCCGCCCCCGCCCCGGTCTTGCAGACCTTGGGCACCGGGCAGCCCATGTTGATGTCAATGATGTCGGCGCCGGCCGCCGCGACGCGCTCCGCTGCCGCAGCCATGACGTCTGGGTCGGCGCCGAACAGCTGCACCGAAACCGGGTGCTCGTCAGGATGGATCCGAAGCATCTCAAGGCAGGTGCGCTCGTTGCCGTGGAAGATCGCGTGGCTTGAAACCATCTCCGAGACCGCCAGCCCGGCGCCGTAACGCTTGGCCTGCAGGCGCACAAACCAGTTGCCGATCCCGGCCAGCGGCGCCAGCACCACGCGATTGGGAATCTCGACGCCGCCAAGCGTCCACGGGTCTGTCAGGGCTCTGGCCATGCAGTTCATGGTACGAATCAGGGCATGGATATCGGCGCTGTGACATCTCTCTGGTTGGATGCGGCCCGGGCCCAGGTCCCCGGCCTCGAGCTGTTTGACGCACACACCCACCTCGGTCAGAACGATCCGGACGGCTTCAAGCAGACCCCGGAGGAGCTCACGGCGACGCTGCAGAGTGCCGCCGCGCGCGGCTGCTTCGTATTTCCGATGCACGAGCCAGACGGCTATCCGCCGGCCAACGACATGGTGATCGGGATGGCGAAGGATTCCGGCGGGCTGATGGTTCCGTTCTGTCGTGTGGATCCCAAAGACGGCGCCCTGCAAGAGGCCGAGCGCGCGCTCGCGATCGGGGCGCGCGGGATCAAGCTGCACCCCCGAGCCGAAACGTTCGAGCTCGATCACCCTGAGATCCGCAAGCTGTTCGCGCTCGCCGACGAGCGCTCGCTGCCGGTCCTGATCCATGCCGGGCGCGGGATCCCGGCGCTCGGCCGTCACGCGGTTGAGCTTGCCGGTGAATTCCCCAACGCTCGCGTGATCCTCGCGCACGCCGGCGTCTGTGATCTCGGTTGGATCTGGCGGGCCGCGGCCGAGCTGCCGAACCTGCTGTTCGACAGCTCCTGGTGGATCACGGCCGACCTGATGGCGCTCTTCAAGCTGGTGCCGCCGGCCCAGATCCTGTTCGCCTCCGACGCGCCCTACGGCAGCACCTCGCTCTCCGCCGCCTTCCAGGTGAGGCTGGCGTCGCAGGCCGGGTGGACGCCCGAGCAGGTGAGGTTGTTTACCTCGGGGCAGTCCGAGCGGATCGCCGCAGGCGATCCGCTCGCGGTCTGCGGCCCGGCCAAGGGTGAAAGCGAACGCGCCGAGCACCTGCTGCTCGACCGTGCCGCCGAACTGCTGCAGATGGGGCTCTACATGCGCTTCCGCGGCGGCGACGGCGATGAGATCCTGTCGCTCGCACGGCTCGCCTGCGAGGTGCCGGACTCGATTGACGACGCGCCCGTGTTCAGCGTCGTGCGCAGACTGCTCGACGACTTCGACGAGGCCGCTGCGCAGACCACGCCGGAGGACCGCGAACCGCTGCGGCTGCTGATTCTGGCGGCCGTGGTGGCGCGCACGCCAGACGTGCCGCTGCCGTTGTTGCCTTAGCCGGCGAGACTGAGCCTGGCCATGCGGGCCAGGCGCCCGAACCCGAGCAGCGGCGGGTCAGCGCTGGTTGCGCAGCCAGATCAGCCGCAGGCCGGTGAGCGTGAGGAACTCGTCGACGGCGTCGATCGAATCACGGATGAACGGGAACATGACCTTGGAGAAACCTCCGGTGGCGATCACCTTGAGGTCCTCATCGAGCTCCTCGCGCATCCGGCGAACGATGCCCTCAACCTGTCCGGCATAGCCATAGGCGACGCCGCTGCGGATCGCCTCGACGGTCGATTTGCCGATCACGGCCCGCGGCTCGCCCATCTCGACGGTCGGGAGTTTGGCCGCGCGGGCGGCCAGCGCCTCGAGCGAGATCTCGATGCCCGGGGTGATGATGCCACCGAGGTATTCGCCGTCGGCGGAGACCGCGTCGTAGGTGACGGCGGTACCGAAGTCGACGATCACGCAGGTGGTCTTGAAGCGCTCGAATGCGGCGACCGCGTTGACCAGGCGGTCGGCACCGACCTCACGTGGGTTGTCGATCCGGATCGGCATGCCGGTCTTGATCGCGGGACCGACCACGAGCATCTCGTGCCCGAGGTAGCTCGCGGACATCGCGCGCCACTGCTCCGAGAGCTGCGGCACGGTCGACGAGACGATCGAGGCGCCAACGTCGCGAAAGCCGAAACCGCGTAGCCCCAGCAGGTTGGTGAGCACCGCGCCCAACTCATCCGAAGTCGATTCGCGCACCGTCGCAAAACGCCACTCCGCGACGATCGAATCGCCGCCGTTCTCAAACAGACCGAAGTGGGTCTGCGTATTGCCGACATCGACCACCAGAAGCTTGGTGTCGTGCACTTTGGCGTCGGCGGATGACGTCACTGACTCGGCCATGGGCCGTGACTATATGGGCAGCGGCTCGCCGGCGAGGCGCACGTCCTGGCCGCCACCGAGCTCTGCCAGTGAGTCGGCGACCCGCTCACCGCCGGGCAGTGTCAGCTCCGAGTCGAGTTCGATCAGCGGCACAAGCACGAAGCGACGGCTTGTGACCTCTCTGTGCGGCAGCGT
>PLES01000051.1 GCA_003137075.1 Solirubrobacterales bacterium
CGATGAGATTTGCTGCCTTCACCGCCAGCACGGTGCTCCTCGTGCTCGCCGTCATAGCCGCCGCGCTGACCGGCTCGGTCGCGTGGATCGTGGTTGCGGCGTTGCTCGCGGCACTGGTCGCGGTCGGTCTCTACGACCTGATCCAGCGCCGCCACTCGGTGCTGCGGAACTATCCGCTGATTGGACACATGCGCTTCATCTTCGAAGCGATCCGTCCAGAACTGCAGCAGTACTTCATCGAGCGCAACTACGACGGGCGTCCTTACGACCGCGACACCCGCACGTCAATCTACGAGCGTGCCAAGGGTCTCAAGGATGAGCAGGCCTACGGCACCGAGCGCGACGTCAACGAGCCCGGCTACGAGTGGCTTTTGCAGTCGATCCACTCCTTTGACCCGCCGTCAGAGCCGCCGCGGGTAAGGATCGGTGGCCCGGACTGCACGCAGCCCTATGAGATGGCGCTATTGAACGTGTCGGCGATGTCCTTCGGGGCGCTCTCGCCAGCCGCGCTGACCGCGCTCAACCAGGGCGCGAGCAAAGGCGGGTTCGCGCACGACACCGGTGAGGGCGGCCTCTCCAAGTACCACCAGAACGGGGCGGACCTGGTCTGGGAGATCGGCACCGGCTACTTCGGCGCCCGCACCAAGGACGGCAACTTCGACCGCGACAAGTTCCGCGAGACGGCAGCTTTGCACGCGGTCAAGTGCGTCTCGCTGAAGCTCAGCCAGGGAGCGAAGCCCGGGATCGGCGGCGTGCTGCCCGGCCCCAAGGTCACCAAGGAGATCGCGCAGACGCGCGGCGTGCCTGAAGGGCAAACAGTCACCAGCCCGCCCGGCCACAAGGTCTTCTCAACGCCACGGGAGCTGGTCCGCTTCATAGCAGAGATGCGCGAGCTCGCCGGCGGTAAGCCGGCCGGCTTCAAACTCTGCGTCGGGCTGCGCCACGAGCTGCTCGCGGTCTGCAAGGCGATGGTCGAAGAGGGGATTACCCCCGACTTCATCATCGTCGACGGCGCCGAGGGAGGCACCGGCGCCGCCCCGGCCGAGTACGAGGACCACGTCGGCGTGCCGCTCACCGAGGGCCTGATGATGGTCCACAACGCACTTGTCGGATGCGGTCTGCGTGACCGCATCCGGATCGGCGCCAGCGGCAAAGTCGCGACCGGCAGTGACATCGTCAAACGGCTCGCGGTCGGAGCCGACTACACCAACGCCGCCCGGGCGATGATGATGGCCGTCGGCTGCCTGCAGTCACAGCGTTGCCACACGAACGAATGCCCGGTCGGCGTCGCCACGCAGGACCCCAAGCGCGCGCGGGCGCTCGACGTGCCCGACAAGACCGAGCGGGTCTACCGCTATCAGCACGCCGTGGTCGCGGAGGCGCAACGGCTGATCGCTTCGATGGGCCTGCACTCTCACACCGAGGTCGGTCCGCACCACCTCGTCCGGCGCGTCGATCACGTGAAGTCCCGTAGCTACGCGGAGCTCTACGAGTGGCTCGCGCCAGGCCAGTTGCTGGACGCGCCGCCCGAATCCTGGAACCTAGATTGGGAGCGGGCAGACCCCGACTCCTTCAGAGCGAAAGTGGTGGCCTGATGGCGAACGTCGCAGAGACTCTCGTTGACGCGATAGCCGAGCTCGGCGTGCGCACCGTCTGGGGCGTCGTCGGTGACGCTCTCAACCCGATCACCGACGCGATCCGCCGTGACGAGCGGCTTGAGTGGATCGGCGTGCGACATGAGGAGGCGGGAGCGTTCGCGGCCGGCGCCCAGGCCCAGCTATCGGGAACGCTGGGCGTCTGCATGGGCACGGTCGGGCCGGGCTCACTGCATCTGCTGAACGGCCTCTACGACGCCAAGAAGTCCCACGCTCCGGTGCTCGCGATCTGCGGTCAGGTCCCGCTCGCTGAGATCGGCAGTGACTTCTTCCAGGAGGTTGACAACGACGCGGCCTTCAGCGACGTGGCCGAGTTCTGCCGGACCGTGACGAGCCCGGACCAGCTCTCATCGCTGCTGCACCAGGCCATCCAGCTCGCGATCGATACGCCCGGCGTGGCGGTGCTCACGATCCCCGGCGACGTCGGCGCGATGGAAGCCCCCGAGTTCGAGCCGCGCTTCGTCCGTACCACCGAACCGGTGATCCCGGATCCGCAACAGCTGCGCCAGGCTGCCGAGATGATCAACGAGGCGTCCAAGGTGACGTTGCTCGTCGGTCAAGGTGCGCGCGATGCCCGGGAAGAGGTGCTGAAGCTCGCCGAGCGCCTCTACGCGCCGATGGTGCTGACGCTCAAGGCCAAGGAGGGGATCGAGGCGGATAACCCCTTCGAGGTCGGCCAGAGCGGCCTGATCGGCAACCCGGCGGCGCAGCATGCCTTTGAGGATTGCGACCTGCTTCTGATTCTCGGCTCGGACTTCCCCTACACCGACTGGTATCCGAAGGGCAAACGGGTGATTCAGGTCGACCGCCGGGCCGCGCATATAGGCAGGCGTGTCCCGGTCGAGATCGGCGTAGTTGGAGACGTTGGGCTGTCGGTGACCGCACTCCTCCCGCAGGTGAACCCGAAACCCGATGACCGTCACCTGCACGGTGCACGCTCGCGCTACGAAACTTGGCGCGAGCACCAGCTTGAGCTCGCCAACCCCGAGCACGACACGCGCGGCCTGATCCAGAAGATCCGCACAACGTTCGACAACCCCGACGAGCGCATCCGCCCTGAGGCGGTGGCCGTGGCGGTCGACCGTTACGCATCTGACAAGGCCGTCTTCACCTCCGACACGGGCATGTCGACGGTCTGGCTCGCTCGCTTCGTGACGATGCGCGGCACGCGACGCCTGATCGGCTCCTACAACCTCGGCTCGATGGCCAACGCGATGCCGCAGGCGCTCGGCGCCCAAGCACTCGACCGCGGCGGCGAGGTCGTGGCGTTCTGCGGCGACGGCGGCCTGACGATGCTGATGGGCGATCTCATCACGGCTGTCACGCAGAAGCTGCCGGTGCGGCTGGTGGTCTTCAACAACGGCCGCCTCGGCATGGTCAAGCTCGAGCAGGAGCAGGCCGGCCTGCCCGAATTCGGTACCAAGCTGGGCGACATCGACATCGCCGCGATCGCCCGGGCGGTCGGCATGCACGGAGTCCGGATCGAGCAGCCTGAGGACCTCGACCAAGCGATCCACGACGCCTTTGAACATCCCGGGCCGGTGCTGCTCGACATCGTCACGAACCCCGACGAGATCTCGCTGCCGCCGAAGACCAAGCCGGCGCAGGCATGGGGGTTCGCGATCGCGAAGCTGACCGAGACGCTTGAGAGCCGCTCCGGCTAGGGTGCAGGCATCATGACTTCAACCAGCTTGAGATCAAGCCGTTCGCGCGTCGCCATCGCCACCGCCATCACCGTCCTGTTGGTCGCCTGGGTATCAGCCAGCGCGAGCTCGTCCAGTGCGAAGACACCGCTGCTGAAGAGCAACGGGTTGACGGGGAAGACGCCGGCCCAGATTCTCGCTGCGGCCCAGGCTGCATTGCGGTCGTCGCGGAGCTTGGTGATGGCGGGAAAGCTGACCGAGGACAAGATGACCGACCTCATCAGCTTCGTTGACGACGGTTCGGGAAAGATCAAGGTTGAGGTTGATGAGAGCGGGCTTCAGGCCCAGGTCCTCGAGTTGGCGGGCAAGGCGTACATCCGCGCCGACCGGAAATTCTGGGTCGCAGAGGGCGGCGCCAAAGACGCATTTCTGGCCAACCGATGGATCGTGGTTGCGCAGGCCACGGCCAAGCAGCTGACCGCGAGCCTTGGGCCGTTCGCCCCGACCACGCTGGCCAGATGCCTTGGCGAGGATCTGGGCACGCTTAGCCGGGACGGCACTACCACGGTTGGTGGACAGCCGGCCGTGGTCATCCGCGACGCCGGCAATGTGCCGGGTGGTGGCCCGGAAACACTCGCGGTGGCCTCAACCGGTCCGGCCTATCCGTTGCGCATCGTCGCGACCGGGTCCACGAGGGCGGGAGGAAAGGTCGACGTCTGCAACGACGGCAAGGGCGACAACGGCAAGGGAAGCCTGACCCTGTCTAAGTTCGATCACGCCCCGGCGCTTTCGGTGCCGGCGAATCCGATCAACCTCACAACCTCGACCACTTAATCCAGCTGGTTGGGGTTGACTTCCGGGTGCCGCGGATGATCTGATGCACCGGATGAAGGTATGTGAGCCGAGCCTTTTGCGCGAGTTGCGAGCCGGATGCCAGAACTCAGCGCCCTGCTGACCGCCCTTGAGCCGGCGCTCGGCCCGCTTGAGGGCGACGCGCTCCCGCTCTCCGGGGGCATCACCAACCGCAACTACCGGGTCCGGCTCGGCGGTCGCGATTGCGTGTTGCGCTTGCCAGGGCAGGACACCGGGCTACTGGGCATCGACCGCAGCTCTGAGCGGCTCGCGGCCAAGCGGGCCGCGAGCTTGGGCATCGGACCTGAGCTGCTCTATGCCGACGAACACTGTGCCGTGACCGCGTTTGTCGCCGGGACCGAGGTCGATCCCGATCGCCTGCGGGCTGAGCCTGGAGTGGTAGCGCGCTCGCTGCGCGCCTTCCACGACAGCGGCCTTGAGCTGCCTGTGCGGTTCTGGATCCCGGACCTGCTGCGCGTCTACGCGGGCTTGGCCGCATCGCGCGGCCACCGCCTACCCGACGCGTTCACGCGCGCACAGGCGCTCGTCGATCAGATCGCGCAAGCGCTGCCGCTGAGCGATCCGGTTCCCTGTCATGACGATCTGCTGCCCGGCAACCTGATCCAGACGCCGGCGACGATCCTCTTGGTCGACTGGGAGTACGCCGGGGTCGGGCACCGTTACTTCGACCTCGGCAACCTTGCGGTCAACAATGACTTCGATGAGGACGCTGAGCGACTGCTGCTGGAGGGTTATTTCGGCGAGCCGGGACCTGTCCCGCCCGCCCGAGTTGCCGCCCTGCGTCTGTTCCGGCTCGTCTCCGACGCTCGAGAGGCCGCCTGGGGCGTCGTGCAGGGCTTCATCTCGGAGCTCGACTTTGACTTCGCCGCCTATGCGGATGAGCACTTCGAGCGGCTCGAACGAGCCGCTGCCGACCCCCGACTCGAGGAGTATCTGAATGCCGCGACCCCGTGAACTGCCGGACCGCGCGAAGATCGTGATCATCGGCGGGGGTGTCGGGGGGACCTCGATCGCGTACCACCTGGCGCAGCTCGGTGAGAGCGACGTGATCCTGCTCGACCGCAACGAGCTGACGAGCGGTTCGACATTTCACTCCGCCGGTCTGGTCGGGCAGCTGCGCGGCAGCGTCTCGCTGACGCGGATGATGATGGACTCGGTGGAGCTCTACCGGAAGCTCGATTGCGGCTGGGTCGAGTGTGGCGGCATCCGGCTGGCCTGTACGCCGGAGCGCGAAGAGGAGGTCCTGCGGCAGGTCGCCTGGTCACGCACGTTCGGACTGCCGCTTGAGCTGATCGGGCCGGCTGAGTCCAAGGAGCTGTTCCCGCTGATGGTCACCGAGGGCGTGCGTTGCGCCTCCTATCTGCCGACGGACGGATACCTCGATCCCTCGCTGCTGACCTATGCGCTCGCCGAGAAGGCGCGCGAGGGCGGCGTGCAGATCTTCACCCATACGCGGGTCAACGCAATCGACGTGGTCGATGGACGCGTACGCGGGGTTCAGACCGAGTGGGGGCCGGTCGCGGCCGACGTGGTGGTCAACGCCGGCGGCATGTACGCGGCGGAGATCGGCCGGCTCGCGGGCGTGCGTGTGCCGATCATCCCGTTCGCGCACGAGTACCTCGTGACCCAGCCGGTGCGAACGCGTCCGCGCAAGGCGAGCGGCGAGATCGTGCATCTACCGACGCTGCGCGACCCTGACCTGCTGATCTACTTCCGTGAGGAGGGCGACGGGCTGGTGATGGGCGGCTACGAGCGTGACAGCGCGCCATGGTCGTTGGACGAGAAGCTGCTCGACCGCGTGCCGCAGGACTTCAACGGGCGCCTGCTCGAGGAGGACTGGCCGCGCTTTGAGGAGATCGCCGACAACTCGCGTAAGCGGGTGCCGCTGATGGAGGACGTCAAGGTCACGAAGCTGATCAACGGCCCGGAGGCGTTCACGCCCGACAACGAGTTCTGCCTCGGTGAGAGCGATGTCCGCGGTTTCTTCGTGGCCGCCGGCTTCTGCGCGCACGGCCTGGCCGGTGCCGGCGGAATGGGCAAGCTGATGGCCGAGTGGATCGTCGAGGGCGAGCCGGGACTCGACGTCTGGGAGATGGACATCCGGCGTTTCGGTCCGCAGTACCGCTCACCGAGCTACACCTTGAAGCGCACCAAGGAGGTCTATGAGACCTACTACGACATCCGCTACCCGGGTCACGAGCGGCTGGCCGGGCGGCCACTGCGGGTAGCAAGCGCCTACCCATGGCATGCCGAGCACGGCGCCGCCTTTGGCGAGAAATCCGGCTGGGAGCGCGTCAACTGGTACGAGTCGAACGCGCCGGCCGGCGACGAGAGCCTGCAGCCGCGGGGCTGGGCGGGCAAACACTGGTCGCCGGCGATCGGGGCCGAGGCACTTGCAACCCGATCGGCCGCGGGGCTGTTCGACGAGTCCTCCTTCAGCAAGCTCGAGATCTCCGGTCCCGGCGCGGCTGAGTTGTTGGAACGGTTGTGCGACAACCGCGTCGTGCGCGACGTCGGCCAGATCGTCTACACCCAGATGCTCAACCGCCACGGCGGAATCGAGTGTGACTTCACGGTCGCGCGAGTGGGGGAGGAGCTCTTCCAGATCGTCACCGGCACGGCCTTCGGGCAGCATGACGCGAGCTGGATCCGCCGCCACCTTCCCGCCGACGGCTCGGTGATGCTGAGCGACGTCACCTCGCGGTGGTCGTGCTTCGGGCTCTGGGGACCCAAGGCGCAGGCTGTGCTCGCGCCGCTGACGCCGGACCCGCTCGACTTTGGCTACATGCGCCTGCGTGAGATCACGGTCGGCGACGTGCCGGTCAGGGCTCTACGGGTGACATACGTCGGTGAGTACGGCTGGGAGCTCTACTGCCCCAGCGAGTACGGCCTTGGACTCTGGCGCGCGTTGTGGGAGTCCGGGCAGCCGGTCGGCCTCATCGCCGGCGGCTACCGCGCGATCGAGTCTCTGCGGCTCGAGAAGGGCTACCGCGCCTGGGCTTCGGACATCACGCCCGACGACAGTCCATACGAGGCTGGGCTTGGATTCTGCGTGTCCGATGAGAAGGACTTCAACGGCGCCACCGCGGTGCGCGAGCGACCGCTCGCGCGAAGCTTACGTTGCGTCACGCTCGAGGATCCGCGCTCGGTTGCGCTCGGCAACGAACCAGTGCGAGTGGACGGTGTAGTCGTGGGCAGAGTGACGAGCGGGGGTTACGGATACGCGGTCGAGCGTTCCATCGCATACGCCTACCTGCCGGCTGAGGTAGCGATTGGCGCCGCCGTCGAGATAGACATCTTCGGGCAGTGGGTGCCGGGCGAGGTCATGGCTGAGCCGCTGTTCGATCCCAGGGGTGAGCGGGTGCGTGGCTGAGGGCCGACCGCTGAAAGGCGGTTGGCTTACTCTGGCGGCAACACGTCGCGACGTCCAAACGAGACTGCGAGGAACGTCAGGCCGCCAAACAGGGCGCTAACGCCAGCTGCGGCCAGCAGCCAGTAACCCGCCGCGCCAATCGCCACCGGCGCCATCACACTCGCCGCGATCGCGCACGCGCCGAGAGCTGTTGCCACGGTCGCGAGTGCAACTGAGATGGAACCCCGGGGGCTACCAGACCTCACGCAAGCGAACCTATCACCGGGTCACACTGAAGCGCTCGTCCCACCCGGTCTCGTCGTGAAGACGGGCAGAATCTGGCCCCGCAGGCGCCACGGCTCGTCCGATCACCGATCCTGAAGAGCGTCGCGACATCTCTGGAAAGCTTCTTGCCGGCCTCAGCGGTCCGTCCCTAGGGCTGGGGTTTGAGCCGCCGCCACTCGAGCAGTGGGTCAAGTTCCGTCCGCTCGTTGAAGTCACGTTTGACGACTTAGCGTCCTGACCGGGACCCGAGCAGCCGCGGATTGCTAGCTGCGCAGATCGGGCAGCACCTTCTCGGCGAGCATCGTCGCGGTTCCGACGGGGTCGGCGTTGGTCGGCATGTTGCCGCCGCTCAAGATGATGATGACCTCGCTGAATCCGGCCTCAGCGAAGCGCTGTACGCGGTCGACGATCTCAGCGGGGTCGTCTCCGGCCGGGATTTGGACTGAGCGGCGGATCTCATCTGGGTCACGGCCGATCGCCGCGCAGGCCTCGTCGAGCTGCTTTGAAACCCCGACGGCCTTTTCGAGGTCGCCGCCGGCGGCGTTCCATACGTCGGCGTGGCGAGCGGTCAGCTTCAGCGTTGCTTCGCCGCTGGCACCGATCCAGATCGGCGGGTAGGGATTTTGGACCGGCTTGGGATTCGCGACCGCGTTGCTCATCTTGTAGTAACGGCCGTCGAAGTTCGTGCGCTCCTGCGTCCACAGCGACTTGATCACCTGTAGGCCCTCGGAGAACAGCCCGACGCGGTGGTCGAGACCGGAGATTCCGTACATCTCGTGCTCATTGGCGGCCCAGGCCGCGCCGATCCCGAACTCGAGACGGCCGTCCGAGAGGTGGTCAACGGTCGTCGCAAGCTTCGCGAGCAGCGCCGGGTTGCGGTAGGTGATGCCGGTCACCAGCAGGCCAATGCGAACGTGAGTAGTCGCGATCGCCATCGCAGCCAGTAACTCCCAGCCGTCGAAGATCGGCTTGTCGTCGCCGATGCCTCCGATCGTCGCGAGGTGATCCATCGCCCAACAGTGGTCAAAGCGTGCCTCGTCGGCGATCTTCCAAATCGCCTTGTAGCTCTCAATCGGAGCGTCTTGCGAAAGTTTGATCCCGACCCGTAGCGGCTGTGTCATGACTTCTCCTCAAGATCCGGTGGTTGCTCGAAAGGACTGCCTGGGTGCTGGCAAGTCGATGGCCGCGCCGGCTCGAAAGCCTGGGTAGCAGCGCTTGTGGTCCGCGAGACCAAAGGGTACGCGTCCCAGTGCTTCAGCTCTGAGCAGCTGCGCGTGATGCGCGGAATGGTGCCGCCTGCGTGTTTTGCATGGTGTGCCAGCGGGCGGCGAGTGTCACGGTGCGGCCACAGACTTCGAAGACCGCCATCGCCAGCAGCGCGACGGTCCAGGCCTCGGCGCTGGTGATCTGATGGTTCGCGCTGAAGGTCTCGATCGAGCTTGAGCCACTGTGGGAAGTCCAGTACGCGAAACCGAACCGTGAGCCCATGCCCAGGACCCAGAAGAACCCTGAGAGCCAGCCGCTGCGCAACGTAACGACACCGTCAGAACGACGGCCGAGCACGGCGCTGACGCCGCTTGCGACACCGATCGTCCCGCCGACCAAGGCGAGCGCGGCGACCAACACGAGGTCGTTTCCCTGTGTCGGGATTCCGTGCAGATAGTTCACAACGGCGATGCTCAGAATGACGAGCGGGCGGATCAGCGCCTTCCTGGTCATTGGCCGTTCCTTGATCTGAATCAGGACGAGCAGGACGAGGACCGAATCGATGAGGTAGTCAGAAAAGTTCATGGGAGAATCATCCGTCGCGCCAGGCGTTTGCACATCGGCGCAAGGGTTGATCCCCGGGTTGAACCAGGCCTCCACCCTAGGGTTGAGAAGAGGCTCACCGCGCTTCTGTGAGTGCCGGGTTGCCGATGCTGCGGCAGCGGGATCTCACGTTTTCAGAGCGGATCGCGTTTTACCTCCATGACCGACTTTCCTCTGCGTCTCTACGACTACGCGGCCTCGTGCAACTGCTACAAGGTTCGGCTTCTGCTCGCTCAACTGGGCCTTGTGTATGACCGGGTTGCGGTTGACATCTTCAACGGTGAAACGCTGACAGCCAGCTATGCCCAGATCAACCCGCAGCGCACGACACCGGTGCTCCGGGTGGCGGAGGGGAAATACCTGCCGGAGTCAAACGCGATCGTGCTCTACCTCGCCGCGGGAACCGAGTTGCTACCCACTGACCCGTTCGAATTGGCGCAGGTCGTGCGATGGATGATCTTCGAACAGACGGACGTGATCCCAATGATCGGAGGGTTGCGGTTCCGCCTGCTGACCGGCCGTCTGAAGCCGACCGATGCCGACGCCGCGCGTCGGCGAGACGGAGGTTTGGAGGTGCTCGCACTACTCGAAGATCACCTGCGTGCACACGAGTTCATGGTCGCCGGGCGATACACGGTCGCCGACATCGCGATCTATGGCTACACCCACCTCGCCGGCGACGCAGGCTTCGACCTCAGCGCCTATCCGGCACTTGAGGCCTGGTTGGCGCGCGTCAAGCAGCAGTCGAGATACATCGAGGATGTCAAACCCTACGGCGCGAACGCCGCTCTCGGTGCCGGACGGTCAATCTACGGCTAGATGCCACGCGGTCAAACTGTCGCCGCCGACCACGAGCGACGAGCGCCGACCAATCCCGGGCGAAGCGGCGTCTCGGCGTCTGGCTCCAGAGCTCAGCGCCCCGACCCCTTGGGCACCAGTGGATGCGCTGCGGCGTTGAAATGCACAGCGATCGTGCCCTCCGGCCTGAGGCTCTCGTCTAGGCGGTAGTTGAACTGCATGAGGAGATCGGTGAGCTGTTCCCCAAGCTCGGCCATCTCTTCGGGCGTGACATAACAGATCGAGTCGGTCATGAACGCGGCGTCGCGCCATTCCCGGGCGAAGCTCTGCTGGTGAGACCACCATTCGCGCATAAGTTCGTAGTTGCGCTCAAAGACGGTCATCTGCAGCGCCTGCCCGGCGGCGAGTGAGCTTGGGTCGTCTTGTGAGGAGCGAAAGCGGTTGCTGAGCGAGGCGATTTTCCATGGCCGGCTGCGGCCCTTGGCACCCTCGGCCTCCTCGATGAAGCCGTATTTTGCGAGGGTCTGGAGGTGCCAGGACATGTTTCCCGGGCTGTCGTCCAGCAGCTCTGCGGCGTGCGAGGCCGTGATCTCACCCTCGGACCGAATCAGTTCCAGCAATGCCAGTCGCGTCGGATGGGCCATGGCCCGCATCGCCTTGGCGTCGGTGATGACACGACGGCCTTTGGCGTCGAGCCCCTCGGCGGGAGCTGGGCTTGGGTCTTGCTTCTTCGCGGGCATTGACTGATTCAAAAGTGCGTCAGCGGCCGGCGGCCGCGTTCAGCTGATTGGTAGCACGGCCGTGCCCCGCAACGAGGCGCATGCCAAGGCCGATCAAGAGCCAGCCGGCGCGGGTGCGGGTGGTGTCGGTCGCGTTAGCGCGGCTCATCTGGGAGCGCCTGCGGGCGCGCCCGTGCAGCTCGGCGGTGTGGTCCTTGGCAAGGCTTTCCAGCAGGGCGCGGTTGGGGCACATCTCTCTGCCTTTCACGAGCAGGTGGGCGACACAAGGTTTCTTGTGACAAGACTACGTGTCACAAGAAACCTTGTCAAGCTGTGCTCGTAATAAATGCCGGGCGGCGAGGATCCATCCCTGAACGGCCGGCATTTCGCCCCTGCGCCTCAAGCGACCTTGCGCCCCGTCACCGCTTCCTTGCGGTTGTCCCTCGCGCTTCGCCTGCTGCGAAATGGAATATTGACCACGCCGCCAAATAGCCACCAAAGAAACGCCAAAGGTCCGGTAGGGTCACGTTCGTGGCCGGGGGCGTCACCAGCTTTGGGGTGCTCGGTCCGCTCAAGTTCGAGCGGGCAGGCGAGTCCCTGGCCGTTCCGCGCGGCCGGCTGCGCACCTTGTTGGCGCTGATGCTGCAGGCGGGCGGGGTCCCGCTCTCCCGGGACCGCCTGATTGACGAGCTGTGGGGTGAGGCGCCGCCACCCACGGCCGTCTCGGCACTGCATGTGCATCTCAGCAAGCTGCGTGCCTTGCTTGGTGAGATGCTCGAGTCGGCGCCGGCCGGCTACTCGCTCCGGGAGGGTGCCTTCGAACTCGATGCCTGGCGCTTTGATGAGCTGATCGGCGAGGTTCGCAGCGTGATCACCGACGACCCGGGGCGGGCCGCTCTGCTGCTCACGCAGGCGCTGGGCCTGGTGCGCGGCGAACCGCTCTGTGACGTGGAGATCGATGGCAGCCTGGGGCAATGGCAGCGGGCACTTGCGGAGAAGCATCTACAAGCACTGTTGCTACAGACCGACCTGCGTTTGCAAGCCGGCGCCGCCGGTGAATTGATCCCGGAACTCGAGGCGCTGCTCGCGGCGCATCCGTTTGAGGAACGTGCCTGGGCTCAGCTGATGCTGGCCCTGAATCGAGCCGGACGTGCATCCGAGGCGCTCGACGCCTATCAGCGTGCCCGACGGCTGTTTGCCGCCGAGCTCGGCTTGGAGCCCGGCACGCAGTTGTCGGCCCTGCAGCAGCAGATCATCGGCCGGGATCCGGCTCTGACGCTCCCGGCGGCGGCCTCCGAGCGCCCGCGAGCCGACCACGGTCTCTCATCGATCCCGCGTGCGCCGACGCCGCTGGTCGGCCGTGAGCTTGAGCTGAACGAGCTGACAGAGCGCCTGCGCGAGGGTCAGCGATTGATCTCCTTGATCGGGCCGGGCGGGGTGGGCAAGACCCGCCTGCTGCTCGAGGTGGCCAGAAATCAAGAGGTGAATTTCAAGAACGGTGCGGTGTTCGTGCGGCTCGAGCTGGTCACGGATCCGACGCTTGTCGCGGCTGAGATCGCGGCGGCGCTGTCACGACGCCCCGGCGCCGAGACCGTCGGCTCCGACGGACTGCCGCGATATCTGTACGGCAAGCAGCTGCTGCTGGTCCTGGACAACTTTGAGCAGGTGGTCGACGCCGCGACCGTCGTTGCGGAGCTGCTCCGGGACGCTGACGGGATCCAGGTTCTGACATCAACTCGGACGCCGCTTCGAATCCGCGGAGAGCGGCTGTTCGAGGTCGAGCCGCTGGCGCTGCCCGCCACCCATGACGAGCACGAGATCACCGCGAGCCCGGCCGTTCAGCTCTTCCAGCGGCTACTGCTGGACGCCGACCCAGGGTCACGACTTAAGGAGCCGGGCCGCATGCCCGGCTCCTCCGCCAACGCTCGCGCGGCTGCGATCTGCGTCGCCGTTGACGGTCTGCCGCTCGCGATTGAGCTGGCTGCTGCGCGTGCCGGCTCGCTTGGCATCGACGCTGTCGCCGAACAGCTCGGACGGCCGTTGAAACTCGGTGAGAACGCGCTGCGCGACCTCCCTGATCGTCAGCGAACGCTGACGGCCACGCTGCAGTGGAGTCACGACCTGCTCAGCCTGCCCGCCCGCGCGGCGCTGCTCTGCGCCGGCGCCTTCATCGGTGGCTTCACCGCGCAAGCCCTGGCATCTGTCACCGAATCCGCGGAAACCTCAGAGGTTCTGGGTGAGCTGGTCGACGCCAGTCTGGCCCGGCGGGTCAGCGGCGGAAGGCGCTACGAACTGCTGCCGCTGGTGCAGGCGTTCGCCAGTCAGCGGCTGGCCGAGTCAGAACTGGCGATGGCGATCCTGCACCGCCACTGTGCGTACTTCGTCGCGCTGGTGGCGCCCGCGACGCAGGCCCTCGACTCAGGTGCGGCGCCGCGCGAGGCCGCGAGCGGGCTGGCGGCCGATCAGGCGAACATCCGGATTGCACTGATACGCGCGATCGCCGGCGCTGACGAGCCGTCGGCAACAGCGCTGGCGCTGGGGCTGCGGCCGCTGTGGTTCACAGGCTTGCAGCGTGAGGAAGCGGAGGAACTGATAGATCGCTTGCTGGCCGCTTTCGAACTGCCGCCGGCGGCGGAGCTCTTGCTGCTGCGCGCCGGCTCTTTCGTCGAGGGCTTCCGCGACGGCGTCGCCGCGCGCCGCTGGACCCGCAGGCTGGCCGATCGGGCGGTCGAGCTCGGCGACGCCGAGGCTCGCGTGATCGCGATCAACAACCTCTTCTCGATGGCGATCAACGTCAAGGACCGCGATGAGGTGCGCCGGTTGCGCCCGGAGCTGTTGGGCCAACTGACATCGGACGCGGGTGACACGGTGCTCGGCTGGACCAATTACTTCCTCGCGCTTGACGCCTACCTCGAGGGCTCGTTTGCGGACTCGTTTGAATACGCGGCGCGCGGCGCCGAGCACGCGCACACGATCGGCCACGACTACATGTACGGGGCGGCGCTGACCACCAGGCTTCTGGCAGGGTCGGCGCGCGACGGTTGGATCTCAAGGGACGCGATTGTCGAGATGCTTGGGAGCGTCCAGCAGGCCGGCGTGCCGCCGCTGACGGTGTTCGCGCTGTGGTTCGTCGCCTGTTACGCGGCCGGGGTGGGCTCGGATACGGCCACCTATTGGCTCGGTTGCGCCGAACGGATTCGATCANNCGGTTGCGCCGAACGGATTCGGCTCGCGATCGCAGCGGAACTCTGGCCGGAGGTGGTGGTGCGTGAGGAGGCGATGGAGCTGCTTGGCATCAGCGACCTCGACGAAGTGACCAGGGCAGCGCCGGAACTGGGCCACGCCGAGGGGTTGGCCGAGGCGGCTGCGTGGCTCAAAGCGCGCGACGCGGACGAGCGCTCACCGCGGCCTCAGGCACTGAAGTTCGCGCTCGCCTGACACTTCGCCGGGCAGTCCGCGCCGTTTTGCCTTACCCCTGATTTGGGTAGTCAATGGGCCTAACAACCTTGCTGCATATGACTGGAGATAGATGACAACGTCCCTACATAGGCTTCGTCAAGCCGGGCAGAGCCCGTGGATTGACTTCATCACGCGGGATTTTGTCCGCGATGGAGAGCTAGCCGAGATGATGGGCCAGGGGATCGTCGGTCTGACCTCCAACCCGACGATCTTCCAGCAGGCGATTGCTGAGGGCAACGCCTATGACGAGCAACTGCAGGCCGTGCTCGTCGAGGATCAGGATCCCGCCGAAGCCTTCCTTGCGCTCGCAAGCCAAGACGTGCGTGGCGCCTGCGACCTCCTGCTCGGAGTGTTCAACCGCAACGACGCGACCCGCGACGGTTGGGCCTCGCTTGAGGTTGACCCGGATCTCGCCCACGACGCAACCCGGACCGCCAAGGCAGCCCGCCGAATCCATGCGCTTGTGGACCGTCCCAATCTGTTCGTCAAGATCCCCGGCACCGAGGCGGGGCTCAAAGCGATCGAAGAGACGATCGCCGCCGGGATCCCCGTCAACGTCACCTTGCTGTTTTCGCTTGAGCGTCATCGCCAAGCTGCCAAGGCTTACATCCGTGGGCTGATGCGGTTGCGGCACAACGGTGGTGACCTGCGCTCGGTCGCGTCGGTCGCCTCGTTCTTCATCTCGCGCGTAGACAGCGAGGCTGACCGGCGGCTCGATGAGATCGGTGGCCACGACCACCTCAAGGGCACGCTCGCCATCGCCAACGCGAAACTCGCGTATCAGAACTACCTCGAGCTGTTCTCCGGCCCCGAGTGGGATGAACTCGCCGCGGCGGGCGCGTCGCCGCAACGCTGCCTCTGGGCCTCGACCTCAACCAAGGATCCGGCTTACCGCGACGTCATGTATGTCGAGCAGCTGATCGGCCCCGATACGGTCAACACGATGCCGCCCAAGACGGTCGAAGCGTTCCTTGACCACGGACGCGTCGAGCGAACGATCGATCAGGACGTGGCGGGCGCGCACCGCACCTTTGAAGCGTTCGCTGAGCTCGGCATCGACTACCAGGACGTGGTCGACCAGCTCGAACGCGAGGGCGTTGAGAAGTTCGCCGGCTCCTTCCGTGAGCTGATTGACCAGGTGGACCTCAAGCGCGACCAGCTGGTCACGTTCTGATCTTGCCCTCGTGTAACTTCCGACCACAGACGGACTGGAGCCCCGATGACTGACGAACATGCCCTGCTGGTGCTAGGCGGCGGACCGGCAGGATTCGCGGCAGCTCGTGGATTCAGAGCTGAGGGAGGGGAAGGACCGGTGGCGATCGTCACCGATGAACAGCGCATGCCCTACGAGCGTCCTCCGCTGACCAAGGAGCTGCTGCGCGGCGAGTCCGAAGAGTCGGACCTGCCGCTCGAGGATGAGAGCTGGCTCGAACGCGAGCACGTTGAACTGATCAGCGGACGCGCCTTCGCGTTGGACATTGACGGTCGCACCGTGGTACTCGCCGGCGGTCGTGAACTCTCCTACCGCAGTTGCGTGTTGGCAATGGGTGCCGAGCCGCTGCGACTGCCGGTGAGCGGAGCGGATCATCCGGCCGTACGGGTGCTGCGCTCACTCGATGATCTGCGTGAACTCCAGCATCGCCTGACCGAGGGGACGCGCGTGGTCGTGATCGGATCCGGCTTCATCGGCTGTGAGATCGCCGCGTCGCTGAAGGCCCGCGGCCACTCTGTGGCGTTGGTCACCGACGAGCCGGCTCCGAATGCGACCCGGCTCGGTGAAGAGGCCGGCGCTGTGATCTCGCGTTGGCTTGCCGACGACGGTGTCGAGTTGCACCTTGGCGAGCCGGTGACGGGCATTGAGCACCGTGGCGGCCAGCTGATCGTCTGTGCAGCAAACGCCCGTGTCCAGGGGACTGTGGTGGTGATGGCCGTGGGTGTGCGACCACGCTCGGAGCTGGCGTCGCTTGCGGGGCTCGAATGCCTCGACGGCGCAATTCCGGTAGACGCCGGGATGCGGACGCAGGCCAGTGCGCTGTTCGCCGCCGGTGACGTCTGCATCGCGGAGAACGTGGCGGCCGCGCGCCGGCTACGGGTCGAGCATTGGGACGATGCGCTGCGCCATGGCGAGATCGCTGGACGCAATGCGGCCGGCGCTGACGAGAAGTGGGACGGGGTGCCCGGATTCTGGTCGCAGATCGGCGAGCGCTGGCTTCAGTTCGCAGCCTGGGGTGACGGCTTCGACAGCTCACACTTTGAAGAGCGGGGCGATCACGGCTTCGCCGTGCACTACCGCCGCGGCGGCAAACTCGTCGGTGTGCTCACCCACGAAGCCGACGAGGACTACGAGGCGGGTAGAGAGGCGATCTCTCAACACAAATACGTGTGACCGCCGGAGCGTAGGCCCACGCGGGCGAGCCTGTCGCGACAGCCCCAGCCGGGTAGAGATGTTGACGTGGCTCCCGCTATAGACGATGCGGGTGCCGCCCCGCCTCAGCTTCCCTGAGCCACCTCACTGGCGCCCTTGGCGATGCTCTTGAGCACGGTGGTGAGGCGTTCCGCGATCACACCGAGGTCGTCACCGAGCAGCGTCTCCATCGGCCGCATGACGATCTGGCAGTGCTGCTCGCCCAAACCGATCACGGCCAGGCGCAGCGGAATGTCAACGGCGGCGGTGAGGTCGGCCGCCAGCAGGGCCTCGCCGGCCGCCGGGTTGCCGAAAACCAGCGTCCAAGCGGGGTGGGCGGTGACGCCGGCCGCAGCCATGTCATGCCCATGGTCAACGACCGCATACTCAGTGATGCCGCGCTGCTTCAACTCGGCGCGGAGTGCCTCGACGGTCTTCTCCGCAGGTGCGGCAACGTCTGTCAACTCGTAGTCACTCATGAGATCTCCTGATGCGCTTGAAAGGGACTCTTACTTGGATGAGAGCCCGAGCTTGATACCAAAGCCTAGGAGCGCGAGGCCGGTGACGCCGTCCACCGCGCGCTGTGTGGAACGTCGCTGCAGCAGCGAACGCACCGAGTGCACCGCCAGGATGATCGCCGTGAACCAGATGATCGATTCGAGATCATGCACGAGCGCCAGCAGCAGCCCAAACGCCAGGTGGGAGACGTGCGGCGGGATGAACTGCGGCAGCACCGCGATGTAGAAAGCACCGATCTTGGGGTTGAGCAGGTTCGTGGTGAGGCCCCGACGCCAGGAACCGACGAGAGTTTGTCCGGTCGGCGGCGAGTCGAGCTCAAGCGCGGCCCCGGCTCCGTGTGCCACCCGAGCCAGCAGCCGCACGCCGAGCCAGATCATGTAGACAGCACCTGCGATCCGCACGCATGTGTAGGCGAATGTCGAGGCGACCAGCAGCGCCGAGACCCCGACGGCGGCGCCGGCACCCCAGATCAAAGCGCCGCTGCTGACGCCGATCGCCGTGGCGAAGCCGTGCCTGCGGCCATGGCTGATGGTCGACCGCAACACCATCGCCGTGTCCAGGCCAGGCACGATCGTGATCAAACCGGCGACGAGGGCGAAGCCGAGAATGGCGGACGAGATCGACACGCTCTCTAGTCTGAATCAACTGCGTCAGCGACGCCTGACAACCAGTTCCAGAACGCCCGCGCCGGATCAACCAGAGCCGGCCGAGTGCGCCGGATCGCGCGTAGGGAGCGCCGCAGCTCAACCCCGCCGACCGGAACCGCGACCAGGGCTCCGGTCGTGATCTCGGCCGCGACCGTACGTTCCGATAGCAGCGCGAAGCCACCGGCCAGCACGGCGCGCTTCAAACCCTCGGCGCTTGAGACCTCGAGCGACGGCTCCAGGACGATGCCCGCCTGTGCCAGCGTGGTGGTCGCTACGGCGCGCGTACCGGACCCGCGTTCACGCGCCAGGAAACGATCGCTGCGCAGAGCCGCGGCGGGCACACTGCGGCGCCTAGCCCAGGGGTGTCCCGCTGCGACCACCGCCCGCAGCTCGTCCTGCGCGACGACGAGATCCTCAAGGCCGCGTGTGTCCCCGGTCGGCCCTTCGACGAACCCGATCTCACAGTCGCCCTGGCGCACGGCGCGCATTGCGTCGTCGGTGTTGGTGATAGCGACCAGCGCCCGGTGTGGCGCTGCCACCATGCGGAACGAGGCGAGCCAGGCAGGCAAAAGCGTCTCGCCGATCGTGCGGCTCGCGTGGATCCGCAGCACCGGCGCCTGGTTCGGGGCGAGCGCCGACGTCTCGGCGCGCTCAAGCGCCGCGAGTGCCTCGCGTGCAAGCGGGTAGAGCAGCTGCCCGGCGGCGGTCGGGGCCACGCCGAGCGAGCCACGGTTCAGCAAAGGCTGTCCGATTCGGCGCTCGAGCGATTGGATCCGTTTGGTCGCCGCGGACTGGGTGAGCGCCAGCGCGTCAGCTGCGCCCTGCACCGTTCCGGTCTCGACCGCGGTCACGAACGCCGCGAGTTCACGACCGGGTAGCGGCTCCGCCAAGGACATTCCTTTCAGGAATGGTAGACGCGCCATCGGACTGGCGGCGGCCGCGTTTCAGAGCGACCATGAACCCATGCATAAGAATGAGATCCCGGAAGCTGTCGTACGCCGTATCAGACCGCGCTGGTTCACCTCGGTGATGGGCACCGGAATCGTCGCCAACGCCGCCGCCGGCTTGCCGGGCGTCGGATCTGATCTGCGCGGCTTCGCGCTCGTCGTCTGGGTCTTCGCAGCCATTTGGCTGGCCGCTCTGAGCACGGCCTGGCTGATCCACGGACTCCGCTTCCGTGAGACCGCGCGCGGGCACACAGACGACCCGGGTGAGGCGCCGATGTACGGCGCCGTGCCGATGGCGCTTTTGATCGTCGGGGCCGGCGCGCTGATCATCGGCCACGACCTGATCGGTATGCGCGCGGCGCTCGAGCTCGACTGGACGCTGTGGACGCTAGGAACTGTTGGCGGGCTGCTGACGATCACGGCCGTGCCGTATCTGATGTTCACGCGCTATCGGCTGCGGCCCCAAGATGCCACCGGGGCGTGGCTTGTGCCGGTCGTTCCGCCGATGGTCTCAGCCGCCACCGGCGCGCTGCTGCTGCCGCACCTGCCCGCCGGTCAGGCGCGTGAGACGCTGCTGATCGCGATCCTCGCGCTGCTCGGCATGGCCGCCGTGGCAACCGCACTGATCGTGCCGATGATCTGGAACCGGCTGACGCACTTCGGCTTGCCGAACTCCAGCTTGCAGCCGGCGCTCTGGATCGTGATCGGCCCGTTCGGGACCTCCGTGACAGCTGCGACGAACCTCTCCAAGGTCGCGCCGGGCACGCTCAACGGCCCCGACGTGTCCGCCGTGCACGCCTTCGCGCTGCTCTACGGGGCGCCCGCCTGGGGTTTCGCGCTGATGTGGCTGGGACTGGTAACGGCCATCACGGTGCGGGCTCTGCGTGAGGGACTGCCGTTCAATCTCTCCTGGTGGAGCTTCGTCTTCCCGCTCGGAACGCTCGTGACAGCAACCAACGGACTGGCTCTGAGGACCGGCAGCACGGTGCTTGAGGTAGTCGCCGCGATCCTACTGTTCGCGTTGATCGGCGCGTGGCTAGCCGTGGCAGCGGCGACGCTCGGCGCCCACGGGCGGGTCATCGCTCGCCGCCAGGTCAGCTGGCTGCGGCGGGTCCAGCCTCAATGACGTCGGCGTGGACCTCGAAGCTGGTCAGGCCGAGCGGCCCGAACGAGGTGATCAGCGCCACGTCAACGGCATCGCGGCCCCGCCCGACCACCACACGCCCGTGCAACGGCCGGTTGTTGCGCGCGTCGAAGGTGTGCCAGCGGCCGCCGAGGTAGGCCTCGAACCAGGCTTCGAAGTCGTTCGGTGCGGTCGGCTGAGCCACATCGATGTCGGGGATGTAGCCAAACACGTAACGGGCGGGAATGTTGAGCGCCCGGCAAAACGTGATCGCCAGGTGCGCGTAGTCGCGGCAGACCCCCTGGCCGGCTCGGTAGGCGTCGGCGGCGGTGGTCCACGGATTGGAGCCGCCGGGCGTGTACTGCAGGTGGTTGTGCACGTAGTCCACGACCGCCTGCACCCGGCTCCAGCCCGGGGTCAGATCGCCGAACAGCTGCCAGGCGTCGTGCCCCATCTCGTCGGGCAGGCAGAAGCGGCTCGGCAGCACGAAGGTGAAGACGTCGTCGGGCAGTGAGGCCACCGGGATCTCGGGCTCCTCCGGCTGGATCAGGTCGGCCGGGTCGGTCAGCACGACATGTGCCTCGTAGGCGATGCGCAGCTCACCGGAAGGCAGCAGGAAGCGCTCGCAGCGGTTCTCGTAGTGGTCGAGGTAGGAGTGGTGGGGAGCGTCGGTGTCCCAGCGCTCGGAGAGGATCGAGACACCAGCCTCGAGCCGCGGCGCCAGCTGCATGATCGTCGTGGTGGGCCACGACGAGTTGAGGCCAAAGGTGCAGCCGACGGACATCTCCAGCTGCTTTTCGGCAGCGTCCTCCGGTGGTGCTGTGGCCACGGCCAGCTGCCTCTCTGCTCCTCTGACACAAGGCGTCACCCGAGAGTGAGAAGAGCGAACGGCTCTCAAGGACGGATGACCACGGTACAGCGTGCCCGCGCAAGGCACATGATGGGGCGTGGCCAGCGGGCCACGCCCCATCCCATCGGTACTGGCGCGGGCTGCCCTAGGTCGGATCGGTCAGGTTGTAAACCGTCTGGGCGCCGATCGTCTGCTTGTGGAAGTGGGCCTCGACCCAGCTAGTGATAGAGCTGCTGCTGTAGCCATTGCCGGGGGCGGATCCGGCGCTTGCACCGGGACCACCGGCCAAGCTCTGTGAGGTGCTGCTCGAGCTGCCGAACAGTGAGGCTACGACGTTCCTTGATGACGTCGACGAGCTCGATGAGCCGCCCCCGGTCGGGGCGCCGCCGCCGAAGCCGCCACCGAAGCCGCCGCCACCGGCACTGGAGACGATGTAGTAGTGGATATCGCCGGCCTTCACGAACTTCTCAAACTGCGCGAGCGTCTCATGACCGCCCTCGTTGTTGAAGCCGCCGATCGCCATCACGGCGTCACCGCCGCTGGCGAGCTCGAGGGTGGCGGCGTTCTGCGAGCCGTCGGTCGCGGCGACCCACTTGTACTTGCCGGCGTCCTGCTCGAGCGCCGTGACGAGTGTCGCGTTGGCCGTGGCGCCGCCGCTCATGCCACTGGGCCGGCCGAAGCCGCCGCCGGTGGCGCCGCCCGGCCCACCGGCGCCGCTGAAACCGGCGCCACCTGGAGCGCCGCCGCCGAAGCCGCCTCCACTTGAGGACGAGGGGCCGGCGCTCGGGATCGAGCCGGTGTGGGCGCTCGAGACCGTCTGAACCGTGTAGGCCAGCGGTCCCGAGAGGCAGGCGACGGCCGCGAGGGTCGCGGCGGCGCGGCCGATATGGGTCTCGCTGACGCCAGGACCGAGCCGCTGCCAGAGCCCAGAGGGCACCAGCAGCGCCGCCGCCGACGTGCCGCTGCTGACGGCGATCAATGGGATCAGCCAGGGCTCCCAGCTCGAGCTGCGGTTGAGCAGCACGATCGCCCAGCCGGCGGTGATGATCACCGTGGCCGCGATCAGGATGCGTACCGCCAGCTGCTCACGCCGGCGCCAGGCGAGCACCGCTCCGATCGCGACCAGCGCCGCGATCGCCGGTGCCAGAGCGACCGTGTAATAGGTGTGGATCACGCCGCTGCTGAAGCTGAAGACGGCGGCCGTCACGAACAGCCAGCCGCCCCACAGCAGCAGCGCCGCCCGGGTGCGATCGGTGCGCGCAGCCCGACGGGTCCAGACGAGGCCGGCGACCAGCGCGAGCGCCGAGGCGGGCAGCAGCCACGAAGCCTGGCCGCCCATCAGGTCGTTGAAGAGGCGCAGGACGCCGGTCGAACCGCTGAAGTTGCCACCGCCGCCAGCGCCGCCACCTGACCCGGTGAGGCGGCCAAGGCCGTTGTAACCGAAGATCAGGTTGAAGATGTTGTTGTCGGGCGAGCCGTCGATCATCGGCCGCGAGCTGGCAGGCACCAGCGCCACGATCGCGAGCCACCAGCCGCAGCTGAGCAGGATCGCGAGCCCTGCCGCGAGCATCTGCCGCAGGCGGCGCCAGAGCGTCGTCGGAGCCGCGATCGCATAGACCAGCGTGAAGCCGGGCAGCACCAAGAAGGCCTGCAGCATCTTCGTCAGGAAGGCGAAGCCGAGCAGCGTCCCGACCGCGAGCAGCCAGCGGGTCGAGGCGGTTTCAAGCGCTCGCACCAGGCAGTACGCGGAGGCGACCAGCAGGCAGACCAGCAGCGCGTCCGGGTTGTTGAAGCGGAACATCAGCGCCGCGACCGGGGTTATCGCGAGCACCAGCCCGGCCAACAGACCCGCGCCGGCGCCGAACCAGCGCTTGACCGCTGCGTACAGCAGACCGACCGCCGCCAGACCCTCGAGCACCTGCGGCACCAGCATGCTGGCGCTGCTGAAGCCGAACAGCCGCCCCGAGAGCTCCATCACCCAGAGCGAGGCCGGTGGTTTGTCGACGGTGATGAAGCTCGAAGAGTCGAGCGAGCCGAAGAAGAACGACTTCCAGCTCTTGGTGCCGGCCTGAACCGCGGCCGCATAGAAGCTGTTGGCGTAGCCCGATGCGGTCAGGTCGACCAGGTACGCGACGGCTGTGAGGGTCAGCAGACCAAGCAGCGCCGGGCGCGCCCAGGCGGGGTCATCGACGTTGCCCCGCACGAATGCGCGCAGGCGGTCGGCCGCCGTGCGGCGTTGATCCGGCTGCTCACGTACCCGGCGTCTTGGAAGTGTGGTTGCGCTCATCGTGGTCTCTTTCTGGGGTGTGAAGTTCGTCAGTCAGGAGGGGAGGGTGCGAAGCGGGCGCGGTTGGGTTTGCGGGCCGCGCCGTGAGCGAAAGGCCAGGCGGACAACGCCGCGCAGATCCTCCAATGCAGTCGCGAGGATCGCCACACTCGAGTTGGGATCGTCGATCCAGTCGACCGGCACCTCATGGATCCGCAGGCCGCGGCGTTGCGCGAGCACCAACAGTTCGGTGTCGAAGAACCAGCTCTCGTCCTGGATCCGGGGCAGCAGCTCGCGCAGCGCGTCGGCGCGTACTGCCTTGAAACCGCACTGGGCGTCACTGAAGCGGGCGTGCAGCACGGCGTGCAGCAGGCGGTTGTACGAGCGCGAGATGAACTCGCGCTTGAAGCCACGGTCGACCCGCGAGCTGCGCAACAGCCGTGACCCGATGGCGATCTCACTGTGTCCTGAAAGCAACGGCGCGACCAGCGGCAGCAGCGCCCGCAGGTCGGTCGAAAGGTCAGCGTCCATGTAGGCGACCACGCGCGCGTGGCTGCGCGACCAGGCGGCACGCAACGCCCGGCCGCGGCCCTTCTGCTCGAGCCGCACGACGCTCAGGTGCTCGAGGTCGCTCGCGAGCGCCTGCGCGATCTCCGCTGTCGCATCGACGCTGGCGTTGTCGGCGATCGTGATCATCCACGAGTAGGGGAACTCCTGGGAGAGGAAGTTGTGCAGACGCAGCACGCTTCTGGCCAGCGTTTCTTCCTCGTTGTAGACGGGGATCACGACCTCCAAGTCGACCCGCGGCGCGGGACGTCTGCGCGGCTCAGCGCTTGGCGCCGCGGCTGTGTCAGGTATGCGCATCGGAGCCTCCAAGTGACGGGAATAGGGACACCGTCATTTCTACGCAGACGCTGTTTGACGCTCGGCAGACGCAGCTAAGAGTTTTGAAGCAGCCCGGGTGCCGATTTCCGCTAGCGTCGTTTGTTGAGGACTCACAAAGCGAGCAAGGAGCATCAGATGCCAGCGAAGGGCGTTGCAGAGTGGAAGGGCGATCTAAAGGGCGGCAGCGGCACGTTCACAGCCGGGGATTCGATCAGCGGCGCGTACTCGTTCAAGTCACGCTTTGAGGACGGCCCCGGCGCCAACCCGGAGCAGCTGATCGCAGCGGCGCACGCAGCCTGCTTCTCGATGGCGCTCTCCGCCGGGCTGGCTGACGCCGGCACGCCGGTCGAGTCCGTCCAGACCGACGCGACCGTGACCCTGCGGTTCGTCGACGGGGCGCCGACTATCACCTCGATCGCGCTTCACACCGTCGGTGTCGTGCCCGGGATCGACGAGGCTGGTTTCAAGGCCGCCGCAGAGGGTGCCAAGGCCGGATGCCCGGTCAGCAAGGCACTTGCTGGCGTCGGCGAGATTACGCTCGAGGCGACGCTCGCCTAGCGTCGTGATTGCGGTTTGAGTGACGCGCCCTGCCCGCATGGCAGGGCGCTCAGCCGCCGGCCTCGCGGAGTGGTCGGCTACGCGCCGGAGACCGGGCGCAACGCGTCGAGCGCCGCCTGCAGGATCGGCTCGACGTACTCGGAGCTGTCCTCGACCTGGCCACTGCCACTGTCAGGTCGAGGATCTGCTTGAGCGTCAGGTCGGTGCGGATCTCACCGGCCGACTGCGCCGCCAGCAGCAGCGGTTGACCGGCCGCGAGTACGCGCGGCAGTCCGCCGCCTACCGCCGGCGCGGTCAACCAGCGCGATCCAGCGCCGCGCGAAGCGCTCGAACGCCTCGATCCTGTTCGGATCGATCTGGTAGGTCAGGTGGCAGGTGATCATCGCCAGAGCATGACCTGCTGTCGCGACGCTGCTGCCGAATTTCCGACTCACGACACTAGGGCGTTTGGACCAGCCCTGCGGCGGGCCTTGAGCCGAACGCGACCTCGATCACGGCGCCGCCATCGTCGGCGTTGGCGGCGAGCACGGTACCGCCGTAGGCCTCGGCGGCCTGGCGCACGATCGCCAGGCCGAGCCCCGATCCCGGCAGGCGGCGGGCCTCGTCGGCGCGATAGAAGCGGTCAAAGACATGGGCGATATCCGACTGTTTGAAGCCCGGCCCATGGTCGCGGACGCGGATCACGCCGTCTCGCAGCGTGACCTCGATCGGGCCTTCTGGCGGGCTCCACTTGCGGGCGTTGTCGATCACGTTGCCGATCGCTCGGGCCACACGCTCCGGCGCGTTTGAGATGACCGTCGGCTCAAGCTCGGTCTCGAACGCGAGCTGTGGCGCGCGGCGGCGGGTCCGGCCGATCGCTTCGCGCACCAACGTGTCGAGCTCGACCGACTCGATGTGGTCGCTCGGTGAGGCGCCGCGGGCCAGGTCAAGCACATCGGCGACGAGCTGCGTGAGCTCGTCCAGCTCGGCGATGATCGACTCCTGCAGCTCGACCCGCTCCTCCTGCGGTAGCGCTTCGGCCTCGATGAAGATCTGGATGTTGCTGCGCAGCGCGGCCATCGGCGTGCGCAGCTCATGCGAGGCGTCGGCGATCAGGTGGCGTTGCGCCTGAATTGAGCGCTCCAGGGCGTCGAGCATCTGGTTGAAGCTGCCGGCCAGACGCTGCAGCTCACTGGCACCGCCGCCCTCGAGCCGCCGCGGCGCGTGCAGTGAGCTCGTAACCACCTCAGTGCGTTGGGTGAAACGGTTGATCGGCAGCAGCGCCGAGCGTGCGACTAGCGTGCCGATCACACCGGCGAGCAGTACACCGCCGGCGACCAGCACCAGGTAGGTGATCAGCAGCTCGTGCAGCACCGAATCGTCCTCCGTCAACGGCAGCGCGACCTCCACCGCGGCATGAATCCCGCCGCTGGCAAACGTCAGGATCTCAAGATGAACGCCCTTCACCGTCACCGAGCGGTAGAAGCGGCCCTTACCCGTCCGGGCGACGGTTCTGACCTGCGCGGTGACTGGCAGATCGCTGGTTCCGCGGCCAACTCTTGTGACGGTGCCGTCCGCGGCGACGATCTGGAAGTCCCCGGGCGCGCCACCGAACAGCGGCGAAGGCGGCAGGACTTGACCCTGTCCGAAAATCCCGGCATTGCCGCTACCGGCGTTCTGGCCCTGACCCGTGCCCTGGTTCTGGTTGTAGTTGTTGCTGTGCTGGACGAACGAGTCCGCTCGCTGGCTGAGCTGGCTGCGCGTATCGCCGATCAGGTGCGAGCGGGCGCTCAGATAGCCGATGACGCCGACCAGCAGCGCCACCGCGGCGACCGCGATCGTGGTCGCCGCGGTGATCCGGCGCCTCAGGCTCATGGCTCGCGCATCACGTAACCCACGCCGTGCACCGTCTGGATCAGACGCGGCTCGCCGTTGAGTTCGAGCTTGCGGCGCAGGTAGCCGATGTAGACGCGCAGCGAGTTGCCGGCCAGGCCGAAGTCGTAGCCCCAGATCCGCTCGTAGATCAGCTCTGATGTCAGCACCCGGCGCGGGTTCAGCATCAGCAGCTCAAGCAGCTGGTATTCGGTGCGCGTGAGCTCAATCTCGCGGTCACCGAGCCGGGCGCCGTGCAGGTCGGCATCGAGTGTCAGGTTGGCGAAGCGCAGCGTGCGCGACTCACCCTCCTCGTCAAGTTGGCGGCGCACAATCGCCTTCAGACGCGCCCGTAGCTCGCGCACGTCGTAGGGCTTGACCAGGTAGTCGTCGGCGCCGACATCCAATCCATCTACCCGATCTTCGATCGCGTCACGCGCGGTCAGCATCAGCACCGGGGTGCGGTCGCCGGTGCTGCGCAGCCGCCGGCAGACCTCCATGCCGTCGATATCCGGCAGTCCGAGATCAAGGATGACCGCGTCCGGTGTGGTCACGGCCAGCTGATCAAGGCCAGCTTGGCCGGATTCCGCCATCAGTACTTCATGCCCGTCGAGCACCAACGCGCGGCGGACCGCGGTACGGACGCCATCGTCATCATCAATCACGAGAACTTGCATGGTCGAGAGTCTGATCGGGGCTTGCAAGCCATTTATAAGAACGCTCATATAAGAGCCTAAGCGAGCAGCGCATCATTGATGCCACTAAATGTGTTCTAACCGATGGAGGCTGTGAATAGCCTTCGCGCCGGACCACGCTGAAGACGTGGTCGACGCACCGGTTCGCAAGGGGAGGTTCCCGTGGTGTCATTCCTTCGCCGTCACCTGACGCTGTTTGCCGTATCGGCCTGCTCGATCGCTGTCGGCATCGGCATCAGCTCGATCACTTCCGCCGGCGCCGCAAGCGCAAGCAAGGCCTCGCGTGCAAGCAAGGCTGCTCACGTCCGCAAGGCCTCGCGCCTGGGCGGCGGGCGCTCCGGCATGCGAGAGCTGGGTCGGCTCGCCGGCCGTGCCGTCGAGGGTGACCTTGTCGTTTCAACCGCGAACGGTTTCGAGACGGTGAGCTTCGAGCGCGGCGTCGTCGGTTCGGTCTCCGGCGAGCAGCTGACGATGAGCGAGCAGACCAAGACCGCCACCTACAAGACCGTGACGCTCACGATCCCCGCGGGCGCCTTGATCCGCGACGACGGATCAAAAGTCAGCAGTCTCGCGTCGCTCACGCAGGGCCAGCGCGTGATTGTGTTCACAGGCGTCAAGCGCACGCTTGTGGTTGCGCGTATGGCGAAGGGCTGAAGCGGCGGAGGGCTGCTCCGGGGTCCTCAATCGAAGATTGAGGACCCCGGGCGCGCCGCCTCAACGCCTGTTACGCGACCAGCGGGCTGACCGTCCGTCCCAGGATCTCGATGAAGTCGATGTCGTCGTGGGGGAGGTGCTGGCACATGATCCGGCTGACGCCGGCATCAGCGAGGGCGTGCATCTGCTCGGCGACCTGCTCGATCGTGCCGACCACCCAGCCCTTCGGCGGATCCTTCAGGATCGTCTCGGGGTCTAGGTCGCGGAAGAGCGCGGTGCGGGTGGCACGGGCCAGCAGATCGGCCTCGTCGGAACCGGTGATGACGGCGGTCATTACCGAGAACGGGATCGGCGCGCGGCCGGCGGCCTCGCAGGCGGCCGAGACCGCGTCGCGCCGCTGCCCCAACTCCTCGAGCGTCGCCCACGGCGTGTTGTACTCATCGGCGAAGCGGGCAGCCAGCGACGCTGAGCGTGGACCGGCCTTGCCGCCCATGATCAGCGGTGGGTGCGGGACCTGCAGCGGCTTCGGCTTGGCGTCGAGCGCGTCCAGCTGGTAGTGCTTGCCGGAGAAGGAGAAGTCACCCGGCGCCCAGTTGCCGAGCACTATCTCCAGCTGCTCCTCGAGCACGTCCATACGGGTGCGCAGGTCGCCATAGGGGAAGCCGTAGGCGGCGTGCTCGCGCTCGTGCCAGCCGGCCCCGAGTCCCAGCTCGAAGCGTCCGCCCGAGACGTGATCAGCCGTGGTCGCGAGCTTCGCCAGCTCCGAGGGGTGACGGAAGGTCGCCGGGGAGACCATCGTTCCGAGCCGCAGCGTCGAGGTGACCGCCGCCAATGCTGTCAGCGTTGCGAGCGCGTCCAGCGAGCCTCGCTCACTGTGCTGCCCGTCGAGGTTCATGTAGTGGTCGGAGCGAAACAGCGTGGGCACGCCGTAGTACTCGCAGGACTGTGCGATCGCCAGCCATTGCGGCCAGGTCACGCCCTCCTGACCTTCGATCATCAACGCCAGTTTCATCTTTCACACAGTAGTGCTCTCAAAGTTGGCGAGTCACCGGTAAGTTGTGCCGCATGGAATTCGGAATCGGCTACTTCCCCACGCACGATGCAGTCGGGCCTGGCCCGATCGCGCGGCTGGTCGAAGAGCACGGGTTCGAGTCGCTGTTCTTCGCCGAGCACACGCACATTCCCGCGAGTCGCGAGAGCCCGTGGCCGGGAGGCGGGGAGCTGCCACGCAAGTACTGGCATACCTATGACCTCTTCGTGGCGCTGACCGCGGCTGCCGCCGCGACCACGCGCCTGCGGATCGGCAGCGGCATCTGCCTGGTGACCGAGCGCGACCCGATCGCAACCGCCAAGGCGACCGCGTCCGTCGACCACATCTCAGGTGGGCGCTTCGAGTTTGGCGTCGGTGCCGGCTGGAACCGCGAGGAACTGGTCAACCACGGCACCGATCCGCGTATCCGCATGCGTCTCTTGAAGGAGCGGGTTGAGGCGATCAAGCAGATCTGGGCCAACGAGGAAGCGAGCTACCAAGGCGAGTTCGTCAATTTTGACCGGATCTGGTCGTACCCGAAGCCCGTTCAGCGCCCGCACCCGCCGGTGCTGGTTGGCGGCAACGGTCCGACGGTGCTTGATCGTGTGCTGGCCTTCGGCGACGCCTGGTTCCCCAACTACCAAGGCGGCGCCGTCTTGAAAGAAGCGGTTGAACTTCAGACCCGAGCCGAGCGTCGGATCGACTTTCAGGTGATCGGCGTGCCGGCAGACCCGCGTGAGCTCGAGAAGCTTGCGCAGGTCGGATGCACACGCGCGGTCTATTGGCTGCCTTCGGCGCCGATGTCCCAGATCGAGCCTAAGCTCGAAGTCTGGGAGCGCGCCGTCGCTGAATTCACGGGGAACCAGTAACCAGTGATCCGTCCCGCCGGTGGGCCCCGAACCGAAGGAGCCCAGTGACAACAGCGCTACGAGACTTTGACGCCGACCTTGAGCTGCTGGGCGTCACGCTCGACGAAGTCTGCGACGCCAGCGGTGCCGAGGCGATCAGGCCGCTGCGTGACCGCGCCGTCGAGCTTGCACGACTGGCGCGTGAGGGCGACACCGCGGCCGGCGACGAACTTGCGAAGCTCGTGGCTGGGCTCGACCTGGCGCAGCTCGAGCTGCTGATCCGCTCACTGACACGCTGGTTCCAGCTGATCAACCTCGCCGAGGACAACCAGCGCGTACGGCGGATCCGCACTCGCGAAGCCCGCGAGGCCCCGGCGCCGCGCCGCGGCTCGATCGACCAGGTGCTCGCTGAACTTGCCGAGCGCGGCGTCAGCGCCGATCAGATCCGGGAGATGCTGCACGAGGCTGAGATCCGCCTGGTGATGACCGCGCACCCGACCGAGGCGCGCCGTCGCACGACGATCGACAAGCAGGCACGGATCTTTGATGAGCTGCGGGCACTCGATGACCGCCTGGGCGAGGATCTCGAGGCGGCTCGCGAGCGGATCCGGGCAACGGTGCAGGAGCTCTGGGGCTCGGATGAGCTGCGTGCCAGCTCCCTGACCGTGCTCGACGAGGTCCGCGGCGGCCTTGTGCACTTCACCAGCACGCTGGTCGATACCGTGCCGCGGCTCTACCGAGACCTCGAGCGCTCGTTGCGCAAGCACTACCCGGACGAGCAGATCGAGGCGCCGCCGTTGCTGCACTTCGGCTCCTGGATCGGCGGCGATCGCGACGGTAACCCGTTCGTGACCCCCGAGACGACGGTCGCGACGCTCGAGCTGCTGCGAGACCAGTGCCTGCGCTTTCTCGAGGGCCGGATCGAGACGATCGCCGGGCGGCTCTCGTTCTCCGACCGCATCAGCGGGCCAGCGGGCCCGCTGACACCGATCCTTGGGTTCGGCGAAGAGCACTTCCCGGGATTGGCGCAGCGGCTGATCGAGCTGAACCCCGAGGAGCCATACCGGCGGGCACTGACATTCATCCGTGAGCGGGTGCGCGCGACCGCCTCGCTTGCAGACGGCGGCTATACGGCGCCGGCGGAGCTGCTGACCGACCTGCGGGCGGTTGAGCGGGCGTTACAGGAGGATGGCGGCGGTTTCAGCGCCGCCGGAGATCTGCGCGACGTGATCCGTCAGGTCGAGGTCTTCGGGTTCCACTTCGCCAAGCTCGACGTACGCCAGCACGCCAAGGTGCATCGCGCGGCGCTGCATGAGATCTTCTCGGGGTTGCGAGTTCTGCCCGACTACTCCTCGCTTGCCGAGGATGAGCGGTGCGTGCTGCTGGCGGCGCACATCGCCGATCGGCGGCCGCTGATCCCGGCCGACATCTCGCGCTTCAGCGAGCCGACTCAGGAGGCGATTGAGACCTTCCGGATGATCTCTCGGGCGCTCAACGGTCCCCACCGCGGCGCGATCGACGCCTACGTGATCTCCGGTACCGAGGCGCCATCGGACGTGCTTGAGACCTTGCTGTTCATGAAGGAGTCGAGTCTCGCGCGAGCCGGCGGCGCGCAGACGCAGCTGCGGATCGTGCCGCTGTTTGAGGCCGGCGCCACACTCGCGGCGGCGCCCGAGACGCTTGAGACGCTGCTCTCGACACCGGTCTACCGGACCGCGCTGAGCGCCGTCGGAGATCACCAGGAGATCATGATCGGCTACTCCGACTCCAACAAGGACGTCGGCTACGTGGCCTCGGGCTGGGGCACCTACCGGGCCCAGAGCAAGATCGCCGACAAGTGCCGGGAGCACGGAATCACCTGGATGTTCTTCCACGGCCGCGGCGGCGCCGTAGGCCGCGGCGGCGGGCCGACCAACGACGCGATCCTGGCGCTGCCGACAGGAACCGTCGACGGACGTCTGAAGATGACCGAGCAGGGCGAGGTCCTGACCGCCAAGTACACCGTCGACGAGATCGCGCACCGCGAGCTTGAGTTGACCACCAGCGCGACGCTGCTTGCCACGGCGCGGGGGCTGCTGTCAGAGGGAGATCGACACACCGCGGCACACGAGCAGGTGCTCGAGGAGATGACCACCTGCGCCGAGGCGCTCTACCGCAGCGTCGTGCACGACGACCCGGACTTTGTCGAGTTCTTCCTCAACACCACGCCGGTCGAGGAGGTCTCGCGGCTGCGCCTGGGCTCGCGGCCGGCGCGCCGTCAGGCCGCGGGCGGGATCGACGACCTGCGTGCGATCCCATGGGTCTTCAGCTGGACACAGTCGCGGATCGTGCTGCCGGCCTGGCTCGGCCTGGGCACCGCGCTGCGCGAGGCGCGTGAGCGCCACGGGGTCGAGACCCTGCGCGAGATGACCGAGACCTGGCCGTTCTTCCAGACGCTGATCGCGAATGCCGAGATGGGCTGCGGCAAGGCCGATCTGGGGATCGCGCGCCGCTACGTGCAGCTCTGGGAAAACGAACCCGCGCGCGAGCGCATCTGGGGTCTGCTGCAGGCCGAGTTCGAGCTCACCTGCGCGGAGCTGGTGGCGATCACCGGCGGGACCCGGGTGCTCGACTCGCAGCCGATGCTGCAGGCCTCGATCGACCGCCGAAACCCATACGTCGACCCGCTCTCATTCGTGCAGATCGAACTGCTCAAGCGCCGGCGTCGCAACGGTGACGCTGACCCTGAGGGCGAGTCGGCGCGGCTCAGCTTGCTTGCGATCAACGGGATCGCAAGCGGTCTACGGAATACTGGTTAGCCGATGGCATACGAAATCACGATTGGCGACGGCGCCCTTGAGGCGACCTTCGTGCCCGAAGTCGGAATGGTCGGCAACTCGCTGCGTCACAACGGCGAGGAGTTGCTCTTCCAGCGCGACGGCCTTGCCGCCTACAAGGAACACGGCTCGGTCTTCGCGCTGCCGCTGCTGCACCCGTTCGCCAACCGTTTGAGTGCCTGGGAGTTCGAGCTGGGGGGGCGGCAGGTGAAGCTCGATCCAGACTCGCCTATCGCCCACCGCGACGCAGCGACCGGAACCGTGATCCATGGGCTGATCGCCGGCAGCTCGCACTGGAAGGTGATCGACGCCGACCGCAACCTGCTGACCGCGGAGCTCGATTTCGCCGCGGTACCGCAGTACATGGCGGCATTCCCGTTCGCGCACAAGGTGCGCTACGCGGCGAGCATCGCACAGACCACCTTGACGGTCACGTTCAGCGTGATCGCGACCGGGGATCAGCGGGTGCCGGTCTCCTTCGGTTTCCATCCCTATCTGACGCTGCCCGGCTCGGACCGTCGCGAGTGGCAGCTCGAGATCCCGGTCGCTTCGCAGGGTGTACTGGACGAGCGCATGATCCCGACAGGGGAGACCAAGGTGATCGCACCTGGCGAGCTCGACGGACCGTTCGGCGACCGCACCTTCGACACCAGCTTCCCGACCGTCTACAGCGACGGCCCCGACGGATCCTCGCGGGCCTTCAGCTTGGCCGACGGAAACCGCAAGATCGTGTTGCAGCACGTCAGCGGCTATCCGGTCAGCCAGGTCTACGCCTCGGAGAACTCGGACTTCATCTGCTTTGAGCCGATGACCGCCCCGATCGACGCGATGGTCTCGGGCGATCGCTTGAACTGGGTTGAGCCTGGCGGCGAGTTCACCGCCACGTTCACCATCTCCGTCGAATAGCACGAAGAAGGAGGCGAACCATGGAGACATGGGAAGCGATCACCACCCGGCGCAACGTGCGCGAGTTCAGTCCTGAGCCACTGGCGCCGGAGCACCTCGAACGCATCCTTGAGGCGGCGTGGCGCTCACCGTCGTCACAAAACAGCCAGCCGTGGGACTTCGTAGTGGTCACCGAGCGCTCGGAGCTGGAAGCGCTCTCGAAGGTCTGGCGCGGCGGCGCCCACATCGCCGGCGCGGCCGCGGCGGTCGTGCTGGTGATCGACGACGAACCCGACCAGCGCCTGCGTGAAACCGCCCGCTACGACATCGGCCAGGCGTCGATGCAGATGATGATCGCCGCGATCGACGTGGGCGTCGTCTCAGGTCACTCGTCAGTCGGCGAGTTCGACCTGGCCAAGCAGCTGCTCGGTTTGCCCGACGGCAAGCTCGCCCGGTACATCATCGACTTCGGCTACCCCGCCGGCGGCAAAGCGCTGAAGCCGATCCGCAAGCCCGACCGGCGTGCGTTTGATGAGGTCGTGCACCGCGGGACTTGGTAGGGCTTCGGGTTGGTGCAAAGCGCCGGCTCGATCGTCACTCTGGGGGACTTAGTCGCCCGTACGACGACTAAGTCCCCCAGAGTCACTGCTTAGACAAACGCCGTGTCGCGGGCGACCGCCTCCCACGCCGTAAGGTCGTCGCGGACAGCGTCGAGGTGTGCCGCGACCGCATCGAAGGCGTCGCTGCCAAGCGGCAGTCTCAGCGGTGTCTGTTCGGCGTTGAGTGCCTTGTGGATCGCCGCGGCGGCCTTGGCTGGATCGCCGGGCTGAGTGCCGTTGCCCGCCTCGATCATCGTCCGCGTCTTGCCGACCGAGTCGGCGTAGACGTCGCTCGCTGTGCTCTGGCTGCTCGCGTTGAAGAGACCGGTGCGGAAGGCTCCCGGCTCGACGATCAAGACTTTGATGCCGAATGCCCGGGCCTCGTCAGCGAGCGCTTCGGAGAGTCCTTCGAGTGCGAACTTGGTCGCGCTGTAGGCGGAGAACCCTGCGAACGACATCTGGCCGCCCATGCTGCTGAGCTGCACGATCGCGCCGGACCGGCGAGCTCGCATGTGCGGGAGCACGGCGCGCACGAGTGCCGCCGGGCCGAAGAAGTGCAGCTCGAACAGCGAGCGCAGGTCCGCGTCGCTCGTCTCTTCGACCGCACCGACGTGGGTGCGTCCGGCGTTGTTGACGAGTATGTCGATGCGGCCATGCCTGCTGACCACGTCCACGACAACCGCTGCGATTCCGGCCTGGTCGGTCACGTCGAGTTGGACCGGATCGACCTGATCCGGATACTGGGTCACGAGCTCCCGTATCGACTCGGTTGATCGCACAGCGGCAACCACCACGTCGCCTGCCGCTACCGCCTCCTGCACCAATGCCCGGCCGAAGCCGCTGCTCGCACCGGTGATCAGCCAAACCTTCCGCGATGAACCAATCATGTCTTCTCCTTTCGGTTTCAGAAGATGATCCGGCGGCGGGTCCGGCCTGTCCAAGACATGCGACCATAACCATCGGTTATGGATGTCCACGGTCGAGATCTGCGGTATTTCGTCGCCGTCGCTGAGGAGTTGCATTTCACTCGCGCCGCTGAGCGGCTGTTCATCTCGCAGCCCGCACTGAGCAAGCAGATCCAGATGCTTGAGCGGACGCTTGGCGTCGCGCTGTTCGACCGTTCCGCCAAAGATGTTCGGCTGACGGAGGCGGGAGCAGCGTTCCTACCTCAGGCTCACAAGGTGCTGGCGGCGTGGGATCGGGCCTGGCAGACGATCGAGAAGAGCAAACGCACTCAGGCCGCTTCGCTGACAGTCGGGATGAGTACCAGCGTTGGGCGCGACGGGTTACTGCCAGCGATCCGCTCACGCTTCAGTGAGCAGCTGCCAGAGGCCCGGATCACCCTGCGCCAGGTCGGTTGGGAGGACCCGACGGCCGGGCTCGCCGATGGTTCCAGTGCCGCGGCGTTCGTATGGCTTCCGCTGCCGGACGCCCGGCGCTTCCAGTGGGCCGTGATCGTGCAGGAGCCGATGGTGGTCGCGCTACCGGCGCGGCACGCGCTGGCGGGCTCGAAAGCGATCGACTTTGAAGAGCTCGTGGCGGAACCGTTCCTGGCACTACCAAAGAGCGCCGGACCGCTGCGCGACTACTGGCTCGCGGTCGAACAGCGAAGAGGGCAACCGCCGTTGATCGGTGCGGAGATCACGAGTCCGGACGAGACCTACGAGTTCATCGTTGAGGGGCGCGGCGTCTGCCTGCTTGCGATCGGCAATGCCCCGTCGCTGACGCGGGGCGGGGTCGTAACCCGGCGCGTCCGCGGTCTGCCGCCCTGTCAGCTCGCGCTGGCCTGGCGACGCGACGCTGAGAACCCGCTTGTACGGGCGTACGTCGCCGCGGCCCGCGAAGTGACGCGCGACAGCCGTGCTGGCTAGGCGCCGATCGCAGCTCAGGAGCCGCTGCCGCGCTTGCGCCAGCGTTTGCCGGCGTCACCCGCAAGCTGAGCGTCGGCGCCGGTGTCGGTGGCGACCGCGTGCAGGTGGCGGAACGGCATGCCGTCGCGCAGCTCCCGGACGACGCCTTCGATCAGGCCGCCGTCGGGTAGCTCACGACCGTCGGTGATCGCGTCGACGATCTCGCGTTTGCGCTGGATCAGGCGGGCCATCGTCTCGTCGATCGTCTCGGCGGCGAGCAGATACCAGGCCGTGACGGCGTCGCGCTGGCCGATGCGGTGGCAGCGGTCTTCGGCCTGATCATGGATCGCCGGGGTCCATTCAAGTTCGAGGAAGCAGACGTTCGAGGCGCGGGTCAAGGTGATGCCCTGCGCGGCCACACGGGTCGCGCAGACGATCAGTGGCGGTCCGTCCGGATCCTGGAAAGCGGCGATCGACTGCTCGCGTGCGGTCGCTGAGTCCTCACCCAGTAGATGCAGGGCGTTGGGGAAGTGCTCTATGACCGCCTTCTGAACCTCGACGTGGCGGGCGAACACGACCAGCGCCTCACCTGAGGCGAGGAAGTCATGGATCCAGGTCAGCGCAGCCGCCAGCTTGCCGCGCGCGGCAAGGCGTTGCAGGGTCGTCAGCTGGGCGAGACGCTCGGCTCGCAGTGCCGCCGCGATCTTGCCGTCGAGCACCTTGAGGTCGAGCGGCTGGGCTCGCAGCCAGGCGATCACGTCGTCTTCGGCGAGGCGGTACTCGGACTCGTTGTTGAGCGCGACCGGCACCACGACCTGGCGCTTGGCGGGAAGCTGCGGCAGCACTTCGGACTTGAGCCGCCGCACGAAGCAGTGGCGGCGAAGGTGCCAGTGCAAGCGCTCCTCGCTCATCTCACCCTCGAACTGGCGGCTGAAGCTTGCCCCCGAACCGAAATCCGCGAGCCTTCCGATCAGCCTGAGCTGCGGGATCAGCTCGTCGGCGTGGTTCATCACCGGGGTGCCGGTCAGCGCCAGCCGCAGCCCGCCGTCGGGCACCGACTCGGCGAGTCGCCGCACCGCCTGGGTGCGTTTGGCCTGGGGGTTCTTGCAGTAGTGCGACTCGTCGGCGACCAACGCCAGCGGACGCCTGCGCGCCAGAACCTCGCGGCGAGCCGCCGCGATCTCGTAGTTGATGATCGTGACGTCGGCGTGCTCGATCGTGCCGCCGCGGCCGGTGACAACCGTGACCGTGCGGTGCGGCAGCCACTTCTCGGTCTCGCGCTGCCAGACGAGCTTCATCGAGGCAGGGCAGACAACGATCGCCGGGAAAGCGTCGGCGGCCTCGAGCGTCGCCAGCGCCTCAACGGTTTTGCCGAGGCCCTGCTCGTCTGCAAGGAAGGTTCGCTTGGCTTCGAGGGCGTAGCGGACCGCGGCCCATTGGAACGGCGCGAGGTCGCCGCCCATGCGGGCGGCGACCTCTGGGATCGGCTCGGCGCTGATAGCTCTCGAGGCCGCCACAGCCCGCTGAGCAGCACGCTGCTGCTCAGCAAGATCAGCCAGCGCGTC
Organism: Solirubrobacterales bacterium; assembly: GCA_003137075.1. Taxonomy (GTDB): domain Bacteria; phylum Actinomycetota; class Thermoleophilia; order Solirubrobacterales; family Solirubrobacteraceae; genus Palsa-465. The sequence goes on from PLES01000051.1 coordinate 37,586, forward strand.
CGCCGCGAGCGGTGCCACGTGCACCTCGTGCAGCGCCAGGAAGGCGTCGAGCTGCTCGACGATCCAGGGATCGAGTTTGAGTTCGTTGCGGATCGCGCCGGGCAGCTGCTGTTCGAACGCGAACTGGATCTCGTTGTCCCAGAAGGGCTCGAGCACGAAGCGCTCGCCGGCGACGCTGCGCGTCAGGATCAGGCGCGCGGCGGGCGGCACCTCGCCGTGCTCGAGTGACTCCATGCAGCGGCGGGCGCCAAGCGTGAACTTGGCGTCGTGCAGTTCCAGCAGGGTTTCGGTTGCCGCCGCCGTCAGCGGCACAAGCCAGCGCTTGTCCTGAATCAGGGCGCCGGCGCGCAAAGCCTCCGGCGGGGTACCGCCCTGTGTGTCGAGCACGAACCAGCCGCTGCCGTCATACCTGGTGGCGCGCACGTACCCGGTCCAGCGCCGCTCGGTCGCCTCGAGCCACTGGTCGAACTCGGAGGTTCGTGTCAGCTCAGGGCGCCCGCGCAGGATCTCGGTGAGCTTGGCCGCGACCCAGCCGTCGGCAGGCGCCGACCACTCGCGGCGGTCCCAGTCGAACTTGCGACCCGGCAGCGTTCGCACCGCGGCCACGAGGTTGCCGTCGTACGGGAACGCGAGTACCACCTCCTGCCCGTCGCCCTCGGGCAACGCTCGCAGCAGTACGTTCGGCTGTTCTGGGACGGCTTGCATCACCACCCAAGTTAGAGGGCCGCCACGTCGGTGCTGGAGCGGCCATTAGAGTGACGAGCCCGTGAGCAGTGAGCACAAGGATTCGGCGCGCTGGGTATCGCCCCAGGGCAACATCACCGGGATGGGGATCGTCGCGTCCTACAGCGGCCGGTTCTGGGCGCTGGTGGTGACGCTCGGGGTGATCTCGGGAGCGTCGGCGTCGCTGTTGGTCGGCATTCTGCGCCTGGTCGAACGCCTCAGCTACGGCGTGCACCGGCACACGCTGCTGGCCTCGGTTGAAGCGTCCCCAGGTTGGCGGCGGATCGCCGCGCTGGCGGTGGCCGCCGTGATCGTGACCGTCGGTCTGCGGCTGCTCGGCCGCAGCTCAACCGGCGGTACCGAGGTGACCGAGGCGATCTGGCTGCGTTCGGGACGGCTCGAGTTTTTCCCGAGCATCGCGCGCGCCCTGCTCTCGATCGTGACCGTCGGCATGGGCGTTTCGCTTGGTCGCGAGGCGGCGCCGCAGCTCGTCAGCGCCGCCTCCTCGAGTTGGTTGTCGGAGTGGGCGAAGCTGCCGGTCTGGCAGCGGCGGCTGCTGGTCGCCTCCGGCGCCGGCGCCGGCTTCGGCGCGATCTACAACGTGCCGTTGGGCGGGGCGCTGCTGGCCCTCGAGGTGATGCTCGGCACGCTGGCCTTGCCGCTGGTGCTGCCGGCGCTGCTGATGTCGGTGACGGCCACGGCGATCGCCTGGATCTTCATCGGCAACCAGCCGATCTACCAGGTCGGCAGCGTCCAGTTCCACGCCTCGCAGATCGTCTTTGCGATCATCATGGGGCCGATTATCGGCTTCGTGGCGACCGGTTGGACGCGCTTGCTCTCAGCCGCCAACCGGCATCGGCCGAGCTCGCTCGGTC
>PLES01000116.1 GCA_003137075.1 Solirubrobacterales bacterium
TGGCCGAGCTGGCCGCGGAGACCGGCGCGACGGCGGTATGGGCAGGCGCGGCGGCCGTGGACGCCGATCTCGTGATAGTCAGCATTCCGCAGAAGAACGTCGTTGATCTGGCGCCCGGCATCGTCAGCACGGCGAAGGACGGCGCGCTTGTGATCGAAACCAACAACTACTACCCGCGTCAGCGCGATGGCCGGATCGAGGCGATCGAAGCCGGCAAGGCGGAGAGCGTCTGGGTTTCCGAGCAGCTAGGCGTTCCCGTCTTCAAGGTCTTCAACGGGATCTTCTGGAAGACGCTGCTCGAGGGCGGGCTGCCAAGCGACAGCGCGGGGCGCATCGCGCTGCCGATCGCGGGAGACGATCCGGCCGGCAAGCAGGTCATCTTCGAACTCGTCGACCAACTCGGCTTCGACCCGGTTGACGGCGGACTGCTGACCGATTCCTGGCGCCAGGAGCCCGGAACTCCGGTCTACGGCACCGACCTTGATCGTGCCGCAGCGATTCAGGCGCTCGCGGCGGCGTCACCGGGTCGCCCGGAAGATTTCCGTGCCGCCGCTTGAGACGAAGCTAGGCTGACCGGTCCCGCCAGGCCGCGGCTCCCGCTAGATCGCCCGCGCGCAGCAGTCGCGCGGGCGAACTGTCGGCTGCTGCCGCGTTCTCGAGCGATCCGTAACGCGGCGCTGCGACCGATCCGAAGAGCATCAGGTTGCCGCCGCGTCGCGCGCCGCCCCAGAGGCCGGCGACGTCTGGATATGCCGCGCTTAGACCGGTGCAGATCGCCCGTGCATCGTGCCAGCCGGCCGTGTCGACGACGTTGACGAGTGTCAGCGGAGCGACCCGCGCGTACTCCGTAAACGCTTCCGCGGTGACCAGGTGGCGGGGAACGCGGGCGCCCAGGAAGGCGTCGACGATGATCGCGTCGGCGCTCGCGTCGGCATGCGCCGCGATCGCGGCACGCCCATCGCCGACGCGCACCTTCAGACCAGGCTGGCGGCGCAATCCGAGGTGCGCGCGCGCAATCTCAAAGACTCGTGGGTCGAGCTCCACGACCTCATGGCGCGACTCGGCGTCCTGCGCCAGCAGCGCCCGCGCCAGCGTGCAGGCGGCGCCGCCGATGTGCAGCACCCGGCGCGCACCGGCGGTGAGCAACACCAGGCGCGCCCAACGCAGGTAGTCAAACTCGAGGTGCGCCGCGTCAGCGAGGTCGATGTAGGACGCGTCCATCTCGTCCTGGCGGAGCAGCCGGCCACTGGCCCGCTCCGGGTCTCGCTCGACACTGAGATCACCGTCGGCGGCGACAACGAGACTGCGGGTTCGCGCCATTCACCCAGCATCGCACCCCTATGCTCTGAACGGCCGATGCCCTCACCTCGTAAGCGTCACGCCGTGCAGCTGTTCAGCGGGCTGCCCAGTCACTACGACCGCGTCGGCGCGATCATGAGCTTCGGACAGGATCCGCGCTGGCGCAAAGCGCTCGTCGAGTTCATCTCGCCGGCTTCCGGGATGCGAATCCTCGATGTTGCGACCGGCACCGGGATGGTCGCTTTCGCGCACGCCGCGGGCGGCGCTGAGGTCACAGGCATCGACCAGAGCGAGGCGATGCTCGCCGGCGCAAAGGCCAGGCTGGAGCGCACGCCTGAACTGGCCGGCCGACTGTCATTCGTGCTCGGAGAGGCTGAAGCGCTGCCGTTTTCCGACGCCGAGTTCGATGCGCTCTCCTTCACCTACCTGCTGCGCTACGTCGACGACCGCGCCGCGACGATGCGAGAGCTGGCGCGGGTCGTGAAGCCCGGCGGACGCGTCGCGATGGTCGAGTTCGGGGTGCCGAGCGAACGAACGCTGCGAGTCCTGTGGCAGATCCATACCCGTGTCGGGCTGCCGCTGATGGGCCGCGCGGTCTCGCGTGAGTGGTATGACGTGGGCCGCTTTCTGGGCCCAAACATCGAGCAATTCCACGCGGCCGAGCCTGACCTGCCGGCGCTGTGGGCCGCGGCCGGGATCGGACAGGCGAGGCAGCAGAACATGAGCTTTGGTGCCGGGGTTGTCGTCACGGGGGTTCGCGACGGCGCTGCAACTGAATAAGCCGGCGACGGCGCGGCCGTCGTTCTATGCGCTTTCACCCGGGGGCTGGCGTGACCTGGTGACGATCCTGCATCCGCCTTACACCGCCTGGCACCTCAGCTATGTGGCGCTCGGCGCCGCGTTGGCGCCGACTTTCGTGCTCTGGCGCCTCGGCGCCGCGCTCGGCGCCTTCCTGCTTGCGCTCGGTGTCGCCTGCCACGCGCTCGATGAACTGGTAGGTCGGCCGTTGGGAACGCGGCTGTCGCGTCGTGCGCTGATCGGGCTCGCCGCCGGCGGACTTGGTGGCGCCGTCGCGATCGGCGTGGTCGGCTCCGTGATCCTGTCGGCTTGGCTGATCCCGCTCGTGATCGTCGGCGTGTTCCTGGCACTCGCCTACAACCTCGAGCTGTTCGGCGGGCGCTTTCACACCGATCTATGGTTCGCGCTCGCCTGGGGCGGCTTCCCGGCGTTCACCGGCTGGTTCGTGGAGACCCTCGACTTGAGGGTCGAGGGTCTGCTGATCGGGCTCGGCTGCTGCCTGATCAGCGTCGCTCAGCGGCGCCTGTCGACGCCGGCGCGTGAGCTGCGCCGGCGCACGGTCGCGGTCGAGGGCAGCCAGACCCTGCGCGACGGCGATGTGCGCGAACTTGACGTCGATCGCCTGCTCGCCCCGCTTGAGGGAACGCTCTCCGCCCTCTGGAAAGCGATGGTTGTGCTTGCGGTGGCGTTGGTTGTGCGGCGCCTATGAGCGCCGCGCCCGCCTGATCGCGATCTCGAGCGCTTCGTTTCCGATCAGATTCTGGGAGGTCGAGATCAGCGGTCTCAGCGCGGCGAGTCCCAGCCGTGCGCGGAAGTCCACGGCATCGACGCGGGTCTCGCTGACCAGCGCAGTCAGCTCCGAGCTGACGGGCTCGACCCAGTTGGCGAACAGCACGCGCACGGTCCCGCGGGCGCTCCATTCGCGGAAGTCGTCTGGCCCGGAGAGCGCCGGATAGTCGCGCCGCAGCGTCCAGATGCGGCCGACCAGCCCCGACAAGAGCACGCCCTCCCCGGTCTGCAAGACGGTGAACGGCGAGGAGCGCAGCAGCTCGTCGAACAGCGCGCCGGGTGGCACTCCCGGTATTCGCACGCGCACCAGCCGCCCGAGCGCCCGTGTGTCGGCGAGCCGCACCGATCGCGCTGCGTCCCAGAGCGCTGACGGCGCGACCTTCGCTTCACGTCTGTGGCGCACGCGCACCAATGGGCGCTCGATCCAGCTATCGAGGTCGGGCCTCACAAGAGCATGATCTCGAAAACGCCAGTCGGCCTTCAGCGTCCACGCTCGTTGCCAAGGGTGTGAACTGCGACTGATCTGGTAAGAGTAAAGGCATGACTACTTCGACTTCCAGGATTCCTAACGTGACCCTCTCCGACGGAGAGCTCATTCCGCAACTCGGCTTCGGCGTCTTCCAGGTCCCGCCGAAGGACACCACCGAGGCGGTAACCCGCGCGCTGGCCGCCGGATACCGCCACATCGACACCGCCGCCGCCTACCGCAACGAGGCCGGCGTCGGACAGGCGATTCATGCGTCGGGCCTTGATCGCGACGAGGTCTTCGTGACGACCAAGTGCTTCAACGACAACCATGGCCACGCAGAGGCCAAGCGCGCGCTCAAAGCGAGTCTTCACCAGCTTGAGATGGAGCACGTCGACCTCTATCTGATCCACTGGCCCGTGCCCTCGCAGGACAAGTACGTCGAGACCTGGCAGGGGTTCATAGAGCTTCAGCAGGAAGGGCTCGTACGCTCGATCGGCGTATCGAATTTCCAGCCCGCGCACCTCGAGCGCATCATCAGTGAGACCGGCGTCAAGCCGACCGTCAACCAGGTTGAGCTGCATCCGCGCTTCCAGCAGATCGGGCTGCGCCGCGAGCATCAGGAGCTTGGAATAGTCACCGAGGCCTGGAGCCCGCTCGCTCAGGGCCGGGTGCTGGACGACCCAACGATCACGACGATCGCGCAGGCCCACGGCAAGACCCCGGGCCAGGTCGTGATCCGCTGGCACCTGCAGCTCGGCAATGTCGTGATCCCCAAGTCAGTCACGCCAGAGCGGATCATCGAGAACTTCGACGTCATCGACTTCACGCTGTCCGCCAAGGAGATGACCGCGATCGACGAGCTCGACGCAGGCGAACGCACAGGCCCGGACCCCGACACGTTCATCCGACCCTGATCGGTTTCAGCCGGATGGTTTGATCCACGGGATCCCGGGTAGCCGCTTGCCGATGAGATTTGCTGCCTTCACC
>PLES01000054.1 GCA_003137075.1 Solirubrobacterales bacterium
GGAACGCCGTTGTGAGAGACCTGCTCGTGGCGAGGAGCGGGTGCACGGCCGCGCGGCGGGGAGGCCCGCATTTGTGCTTGCAGGGCGATTGGAGGTAGGTGCGGCTTGTTGACCGCGAGTGGACCTGAGATCCCGGTTGTCTTTGATGCCCGGACCCCCGATAGACTCCTTCGGGCGGCGAGGGCCGCATCCAGTCCGCGGAAAGGGCCGAGCCCACCCTCTTTGTTTAACGGGTTGCCAACACGCTTCCTCTCCAGCCGGAACAGGCGGACGCCCGGCGCTACGGAAGGGAGCCATCATGGCGTTTGAGCTCAATCTGGAGCAGTTGCGCAAGCAGGCAAAGGAGCGCGTGCGCGAGCGGCGAGCGGCCGGTCGGGAGGTCACGCTGGCCGATGTGCAGTTCGAACTGGCGCGTGATCTCGGCTTTGCGAGTTGGCCCAGGCTGAAGGCGTATGTCGAGCGGCTGGGTTTTGAGCAGCCGTTCCGCGTTGACCTCGGTTACTACAGGGCCTGTGCACGGGGTATCGCTTCGGTCAAAGGCCTGAGTCTCCCAGAGGCACGCCGCGACCTCGCGTCACGGCACGGCTTTGGGAACTGGAGAGAGCTGCAAGATCACGTCGAGGCAATGGACAGCGGCGGGGAGCCGCCAACACCGTTCGTGCTGGCGTATCAGGCGCTCGAGGCGGGTGACCACGATCGGCTTACGCGCCTGCTCGATCGCTTCCCCGATCTCATCGTGCAGCGTGGGACCAACGGTAATGATCTGCTTGGGATGGCTGGTACGGCCGAGGTCGTGTCGCTCCTGCTAGAGCGCGGCGCCGACCCGAACCGAGGCAACGACTACGGGTGGACGAAGCTGCATCAGGCCGGCTATTCGAACGACTGTCGGCTCGCCAGAGTGATGATCGCGGCCGGCGCCCGCACCGATCTATGCGCCCGCGGTGACGGCGGTACACCGCTGATCTCGGCACTGTTCTGGGGTAACCGCGAGGTCAGTGAGCTGCTCGGTCGAGAGCCGCTCAACCTGCGTGTCGGCGCCGGCCTCGGCGATCTGGATTTGATCCGGCGACTGGCCGGCACGCCGCAGGCCGGGGCGCATCGCGGCTTCTACCGTCCCCACGGCGGGTTTCCTGCCTGGCAGCCCTCTGATCATCCGCAGGAGGTGCTCGACGAGGCGCTCGTGTGGGCCGCGAAGGCCGACCGCGTCGACGCGGTCCAGTTGCTTGTGGAGCTTGGCGCCCGCGTCGATGCCGACCCCTACCGAGGCACGGCGCTCACCTGGGCGGCGTTCAACGGTCGGGTGCAGTCTGTCCGGACGCTGGTCGAACTCGGCGCCGACCCGAACCAACGCGGCACCTTCGGCGGACCCGACCACGGCGAGGGCGTCACCGCCATCCACCTCGCGTCCCAAGCAGGACGACGCGAAGCCGTTCTCACACTGCTCGAACTTGGCGCTGACCCACTGATCAGCGACAACCTCCACGGCAGCAACGCACGTGGCTGGGCAAGCCACGGTGGCCACGAGGATCTTGCCGAACTACTGCCACCGCCACCGACCCCGCTTCCCTCTCACGACGAGGATTCCGAACCCGCGCGTGACCCGCCCTGAGTCGCGCGGGATCCGGGAGCGTGCCCGTCGCATTGACGAGCGCCGCTGACCTTCCGTGGGCCGCCTCACCGCTCCACCGGGCACGGGCCGGGACGCGCTCGGATTGCTAGGTTCGGTCACACGCGCGTGCTTTGTTTCGTTTAGCTGAGTACATGGTGTTTGACCGGGCCAATCAGCATCCAGATACGAAGACGGACCGCCAGTTGTTGGCCGAGGCACGCGACGGCCATGGCGAGTCGTTTGAGGTTCTGTTCCGGCGTCATCACGCTGTGGTGCTGTCCTTTCTGGCCCGGCGTGTGGAGGGGCCAGAGCTTGCCGCGGATCTGATGGCAGAGACGTTCGCGTCGTTGGTGGCGCTCGTTAGGGATCGAACTCGACCGCTGCCGCCAGTGCCCCTTGCGTGGCTGTTGGTATCCGGGCGGAACTTGCTAATTGACAGCTATCGGCATGGGCGGGTCGACAACGAGGCAAGGCGTCGACTCTCGATGCTTCCGGTAGTCCTAGACGATCGTGACCTTGAAAGAGTCGAGGAGCTTTCCGCTGAGACCGATCTGCTTCGGGAACTGAGCGAGCGTCTCGACCCTGATCAGCTTCAGGCGATCCGAGCTCGAATCTTGGATGACCGCGAATACGCGGAGATCGCTGCCGAATTGGAGTGCTCCGAATCGGTTGTTCGCAAGCGCGTGAGTCGTGCGCTTGGAGTCCTGCGACGCACGATGGAGGCGTCAGACAATGCCTGACTTCATTGACCGGCTGGCGGCGGACCTCGCTCATGCAGTCAGCAGCGAGATGCTCTCGCACGACGCCAGCAAAGTGACACCGAAACGCTGGTGGACGCGGCCCCACCGACGCGTCCTTCTGATGCCAATGCTGCTGCTCTTCTTTGCCGCGGCGGCGGTGGCAGCGACAGTCCTCAGCGAGCCGACCCCGACGGTGCTTGTGGCCGATGGGCTCTCTTGCATGGAAGGCACCGTCGACCATGTCTATGCGGGGTCGTTCGGTGTCGAGCAGCGGGGCAGCACTCCGAGTGCCGCTTGCGGAAAGCTCCTCAAGCGCTCTCCCGGCAGCCTGGTTGCCTGTTACAACGCCCGGTTCGGCGTGACTGTCTACGAATCCAACGGCGCCAAGAACCAGTGCGCCCAGGCAAAGATGCGACCGCTACCGGCCGGCTACGCGGCAGCAACAGCCCGCGTTTACCGACTACAGCTCGCGCTCAACCGCCTCTATAACAGTCAGGACTGCATCTCACCCACCCAGCTCGCTACACAGAGCCAGCAGCTTCTAACTCGGTTCGGATTCGTCGGTTGGGGCACCCAACTGCTAGTGGCACGTGGCCAGGCCTCGACGGGACCCTGCGGCACCTTCCCGGCCGGGGCCGGCGGCCAATCCGACGCCACAGGTGCCCTGAACGGTCGCCGCCATGTCGTGGAGATCTACAACGGACCCTCGCGCAGCGTCTTCCACGACATGGAGCTGACGACACCGCTACTCACCGAAACCGGCACCGAGTGCTTCACCACGACCGCGCTCGAGAAGCAGATCGAAGCGCTCTACAAGCCGACCGGCCTGCCCGTCAAGTTCGCGATCACGCAAGAACAACGCGGAGCACGGTACGACGGGGAACGCCAAACACGCTTGGCGCAGAACTGCAGCATCTTCGCCAACGCCCAGACAGCTCCCGACGGTCACACCATCCTCGTTTGGCTCAACAACCACAAAGCCCCGCCACTCCCGTACCCAGGCCCCAGCGCGCCATCAACGGCGTCATACAAGCCGGCAGCCTGAGATCACATCGACGAAGGAGACCCCAAGGCATCGAGCCGGAGACTCGTGAAAGCCGATCATCGGCGATCGACCTGCTTTGCGTGAGCGGCGCGGATCCCGCGGACGCCCGCGCTGCCCCAGCTTCGCGCGGATTGCGTTCACGTGGCANNCTCGGAAGCGCTCCGGTGCAATCCGTTGTAGGGATAATCACCGCGTGAACCGGAGAAGTTCGCGAATGCGCCTGGCGGTATTGGCGATCGGCGTTGCTGTGATCGCGGCGGGCGCCGACGCCGTCATTGCTGTGAGCAANNAGGCAAGGGTGGTCTAAGCGTATTCAACGCCTGTCTCGACCAGAGACGATTTCTGGTGCTCGTGCGCCACGGAAACCAGCACGGCGTGATCGAAACGCTCAGAGATCGGAAGAGTGGCGCGCTCATGGGAGAGGTCGTCCCCAACACTGGACCGCTTCCGATCATGCTCGGTGGAGCAGCCGCGGCGACTAATCACTATGTGATGTCTACCTCGACTCCACTTGGCCGGGACCCGAGCGCGATCGAGAATTGCTGGGACAGCTACTCGCCGGTCGCCCCGCGGTAGCGATTTAGCGATCTCGTTACGAGGGACCGATAGCCGCATGGCGCAACCTCGAGACCCGCATCGGTGTCGGGACAGGCATCTTGGGGACGGGATCGCCAGCCCCGCTTCGCGCGGAATCCGAGAAACGTTTGAGGTCAGGCTGGTGTAATTACGCGCCGCGGATATGCAGTCGCCGAGGCCGGCGACTCTTCGCCTCGAAGGACGTAGGGGTCCAGATCGACGTCGCCGGGCCAGCAGATCGTGTGCGATTCAGGATCTACGGACACTGCCTCGAATACAGCGCGGTCGTCGCGAATGGGCGCAAAGACGCCGCCCGCTGCGAGCATCGGGGCGAGATCGACCTCGTGCACCGCTCCATCGGCGAAGGTGAGCCGGACCCAGCGTTCCTTGAGTGGCTCAACGTTGGTGATGGTGAAGTGCGGGTCGCTCATGGCAGAGGGTCGATCGGTAGCAGCGGGTCGGACTGCTGGGCTCGATGCCAGTCGTCCAGCAGCTCCGGTCGGTGCAACTCGGTCCATTCTCGCACCAGTCGCAAAGCTCGGTCCGGAATGCCGCCGCGAAGCACGGAGCCGTCAGTGATCGCCACGACAGCTTCTTCGCCGCCGTAGACCGCGTGAAAGTGCGGAGGAGCGTGGTCGGCGAAATACATGCGGATCACGATCCCGTAGAAGCGGCTGATCGTCGGCACCACTCAAGCTTGCACACAAGCGCGGACGCGGACATGCCCCAGACCTCCTATCCCGCCGTGCGCGCATCTGAAAGCTCTTTCAGAGAGCCCTCGTTCGCGCGACGGGGGGCACTGATGAGCAGCGTTCAGCGTCGCAGGTCGCGGCGGTAACGCACCTCGGTAAGTTGGAACCCGTCTCGCTCGTCGATCTTGGTCGCTCCGTCGAGTTTCAGCCGTCTGACTCGTAGAACCGGCGGGCGCGCTCGTTCGTGTCAAGCACCCACAGGGTCGCGTGTGAGAACCCGGCATCTGTCAGCGCAGCGCGCGCCCTCGTTATCAGCAGGGTTCCTCCGCCCGACCTCCAGAAGTCGTGGGACACGTAGATCGCTGTCAGCTCACCGATGCCGTCGCTGGCGTCTTCGTCGCGACTAGCTGCGATGTGGGCGAAGCCCACCGCTTGATCCTCGTTCTCCAGAACCATCGCGGTTGCCGGCGGTGCGTACTGGGTGAGGATCTGCGACCACGTGTCGATCCGGCGCTCGACCGACAAGTTGTCGAGGACTGCGTCGGGGATCTGGCCTCGATATGCGGCTTGCCGAACTCGTACGTGGACCTCAGCGATGGCGCGTTCATCCCCTATGCGTGCCAGCCTGACATCCACAGCGACGTTGTCGCGACTCCGCCGGACCAGCTTTCATCCCGCGAGAGTCATCTTGGCGATCCCGCGGAGACACCCGCTCTGCGCGGCCGGCGGGTGGGCGCCAGCGGTGATGACCGATTCGCGCGTTGCTCAAGATTTCGAGCGTGGAGTCAGGGAACCTCGGGGTGCGAGCCATTCGGTCGACTGCCCGGTGATCGCCATGATCCGGTCGTAATCCTCGTCGTAGTGCAACACGGGGACGCCTGCGGCTTCGGCGGCGGTTGCGATCAGCAAATCGGGGTGGCGCACCGACCGTTGGTGGAGCCCGCCGCGGTTTGCGAGTAGCTCGTACACGTCGAGGGCGCGCTGCAGTTGTGCGGTGCCGATTGGGCATTCGGGGAGCGCGTCGAGATCGGAGCGGAGGGCAACGAACTCGGTTGCGTTGCGGGCGCTGTAGAGGAGCTCGAGCTTGACGATCGCGCACGTCGCGACATCGCCGGCGACGACGGCCTCGTCGAACTCGGCGCGCAGCTCGCCTCCGACGGCGCGCGTCCAGACCCAGGCGCTGGTGTCGGCGAGCCGCACTAGGCGGCGTGTCGAGGAGCGCGCAGCAGGTTCAACTGCTCGGGCGTGAGGTCGTCGAACTCGCGTTCGACGAGCCGCCCGCGCGACGCGCGTGCGATGACTGACCGAAGCGCTGCGTGGACGGTGTCGGTGGTACGAGCGGTGCCGAGAATCTCGGCGGCCGCGTCGACCAGGTCGCTGTCGAGGTTGATGTTCGTCCGCTTGATCGATGTGTGGCTCATACCGGACAACATACACCTTAGAGCGTAACGTTCGTACACATCGAACCGTGTGGCGGCAGACATTGCAGGCAGGACGAACGCGCCGCCCGAGACCCGCCTTCGTCCTCGGCCGCGCATCTCGCGCCACCCCATAACTCACCCCCAAATGCGCGGAACCGAGTAAGCCACGGCGACTGCTTTCGCCATCTGCTCGGCCGCGAAGCGGACGATCCCAACCGCGACGACAGGCGTACCGCCATGTGCGGCGCTCGTCGGCGTGGGTCGAGAGTGTTTCTGCTCGATCAAACCGGAAGCTGGTTGGTCTCGTGTAACCCTGGCGCAGGTGGTCCGCGGCTGTGATCTGATGCGATACTGACTGTTCTGTTCGAGACGTTCACAGCTCAAGCGCGCGACGCGATCGTGCGCGCACAGGATGAGGCCTGGGAGATGGGCCACCAGACCGTCCACGTCGAGCATCTGCTCCTCGGACTAGCCTCGGACCCCGACGGCATCGCCGGCCGAGTTTTCGCCGACTCCGGGCTGACGATCGAGCCTATCCGCGACCTAATTCGAGCACAGCTTGGTGTCGGCTCGGACTCGCACGCGGAACGGACGGTGCCCTTCTCGCCAGATGCCAAGGACGCGCTCAGGTCTGCCTATCGATTCGGACTGGGCAAGCCGGGCACCGAGCACATGCTGATCGTGATCCTGGGTCGCGGTGAGGGCGGCGCCTGCGAGATCCTTCGGGTGCTCGGAGCGGATCCGGACAGGATTCGGTTCGAAACCAAGCAGCGGGCCTGGCCGGTTACTGCACCGGGCGCGAGGCCAACGGTGCGACTCGTCGGCTCGGTGCCGAGCCTTCGAGAGCTCGACTTTGGGGACTGAGCAGACCCACGAGCTTCGGCTGCCGTGTCTGGATCAATCCACAACTCTCCGCCACGCCGGACCGACTGCTGGTTTCGCGGAGGCGTAACGCTGAGGGCCTAGCGGACTAACACGTCCTAGTCCGTACGGATAATTTCGGCATGCCTGCCTACCCGGCTCTTGAGCTCCAACCTGGTGAGCGCGGGGTTGAGCGCGTGCGGGCCGCAGGCCACGCCGAGCCTGGCCGCATGCCCGGCGGACGCTTGCACCTAACCAAGATGAGACTCATTTGGCAGCCGAGTCCGTTCTCCCGCCGCGTCCTGCGATGTGGCGACGTGGAGCTGACGCTCTCGGAGATAGAGACGGTCGACGTACCGTCACGGCGGTGGACCCCGACCATCGGTGGTACTCGCAGCCGGATGCGTGTGCGCATGAGAAGCGGCGAGGGGCATTCCTTCATGCTCACCATGGGTGGGCTGCGCAAGTACGCCAACAAGGTGGCGACTCTCGTGAGTGCCGCCGACATCTAGGCCGCAAGAGCGGAAGCCTGGAGCGGCTTACGCTTCGCGCATGGATCGGGCTGACTAATACGAGAAGGCAGCAAATGCTCCGCTGGCGGCTGTCCTTCTCGGGCATCGTCCGAGAAGTTCGGCACTTTTCGCGCATCGGCATCGCGTGGATCGATCGGGGCGCCCTTGACCATGATCTGAAGACTTTGCGTCTCAAGTGTTATCCACGGGCGGATTCTCGAGTGGACCGCTGAACATTAAATGCGAAAGGCCCTGCAAATGAGGGCCTTTCGGAAGTAGCGGGGGCAGGATTCGAACCTGCGACCTTCGGGTTATGAGCCCGACGAGCTACCAGACTGCTCCACCCCGCGGCGGGTACATAGTGATAGCAGAGTTGGGCTATGAAGTGATGGCGGGGAGCAACCACACAGCGGCCTTCGCGTTGTTACAGAGTTGGCACGAACGTGTCTTGATCCGTCACGGGGGTTGGATCGATGCTTCACGACATGGCAAACATCGATCGCAAGGAACAGTGTCAGCGGCGGGTACTAGCGCTGCTCGACGAGTACGGACTGCCGCTACCCGACGAGGTTGATCTCTATTACGGAGACGCCGAGGTGCTGTTTGCCTGGACGGACAGCAAGGTCGCGCTGGTCGTGGATCTGGAGGACTTCGACGAAGTCGACGCCAACGGCGGCCACAGTCGCGAGGGAATCGCGGTGTAGGCATGGGCCGCCGTGGCGCTGGCCGCGCGTGAAGAGCAGGCCCGGTCGCCGGCAGGGAGGCTGGCGGCCGGGCCGAAGCTCGGTGGGTGCTACGGTGTAGCACATGGAGATCGGGGTGCGCGATCTACGCAACCACACAAGCCAGGTGATCGACGCCGTCAAAGCCGGCGAGCGAGTCACGCTTCTGGTTAACGGCCTGCCCGTGGCCGACATCGTTCCGCACGGGCAGCGTGAGCGCTGGCTATCCGGGCCCTGGCTCAATGAGCAGCTGCGGGACCGATCAGCCGACCCCGCCCTAACCCAGGAACTGGCCGACGCGCTCTGGTGGACGGTCGAGGATCTATGAGCGCTGCCAAGGCCGGCCTACTTGCCACTTCCGTGTTCATCGCGCGCGAGAGCGGCCGTGATCTCGGCGAGCTCCCGACCCGTTCCGCGGTGTCGGTCGTGACCTTGGGTGAGCTCTATTACGGCGTGCTCGCTGCCTCAGACGACGACGTTCGAGCTCAGCGAGCCGATACGCTGGCGCTCGCCCGAGCTTCAGACCCGATCCAGATCAGCGAGGCCGTGATGATCGCGTGGTCGCGGATCATCGCTGACTGCCGCGCGGCCGGCATCCGCAGAACCGTGAAGCTGACCGACACACTGATCGCCGCCACGGCCGTCGAGCACGGCTTGCCGGTGGTCACCCAGGACAGCGACTTCGACCAGATCGCGGGCGCGCACTCAGCGCTATCCGTCGTGAAGGTCTAGAACGATCCAGCCGGCGCGACGCAGTGGCAGTACCGGTAGGACTCGGTGAAGCCAAGCCCGCTGTAGAGCCCGATCGCACCCTCGTTGCCACTGAACACCTGCAGGTAGCTGACCGGCGCAGAACAGTTGGCCAGCAGGCCACGGACGAGCTTGCGGCCGAGGCCCTGGCGACGCGAGCTCGGATTCACGGCAAGACAGAAGAGTCCGACGATGCCGTCGTGCTCGACGAAGATGCCGACCGCGCTGTCACCGGCGCGGGCAAAGCGGGCACTGCCGGCCATCAGCTTGAAGACCGTGTCCAGATGGGCTTGAACGTTGTCGCGCCCGGGTTCGCAGAGCTGCCATGCCGCCGCCCACTCCGGCGTCACGTGATCAGTGATCTCGAGCACGAACCCGCCCTCGCCAGAGCCATCGGCAACGAGGCCGCCAGCCGAGATCGCCTCGGTAGCCCCGGTCATCACCAAAACCGACTGCTGGATCTCCCAGCCCCTGATGGCGACCTCGTCCAGCAGCGGGGTGTGGACCTCGAGCGGCCCCACCTGGATCCCGCACTCAATCCCGTGGCCAGTGGCAAAAGCGCCGACACGCTGCAGAGCTGCGCGAATCTCGTCAGCGTCGAGCGAGCGAGGCGGCGCCAGCGCATGGTTCGAACGCCCGCGTCCTTGCAGACCCGGGGTGGCGCGGAGCACCCATCCGTCAGCTGTGTGTTCGACCACCTGGGCTGGCCAAGCGAGCACGCTGTGCGCCTCGATCCGCTCGATCAGTTCCTGCCCAATGGCGGGCGCAAGCCCGCCGCTCACGAGGCCTGCGCTCGCAGTACGGCGTCGAGCAGGCCTGGGAAGCGCTGCCCAAGCTGTTCACGCTGGAGCCGGTTGAAGCGGTTCTTGCCGTCGATCCGGGTCGAGACCACGCCGGATTCACGCAGCACGCGGAAGTGGTGTGAGGCCGTGGATTTGGATACCGGCAGCTCAAAACCGCCGCAGGTGTGCTCGCGACCGTCGGACAGCTGGGCGACGATCAGCAGCCGAACCGGATCGCTGAGCGCGTGCAGTACGCCCGCGAGATCAAGTTCCTCACTGAGTTCCTTACTGCTGACCTGAACCGGTGCGAGACTCGGTGCCTCAGCAAGTTGTACGAGCGTGCCCATGGTCCCGAATATTGTACGAGACCTATCGAACAGTCAGTAACCCGTTTGGTATTGTTCGATGAACGTCGTACCGAGGCGCGCACCGCGACTCTGTGCCAAAACTTCCGCCGCAGACCGGAGAACTCTCTAGATGACCAGCGAACAGCACGTGCAACAGCCGCCGAGGCCTCACCTGAAGGCAACTCTGATCCTGGCCTGCCTCGCGCAGTTCATGGTGATCCTCGACGTATCGGTGGTGAATGTCGCGCTGCCCTCGATCCGGCACTCGCTCGACTTCAGTGTGGGCGGACTGCAGTGGGTCGTGAACGCCTACACGGTCACGTTCGCCGGGTTCCTGCTGCTCGGAGGGCGCGCCGCCGACCTGCTCGGTCGCCGCAGCGTCTTTGTCTTCGGGCTGGTGCTGTTCTCGCTCGCTTCACTCGGCGGCGGCCTCGCAGACAGCCGCACCGTGCTGATCATCGCCCGCCTGATCCAGGGTCTTGGCGGTGCCGTGGTCGCACCCGCGTCGCTCTCACTGCTGACAAGTACCTTCACGGAGCCCAAGGAACGCCACCGCGCGATTGGCGTCTGGGGCGCGATGGGCGGTGCCGGTGGCGCTGCTGGTGTGTTGCTCGGCGGGATCATCACCGATGCCATCAACTGGCGCTGGGTGCTGTTCATCAACCTGCCGATCGGGCTGGTTGCCGCCTTCCTCTCGCAGCGCATGCTGCTCGAGGGCCGTAACGAGCACGCGACTCGCAACTTCGACGTGCTCGGCGCGCTCACCGCAACCGCGGGACTCTCGCTGCTGGTCTTCGGCATCGTGCGCACCGACAGCTCCGGCTGGGGCAACTCGACGACGCTGCTGGCGATCGGCGTGGGCCTGGCGCTGCTCGCCCTGTTCGTGACGATCGAAGGCAAGTTCGCCAAGGCGCCACTGATGCCACTGCGGCTCTTCCAATCACGCAGGCTGACGGCGGCAAACATCATCATCATGCTCGTCGGCGCCGCGACCTTCGGCATGTGGTTCTTCGATTCCCTGTACCTCCAGGACGTGCTCGGTTACTCCCCGTTGGAAGCAGGGCTCGTCTTCCTGCCGATGACGATCGGCATCGTGATCGGCTCGACGATCGTCTCGAGGATCATCTCCAGGTTCGGCGTCAGACGGCTGCTGATCTCCGGGATGAGCGCGCTGACGGTCGGCCTGCTCGGACTCACCCGGATCAGCGTCCATGCGAGCAGCGGTCTGTGGGTTCTGCTCATCTTCGGAACGGTTGCGTCGTCGGCGATGCCGTTCGCGTTCGTGCCGGGCACGATCTCAGCGACACAGGGCGTCAAGCCGCAGGAGGCCGGGCTCGCCTCCGCTGTCGCCAACACCGCACGTTTGATGGGTGGCGCGCTCGGGCTTGCGATCCTCGCGACGCTCGCGAGCTCGCACTCTAACTCGGACCTGCGCCATCCAACAGCGGCCGTGCACACCGTCAACCAGGCGCTCGTCAGTGGATTCCAGCTCGCCTTCTGGATCGCCGCCGCAATCGCGGCCTGCGGGATCCTGGTCGCTGCCTTCCTGATGCCCTCGCCGCAGCCCGTTAGCAGCAGCGTGCCGCAGCCGGCTGTCGCGGTCGAGGTTTAGCCGCTCACAGCCCGCCGCGGTGCAGGCGACGTTTAGAGACGCAACAATGGGCTGATGGCTCACGTATTCGTCTCAAGACAACTTCCCGGATCGGCTCTGGATCGGCTGCGCGCAGCCCACGACACAACCGTCTGGCCCGAGCAGCTGCCGCCCACGCCGGCCCAGTTGCGTGAGCACGCCGCCGGCGCCGACGGGCTGCTGACGCTGCTGACCGATCACATCGACGCTGAGCTGATCAGCGCAGCACCGAAGCTGAAGGTGATCGCCAACTACGCGGTCGGCTACGACAACATCGACGTGGACGCGGCGACCGCACGCTCAATCGCGGTTGGCAACACCCCGGACGCCCTGACCGAGGCGACCGCCGATCTCGCCTTCGCGCTGCTTATGGCCTCGGGCCGACGGATCGTGGAGGCCGCTGGCGCCGTCCGCACGGGAGCCTGGAAGACCTGGGAGCCGGGCGGGTTCCTCGGTGCCGACATCTACGGCGCCACGATCGGGATCATCGGCCTCGGCCGGATCGGTCAGGCGGTCGCGCGACGGGCTGCCGGCTTCGGCATGGAGGTGCTCACCACCGAGACCCGCGACGCCCACAACCTCGAGCACCTGCTGCGCCGATCAGACTTCGTCTCGCTGCACCTGCCGCTGACCTCCGGCACGCACCATCTGATCAACGCCGACGCGCTGGCGCTGATGAAGCCCACCGCGATCCTGATCAACACCTCACGCGGCGCCGTAGTCGACCAGGTTGCCCTGGCGCAGGCGCTCAGCACCGGCCAGATCGCAGGTGCCGCCCTTGACGTCACGGACCCGGAGCCGCTGCCGCTCGAGGATCCGCTGCTGCAAGCGCCCAACCTGCTGGTGGTGCCGCACATCGGCTCCGCCACCTGGACCGCGCGCGAGCGCATGGCCGAGATCTCTGTGGACAACATCCTCGCCGGACTCGATGGGCGCCCCCTCCCCTACCAGGTGTCCGCGCAGGCTGGCTTCTAGGCCGGGCCCGCGCGAGCCCAGGCCTGCAGCGTGCGAATTGCCGTAGTTGACGTCGGCACCAACACGACCNNGAGTCAGCCGGGTGACGCGGCTCGGCGCCGGCGTCGACTCCAGTGGCCGGCTATCGGACGAGGCTCTGGAGCGCGAATACGGTGCACTCGCCGAGTACAGCGCGGCGCTCGAGTTGTCGCCGGTCGAGCGTGCCGTCGCGGTCATGACCAGCGCCGTCCGCGACGCGACCAACGGGCAGCAGCTCGCCGACGCCGCAACTGAAACGTTCGGCTTCGAGGCACACATCCTCACTGGTGACGAGGAGGCGCGCATGACCTATCTCGGCGCCACCAGCGACATCGACACGAGCCCCTACGACGCCTCGCATCCGATCCTCGTGATCGATATCGGCGGCGGCTCCACCGAGTTCGTGCTCGGCCACGGTGACCAGCTCGACTTTCACGTCTCGACCCAGGCGGGGGTTGTGCGCCAGGCCGACCGCCACATCGAGCACGACCCCCCGACAGCGGCCGAGCTGGAAGCCGTGGCGCTCGACATGCGCTCGATCCTCGAGGCGGCGATCCCGCCCGAGCACCGCAGCGGCATCAGTCGCGCGCTCGCCGTCGCGGGCACGCCCACCGCCCTGGCGGCGATCGCGCAGCAGCTGGATGAGTACGACCCGGCCCGTGTTCACGGTTACAAGGTCACCGCCGCCGAGCGCGACAAGATCTTCGCGCGGCTGCGCACGCTGACACTCGAACAGCGGCGTCAGATACCGGGGCTGCACCCAGCCCGCGCTGACGTGATCCTGCCGGGAATAGTGATCCTCTGCGAGGTGATGGATTTCTTCGGCCTCGACGCGGTCGAGGCCTCCGAACACGACATTCTCAGAGGTGCCGCGCTCGCCTACGCAAGCGAGTGATTAAGCCTCTCAGCTGCGGGCAAGCCCGAGCCGGCCGCTGATGTCGGCGCACTCGGCGCAGACCTCCTCGGGGATCAGACCGAGGCGCATCAGGATCGCGAAGGCCTTGCAGCCCAGGCAGTAACCGAAGATCGATTCAAGGCCAGCCGCCGGGATGAACATCACGAGCACCACGTCCGCCGCGGTGTGGTCACCGAGGATCAACCCGAACAGCAGCGCCAACGAGGACATCACGGTGCCGAGCGCCTGCGCGAAGCGCTTGGGCGGTCCCGAAACGTATTTCTTCTCCCCCAGGCGCGGCGCGATCACGTTCATCGCCAGCCAGCCGAGTGGGCTGAGCTTCGGACCGGTCAGAACCCGTGCCCAGAAGCCGTAGGTGATCGGGATCAGTAGCCAGTACCAACCGCTGACGAGCGTCACGATCACGCCCACCAGCACCACCGATGCGACCGTTCGCGCGGCCTTGTCATTGACCGGATTCGGGAACGAAAAGAAGTCACGCATCACTTATCAGTGTACCCAAGCGATCTTGTGAACTTAGAGGCCCCGCGACGCACCGGGCTACCCCCCAACCGGGTGGTCGGCATCAGCGCTCTCTAGGAAACTGTCAGCGGCCCGCGTAGCCTTGTGTGACCATCGTCACGCAAGGAGTCAGCTCTATGTCGAATCAGCAGACCGCAGAGCCACAGACGAACCGCTTCGAGGCACTTTGCTCAGAGATCGGCGAGTACGATCATCTCCCAGCTCTCACTCACGAGCAGGCCTACGCCGCCCGCATGGTCACCGGCGATGACGAGGAGGCCACCCTCGACGCCTCGATTCTCGAAGGGCTCGTCCACCCGTAAGCGGTAGGTAGTTGCCGGTCGAGCGCGACCGGCAACGCAAGCCTGCGGCTGCCCGGCTAGCCCAAGAGCGTGGCGTTGATCACAGCGCCGCTGAGGATGACGATCGCGACCAGGTAGAACCAGCCGAGCACGATCACGATGAAAACGACGGTCGAGCTGAAGCGCGCGATCGTGGAGATCGACGAGAGGTAGACGGGAAAGCCGTAGTCGATCGCCCCGATCGCGATCGTGGCGACAATCGCCCCCGGCCAGACCGCCCGCCACGGGATCTCGCGGTTGGGAACCCGGTGATAGATCACAGACAGGCAGGTGAAGAGGATCGCCAGGCTGGCGGCGAGCGAGATCACGTAGACGAAGTCGTGCACGTGCACGAGGTCGAGCGGCAGGTCACTGGCGGTCGCTTTCAGCAGTGACTGCGCGGTCGGGATCAGCACGGTCGCGAACATGAACAGCAGCACGACCCCGACCATCGCCAGCCCGAAGCGCTTCTGCTGCAGCCAGGGACGCGAGCTGCAGTTGTAGATGCGGCTGAAGCTGGTGTCGAGCGCACCCCAGAACGAGGAGGCCAGCCAGAGGCTGGCGATCAGCGCCAGGATCCCGGTGCTGGTGGTCGAATCGGAAACCTGGTCCAGCAGTGACTGCAGCGTGTGCTGGGTGGTCCCGGGAAAGATGTCACGCAGGTCACCCTCGACCGAATGCATCACGCTCGGGCTGGAAAGCACGTGCCCGCCGACGAACAGGCCGAGCAGGGCGAGCGGCACGACGCCCAAAAGCATCGTGTAGGCGAGCATCGACGCGAGCCCGGTGATGTTCGAATGCCACGCCAAATGACCGAAGTGGCTGAGGGCATGACGTACCCGGTGCTGCCGGGTGTGGGCGAGGCTCATCCGCGAGAGTGTCCCAACGCGACCGGCATCACGCCGATCCCGCGTGCGCAGGACTAACTGACAGGCAGTTGCGGAATGCTCGCCCGCGCCTGTCCGGCGCTGAACGAGACCGCCGCCATCATCGCGTCAGAGCCGCAGAACCAGCGGTCGCCGATCCGGATTACCGGCGGCATCAGGATCCCGCGCGCCTGCAAACCCTTGGCGGTGGCTTCAAGTTGGTGATCACGTTTCGGGTCGCGGCTGGCCTGCACCGCCTGTACCGGGTTGAGTCCGGCGCCGGCCGCGGCCTCGGCGATCACGTCATCCGACGCGATATCGAAGCCGCCGCAGAAGGCGAAGCGCGCGACACCGAGCGCGAACGTAGCGCCGCGGCCCTCGTCGCTCGCCCAGATTGCCGCACGGGCCGCCCGGCGACTGTCCATCGGGTAGCGATGCGGCTCGACCAGCGGCACGGAGAGCATGTGCGCTTCCTTCTCCGCCAGCGCGAGCCGCTCATAAGCGAGGTTCTGACGGTCGTCAGCGGTGCGCAGCCCGCTCGATTCCGACAGCGGACCCACAACCGGGATCCAGGCGACGTCACCGAGCGCGCGCTCAACCCGCTCGGCCGCCAGGTACGAGACCGGGCAATCAAGCGAGTAGAAGAACGCGGCCGGGCCGATCGAAGGACGTGACCGGTCGGCAAGACGCTCTGAGAGATAGATGACCTCGCCCATGCAGTCATTATCGGAAAGTCGCCCGCAAAACCTTTGCAATGAATCCGCACGCTCGTACTTTTGTTTGGAAATACCCGCACTTTTTGCTTAAAGAGCAGTTCAGAGCGTTAAACTGACTAAAGCCTGTTTCGATCGAGTGGAGGCGTTTTATGCCCCAAGTCCCACCGCCGAAGCGCCATCCATATGACCAATGGTCACCGGATGCTCGCGCGTTGGATCTCGTCGGCGACAAGTGGACGCTGCTGATCGTCCGTGACCTGGCCGCAGGGCCGCGCCGTTTTGTTGAGCTCCAGCGCGTGCTTCCAGGGATCTCGACTGAGCAGTTGCGCTCACGCCTGAACCGGATGGTCGCCGACGGCATGCTCACCCGTAAGCGCTACCGCGAGGTACCGCCGCGAGTTGACTATGAGCTGACTCCGCGCGCCAAGGAGCTGATGCCGATCCTCGGCGAGCTCGCGCGTTGGGGCTACGGCTGGGCCTGGAGCACGCCACGTAGCGGAGAGCGGGTCGACATAGCCGCGATCTTCCGTCTGATTCCCGGGCTGGTGAAGCCGGACGGCAGCCGTGGCGAGATCGAGATGACCGTAACCGACGGCCACCGCGAGGGCGGGCCGACGACTTACACGGTCGTGCTCACCGGCGACACCGTGGAACTGCACGAGCAGTTCGGTGCCGATCCAAGCTGCCAAGTGAGCGGCGATACGTCCGCGTGGGTGAAGGCGTTCGCGCCAGGGACCGACCTCGGCGCTCTGCAGTTCAGCGGCAAGCGTTCGCTGGCCGACTTGCTGATCGGCCAGCTCAGCGCCACGGCGCTGCAGGACGCTCACGCGCGGAGCGAGCGGCAGATCGCGTGATCCGCCCGTAGCCACGCCTCGCATATAGGCAAGTTCCGACTGATACCCGGGGCGGGGATCGAACCCGCAGTGCCCTTGCGAGCAGCGCTTTTTAAGAGCGCCGACTTTGCCAGTTTGTCTACCCGGGCTACGCCTCGCGGATCTTAGACCCGCGAGAGGCGCTGGAAACACGTGGGTTTGCAAAACCGCCGCCCAGGGGAGTTGCAATGCAAGTGAAACGTCCCGCACATCAGTTCTTACGGAACCGCAACTTTTGCGTTGGTAGGTTGTTGAAACCGTGCTAGAAGCCGAAATGGAAGTCTCAGCACTCAAATATTCGGGCCGCGGCGGACTCTCCGCACGGTCCCCGCTACTGCGACTCCAGTCGGATGAGCGGCTGGTAGCCGTCATACGCCGTGGCAACGTAGGGGCTTTCGAGCTGCTTGTGAGCCGATACGAGACGCGGCTGCTCTCCTTCTGCCGTCACCTGCTGCGCTCACGCGAGGACGCGGAAGACGTTCTGCAGGAGGTTTTGGCGGCCGCATACGCCGCGATGCTTTCGGACGACCGTCCGATCAACGTGCGGCCCTGGCTCTACCGGATCGCTCGCAACCGCTGTCTGAACCACCTGCGCAAGGCCCAGGCCGTCGGCGTCGATTCGATGGACGTGCATTTCTCCGACAACGGCGCCAGCACCGCCGACAAGGTCCACGACCGTGAGGAGTTCCGCCAGCTCGTCGGCGACATCCACGGTCTGCCTGAAACCCAGCGCACCGCACTGGTGCTGCGTGAGATGGATGCGCTCTCCTATGAGCAGATCGCGGAAGCTATGGACACGACGGTGCCGAGCGTGAAGTCGTTGCTGGTGCGGGCGCGCGTTTCGCTCGCCGAGGCGTCTGAGTCGCGCCTGCTGAGCTGCGAAGAAGTCCGTGAGCAGCTGGGCGAGATCGCCGAGGGCCTCGTCAAGAAGGCGAATCCGGCCGTGCGCCGCCACGTCAAGTCGTGCAGCCGCTGCAGCCGCTTTGAGAAGGAGATTCGTCACTCGAGCAAGGCACTGGCCGCCGCGCTGGTCCCGCTCAGTGCCGTCGGGATGCTGCACAAACTACTGCTGGTCCACCTACTCGGTCACTCAGCCGGTACTGGCGCTGCCAGCGCCGCCGGCGCAAGCGCGACCGGCACCGGTGCCGTGGCCTCCGCAGCCGGCGCCGGGGCCACAGCAGCCGGGGCGACCGCCGGCGCCGCCGGTGGGGCGAGCTCCGCCGGGCTGATCAGCGCGGGCGTTGGCGCCGTCGCCACCAAGGCCGCCGCTGGACTTGCGGCCGCGGCGCTGGTCACGGCCGGCACCGTCGCCGTCAGCCACGACACCCGTCACCACGCCCATCAGCCCTCCGGCTTCCAGGTACTGAACGCATCGATGAAGGCCGGCGTCGCGCGCTCGGACGCGACCGCTCCGGTACTGGCCGCACCGGTTCGGATCCTGCCGCCGGCCAAGCTGCCGCAGCAGACCAAGCCGATCGAGCACGCCGCCCGCGTCGTGAAGGCCAAGCCGCATGTCCTAACGCCGGTCGTGTCCGTCAAGCCCGCGGCTCGCAAGCCCGTTAGCCAAACGCCCGTGACCTCAACGCCTGTGACGGCGGCCCCGCCGGCGGCGACGGCAACAACCCCGACTGCGACCGCCGCGTCGGTCGTTACGCCCACGGCGCCCGCGACAACAAATTCCACGGCGGCGGCGGCAGCTCCGGCAGCGACGACCACGCTGACGACCACAACCGCCACGACGCCGTCTACCGCGACGACGCCGGCCACGACTACGACGGCAACCACGACGACGCCAACCGGGACGACGACCACGCCGACCGGCACGACCACGGCGCCGGTCTCAACGACGCTGACCTCAACCACGCCGACCTCAACCCCGCCGACCTCAACAGCGCCGACGACGACGAGCGCCAGCCCGTCGTCACCTCCCACCGGCGGCACCGGTCTGCTGCCGAGCTCGCCGCTGACTTCGACGGTCGCAGCCGTGACGGCCGCGGTCCACTCCTAGCTCTCGAAGCTCCGGCATACTCGGGGTCGTGATCGACTTCGACCAGTTCCTGCAGGTTGATATGCGCGTCGGCCGGGTCAGCGCAGTCGACGACTTTCCCGAAGCACGCAAGCCGGCCTGGAAGCTGACGATCGACTTTGGGCCTGAGCTCGGCTCCAAGCGCTCATCAGCCCAGATCACGACCTATACGCGTGAGCAGCTGCTGAACACGCTGGTGGTTGCCGTCGTCAACTTCCCGCCGCGTCAGATCGGGCCGTTCATGTCGGAGGTGCTGGTGCTCGGCGCGCTCGATGACACTCTGGGAGTGGTCCTGCTGCGTCCCGACCAGGACGCCGCCGTCGGTTCGAGGATCGGCTGACCTCAGTCGGCGTCAGCGAAGCTGACTCTCGCCAGCGGGCTCTGCTCAACCCACTCGTCAACCACGCCGACCGGCCAGGGGCTGTCGGCCGTGCGCTGCTGGTTGAAATCCTCGACGAACTGCGTGAGGATGCGGCGCCGCTCGGTTGGGTCGGTGATGACCTCGGCGCGCGCCGGCAGATCTGCCACGACGCCATTCTTGAGGTGGAAGATGAAGTTCGGGTCGGCTGCGAGATTCAGCAGCCAGGCCCGCTGCTGAGGATGGGGGATGCCGCTCAGGTAGATCGTGTCCTCGAAGCGACGGAAGGTGGTCTCGATGCGACGCGGCTCACCGGACCGCCTGCCGGTGGTGGTGATGTCGATCGTGCGTGCCGCATAGCTTGAGGAGGGGCCGATCGCCAGAGCTTCGCGTACATCGTCTCGCATGACTCTGAAGGTTACCGCTGCGCCGCTTCGCGCAGGCTAGGAGCTGAGCACGCCGACTCTCGCCTCACCGAGCACGGCAAGCGAGCTCAATCGGCCCTCGATCGTCATCGCCTGAAGCACCACCATCAGCTCGTCCGCACCCGTCTGGCGCAGGAAGCCGTCGAAGTACTCGTGCACCAGGCGCTGGGTTCCCACCGCGGTGTACGTGAGCATCTCGTCGACATGCGTCGCGGCTCCCGTGCTGAGCAGTTGGTCGGCCTGTACGTCGCTCATCTCCAGGTCCCTGACGCCGATCTGGCGGCCGTAGAGGTTGACGGCCCGCCGGCGCCGCGTCGCTTGGAACTCGGCTTTGGCGGCGCTCTCGGTCTGCGCGGCGATCACGTTCACGCCGGCGATCACATAGGGCCGCTCGAGCTGTTCCGACGGTTTGAATTCGCTCCGGTAGGTCGCGATCGCGGCATCGAGCGCTGCCGGCGAGAAGTGCGAGGCGAAGGCGTACGGCAGGCCCATCGCGGCGGCCAGTTGGGCGCCGAACAACGAGGAGCCGAGGATGTAGAGCGGGACATTTGAGCCCTTGCCTGGGACCGCGTCGACGCCTGGCACCAAGCTGTGGCCGGTCAGGTAGCCCTGCAGCTCCGCCACATCCTGGGGGAAGCTCTCCGCGGATCTGGGATCGCGACGCAGTGCGTACATCGTCTTCTGGTCGGAGCCGGGTGCCCGCCCGAGACCAAGGTCGATCCGCCCGGGGTACATGGCTTCGAGCGTGCCGAACTGCTCCGCGATCAGCAGCGGCGCGTGGTTGGGCAACATCACGCCGCCGGCGCCAAGCCTGATGCTCTTGGTATGCGCGCCGACATGCGCGATCAAGACGCTCGTGGCAGACGAGGCAATGCTCGGCATGTTGTGGTGCTCGGCGTACCAGACGCGCTCATAGCCGAGCGCTTCGGCCTGGCGCGCGAGTTCAACGCTAGCGGCGAAGCTGTCGCTCGCCGACTCGCCGGCGCCGATTGGCGCCAGGTCGAGAATGGACAGCCGCGTGTCGCCCATCAGAGCTAGTGAGCTTCGAGCAGCCGCTGTGCGCGCATCGCGTGAGCGACCCGGCCGCTGCGGTTCCAGCAGGCACGCTTTCGCGGACCGCTCTCATCCTGTGAGGAGAGCGGTTGATGCGCCTCTACCGCGCTGACGGTGATCTCGGATTCGGCGGCCGCAAAGCTGGCCAGGTCGATCGGGGCGGTGATGGCGGCCACCTGCTGGCGCGCCGTTTCGCGTGCCGTTCCGGCGAGTTCGCGGATGTACCCGGCGAAGACAGCGTCGTTGAAGCGCGCGGCTTGCGAGCGGCGGACCGATGCTGTGGGGAAGTCTGTGGTTGCGGTGCTCATGGGTCTCCTTAGTCCGTGGCTCGGGCCTTCACTTGAGAGGTGGAGGCTGCCTCCGGTAATATAGCGGAGGCAGCCTCCGTATTCAACTTAATGCTGCGGCAACATCGAAATCAGTGACGAATGTCCGATCTGACGCTAAGGTTGTCTGGTCAGGCAGCGACGGCAACCAGCGGCGAGATATCTCGTTGTTTAAGTGTCCCCGCTCCAAATCCGCCCGATCTCCTGGTGCCCGCGGCCCGCGAAAGCGGGCCCCCGGCGTTAAGGGGCGTTTGCATACGCCGCCTGACGGGTCAGAAGAGACTCGCCTGAACCGTCGGCGGCTCTGGTTCCCGGCCCGCACTTACCACCTTCGGCTCGAGCTGCAAAACGCGGGCGAAGCGCTGCCTCGGCGGCATCATCGGCCCCTCCAGCAGCTTGGTGAGCTCGCGTCGCTCAGCCACCGGCAAGTAAGAGCGACGCCGGTAGAGCGACTCGTACCGCGGCACCAGTTCCGGCCGCTGCTCCGACAGCCACTCCATGAAAACCTCCCTCACCCCCCGCCGTAGGTGCAGCGCGATTCCGCTGATGTAGCCGGCCCCCGCCTCCGTGGCGAGCCGCACCACCTCACGCACCTGCGCGGGCGAATCGTTGATCCCCGGCATCAGCGGCGCGATCAGCACCCCGGTCCTGATGCCGGCCCGCGTCAGCTCGGCGACCGCTTCGAGCCGAGCCTTGGGGTTCGGAGTGCGCGGCTCGGTCGCGCGCCAGGCCTTCTGGTCAAGCGTTGGGATTGACAGCGCCGCGCTGAAATCGGTCACCGCGTCGAGCTCGGACATCAGGTCGAGGTCGCGCATCAGCAGCGGCGACTTGGTCAGTACCGAGCAGGGGTTACGCGCGTCACGCATCGTCTGCCAGATGCCGCGCATCAGCTCGTAGCGCTTCTCCACCCACTGGTACGGGTCGGTGTTCGTTCCGAGCGCCACGTGCTCCCCCTGCCAGCTCTTGCGGGCGAGCTCCGCCCGCAGACGTTCAGGCGCGTTGACCTTGACGACGATCTCGCGCTCGAAGTCACGCCCGGCGTCAAAGCCGAGGTACTCATGGGTCGGGCGCGCGAAGCAGTACACGCAGGCATGGGTGCATCCCCGATAGGGGTTCACGGTCCAGCGGAACGGAACCTGGCTGGCTTCGGGTACGCGGTTCAGGACCGACTTGGCGTGAACCTCGTAAAAGCGCGTGTCGATCGCCTCGGGAGCGTCGAAGTGGCGCACCGTGACGTCGTGGTACCCCGGCAGCCGCGGCTCCGCTTCCCGACCGATCATCTGCTGCTCCCATCGCACGAACATATGTTCGCATACGGCGGGGACGGGTCGGACTCAGCGCCCGCGCACACGACTGCTCAGGACGCCTCTACGGCCGCCTTGATGCGCAGCGCGAACGCCGGTGCGTCCTTGACGGCGGCCTTGGCCGCGAAGCCGACGAGTAGCTTGCCGACGCCATGGCCCTCGAGCGTGTTGTGGATCGTGACCTTTGTCTGCGTGTCGCTGATCGCCTCGAGGTCGTAGCCACCCTCGGGGACCGTGACCGAGTTCTTCGAGCGCTCGACCCAGCGGAGCTTTGTGGGTGCCTCAAAGACGGTGATCTCGAACTTCCGGCTGGACTTCATGCCGGCATCCTTGACGGTGCTCTCGAAGATCGTGCCAACGCCGCTCGGTCCCGCCGGCGTCTTGCGGATCTCCTGAACCCGGGGGCTGAACTTCGGGTCGTTGGTCCCCTCTGCCAGGAACGCGAACACCTGATCAATCGGCTTGTCGATCACTGCTGACCCGCTGAATCCATGCGCCATGCCGGTTCTGCTCCTCAGTTGATGACTCGTGTTGACTACACCCTAGTGAGAAGGCCGATCCGCCCGCGTGATCAAGACGAGCACGAGGACCGGATGAAGCCAAGCGCGGTGAAGGCCCGCGCGTAGATCTCACGGATGACGTCCTGTTTGTGAGCGTTGTACGCCTCCACGTCGCCGCCCGCTGCGCTGATCTGCGCCGATGCGTCGCGTTTCGCGCTCAGGTAGAGCTCGCAGTCGGCTGGGTTGGCACGCAGCCAGTCCCGGAAGATCACATGGCGGGCCGACTCTGCACAGTCCGGAGACCAGACGTGAAGGTTGCAGCGCGGCTCAGCGTGGCGCAGCAGCCGATGCTCGTACCACCAGGGTTCGCGGATCACCAGCTCGAAACCGTGAAGCTCAAGCGCCGGCACGTAGCTCGCTTCATCGGTCCCATCGGCAACCGTGAGGTCGATGTCAATCGTCGGCTTGGCGGCAAGGCCAGGCACCGAAGTCGACCCGACATGGTCCAGCGCCAGCACCGCCGGGCCGAGCGCAGCCCTGATCCGGCGAGCCAAGGTTTCGTAAAGCTCGGGCCAGGCCGGATCGTAAGGCGCCAGCCCCAGCTCAGTCGTCGGCCCGTGCGCGCCGACGAAGTGGCTCTGACCCTCCGGGGCCTGCGCCGCGTTGAAAGTGACGATCTCCGCGGCACTCAGCATCTCCATATGATCGTGTGCGAGACAAGGAGAAGACTTTGAGCAAAAGAATCGCACTCACCGGAGGCAGCGGCAAGGCCGGGCGCGTCGTCGCCGCTGACCTGCTGGAGCACGGCTACGAGGTGCTCAACATCGACACGCGGCCCTCACCTGAATCACCCAACCCCGATGCGCCGGTGCCGTTCTACCGGGCCGACCTGACCGACTATGGACAGACGCTGGAGGCGATCAGCGGCGGAGACGGCTGGGCCCCGCTCGACACCGTGGTGCACCTCGCGGCGATCCCGTCACCTGTGCACGGAACGCCGGAGCACACCTTCCGAACCAACATCACCAGCACCTACAACGTCTTCTCGGCGGCCGCCAGACTCGGCATCAAGCGCGTGGTCTGGGCGTCGAGCGAAACCACGCTCGGGCTCCCGTTCGACCGCGCGCCGGATTACGCGCCGGTTGATGAGGCGCACATGTACCCGGAGACCAGTTACGCGCTCTCAAAGGTCCTGGGTGAAGAGATGGCCAGGCAGTTCAGCCGCCGGTTCGCAACGACGATCATCGGCCTGCGCTTCTCGAACATCATGGTTCGCGAGGACTACAAGAACTTCCCCAAGTACTGGGATGACCCGAGCCTCAGGCGCTGGAACCTCTGGGGCTACGTCGACGAGAGCCACGTCAATGAGAGCGTGCGACTCGCGCTCGACGCCGAGATCTCGGGCGCCGACAGCTTCATCATCGCGGCCGCAGACACCGTCATGAAACGCCCGAGCCGTGAGCTGATGGCCGAGTCGTTCCCGGATGTGCCTGTCGCGGAACACGTGAGCGGGTTCGACACGCTGCTCGACATCCGCAAGGCCCGCTCAGTGCTCGGCTACACGGCGCCGTTCAGCTGGCGCGAGCTCTTCTGAGCGCAGCCGGTTTGCGGCGGGCCGCCGCGGCTCCGCGGTATCGATAGGCGGCACCGTCCCTCTCACCAGCGGGTGAGAGGGACGACGGCAACGTCAGGCCGCGTGGGTCTCGCCCGGCTCGAGCACCACCACGTTCGACGTGGTGGCCGATTCGACGTCGGCCTTGAATGCGTGCGCGTCGGCCGCTATCGCGGGGAAGGTGTTGTAGTGGCACGGGATCACGGTCTTGGCGTCGATCAGGCCGACCGCGTCGACGGCGTCGAAGCGGTCCATCGTGTAGTGGCCGCCGATGCAGAGCAGCGCGAAATCGATCGGGTGGCGCTTGCCGACCAGCTGCAGGTCGGAGAAGAGGCCGGTGTCGCCGACGTGGTAGACGATCGTGTCCTTGAAGTTGATCAGCAGCCCCGCGGGCGTGCTGACCGTGCCCTTCGGGGTCGTCGAGGTGTGCCAGGCAGGCACCATCTTCACCCAGCCCCAGCCGAACGTGACGGTGCCGCCGATGTTGATGTCGAGGACCTCGATGCCCTCCTGACCAAGCTCCGCCGCCAGCTCCACGATCGCCAGCACCGGCGCGCCGGTGCGCTTGGAGATCGCGACCGAGTCACCAACGTGGTCACCGTGGCCGTGCGTCAGCAGGATCGTTGTCGCCTGGACCTCGTCGGCGGTGATCGCCGCCGTGGGATTGCCTGTCAAGAACGGGTCGATCAGTACGGTCGTGTCGCCATCGGAGAGCGTGAACGCCGCGTGGCCGAGATACCTGATTTCCATGGATTTCTAGTCCTTCCGATCGGTGGTGTCAGAAGTGGTCCCATCGCCCGCGTAACGCAACTCGCGAGCGAGCTCGAAGCCGACAGCGACGCCGACGAGCATGCTCAGTCGCGTCTCCTCGGCGAACAGCGTCCGGATCGCCGTGAGGCGATGATGCGGCTCCTCGATCGCGAGCGCGTCCTTGATCGCCGCCTCATGGGCGGTGTCGAACCAGCCGCCCTCGTGCAGCGCGCCGGCCAATAGCTTCTGCAGCCCGGGCGCAAGACGCGAGACCACGTCCTGTGCGGCGTTCAGACGGCCGGGGTCGCTGAGCGCGTTTACGGCCGCGTCGAGTTCAGCGTCGGTGAAGCTCACTTGTTCAGGGTCGCAGATCCGGACGCGCGGCCGGGGTCAGACCGGATGGATCTTCGCCAGCAGGTAACCGAGTGTGACGCCCGCGGCCACGCCGACGCCACCCGCGGCCCAGCTCGCCTGGCCGAAGAGGACCGTGCTGGTCGCCAGCGGCATCAGGATCATGACCAGCGCCAGCACGCCAGCGCCGAGCAGGTCGCCGTCGATCTCCTGCTTACGTGTCAGCCGCCTCAGGTCGGGAACCGCCCACGCCACCAACAGGGCCAACGCCGCGCCGTTGGCGCCGCTGATCGGCTGTGAGCTCGCGAGGCCGCCAACCGCGATCCCGCCAACTCCCCCGATCAGGAACAGCGCAACCACCACGATCGGTCCGTGACGGCGTTCCATCAGCGTCCCGAAGAGCCCGATAATTCCCAGCGCCACAAACGCGTAGCCGGTGTTGGTGTAGATGAAAGGCGCGACGAAGGTGCGCCACCACTGGCTCTCGAGGTGGTTCCAGACCACCAGGTTGATCAGGGAGACGGCGCCGGTGCGCCAGATCAGGCAGCCGAGCACACCGAGGATCAGCAGCACGATCGTCGCGTACGGATGCGAGTCATGTCTGATCCCCGGGATCTCACCGCGACGCAGCCGCGGGAGTGACGGTGCCGGGGGTCTGCGGCTGATCTTTTCGGAGATCCGGCCATGTCGATCGAGCTTGGGCGCGCGTTTACGCAACCGGTTGCCGCAGTACGGGCACTCGGTGATGTAAGGGCTCACTTCGGACCCGCAGTTCTTGCAGATCACGAAGAGATCTGGGCCGCCGGCGCTCACCAGCCGAAGTTTAGGGAGTGTGACCTAGCGAATCCCAGGCCGCCGACAGGATTAGACTCGCCCCCAGGAAAACTTTCGTATCTCCGACTGAGGTGGACTAAATGCCATTGGGCTACGACGGCAGTTTGTACATCCTTGCTTTTGATCATCGAGGCTCGTTTCAGAAGAACATGTTCGGCATCCAAGGCGATGCGGACGCGGAACAAACCGAGACGATCGCCGACACAAAGCGGCTGATCTTCGAAGGGATGACGCAGGCGGTAACGCGCGGCGCCCATCCCGACTCGACCGGCGTGCTCGTCGACGAGCAGTTCGGCAGTGACGTGCCGGCGCGCGCCCGCGACGCCGGGCTGCGCCTGGCGATGCCGGTCGAGAAGTCAGGCCAGAACGAGTTCGACTTCCAATACGGGGACGACGACTTCCCAGCCCACATCGAGAAGTACAACCCCGACTTCGCGAAGGTTCTGGTCCGGTACAACGTGGGTGATGACGCGGAGATGAACGAACGCCAGCTCGAGCGTCTCAAACGCCTCGCCGACTGGCTGCACGAGCACGATCGCAAGTTCCTGTTTGAGCTGCTGGTGCCTGCGACTGAGGAGCAGCTGGCTTCGGTCGACGGCAGCGCCGACCGCTACGACGCTGAACTGCGGCCGGAGCTGATGCGCGAGTCAATTGAGGCGATCCAGAACTACGGGATCGAAGTCGACATCTGGAAGATCGAAGGCCTCGACGCCCAATCGGATGCGGACATGCTCGCGCGCCAGGCCCGTTCCGGCGCCGGCCGCGAGGGCGTGACCTGCGTGCTGCTCGGCCGCGGCGCCTCAACCGAGAAGGTCGAACAGTGGCTGCAGGCGGCGGCTCCGGTGACCGGCTTCATCGGCTTCGCGATCGGCCGTTCGATCTGGTGGGACGCCCTACGCGGCTACCTTGACAAAACGCTAACGCGCGATCAAGCGGTGACACAGGTGGCCGACAACTACCTGCACTTCGTGAAGGTTTACGAGGACGCGCTGCCGGGCTGAGCACAATCTGCCCGGGTGTGGAAAGACCTACCGTCGCCCGCACCCGGGTAATCCGCTACTTTTCGCCGTCGATGTCAACCATGAAGATGCGGCAGAGCCTTGCTCAGATCGAGCAAGAATTCCTCGTTCAGCGTGAGATCGAGGAACAGCGCCGCGTACACCTCCAGCGGACCGCAGCGGTTCGCTCCCGGCAGCGCTGGCATGCGCGCGAACGCAAGCGCAGCTCAATGCGCTTCTACGTACTCGCCTTGACGCTCGTGTTGACGGTTGTACTGGTGACCGTCGCGATGTTCGCGACGCTCTACCTGCTGCTCGCGTAGAAGACGCGCTGCAGGACCTACTTACTGCGGGGCGGCGGGACTGGACTTCGCTTGCCGCGGTTACTCCTACCTGCCGCGCTTGCGTCTACTCGCCCGCGGTCACTGCTGGGAGCCGTCGGTAGGCACAAGCGGGCATGCCGCTTGGCCACGACCTGCGACGGCTACGGACCTACGGACTCGCCAAGGCCCTGAAGGGCGGCGTCCACCTCTGCGGTGACATCATTGGCGGCGGCAAGAGACTCGTCCTGGATCTCCAGGTAGACCTCTTTGCGAAACACCGGCACATCGCGCGGCGCTTGGATACCAATCCGGACCTTCTCGCCGACGATCGCCAACACCGAAACCTCGATGTTGTCGCCGATCATGATGCTCTGATTTGACTTCCGTGTTAATACCAGCATCCCGAAAAACGCCTCCCTGCTCGAGAATGGGTGAAGGTTGAGTATGCCTACCCGGCCCCGAGCATGCCGGCCAGCCCTCCGGCAGCATATCGCCCACGGCTGACCGTACACAAGTAGTTTGGACTCTCCGTTGTATGCTCGGGCGTTCTATGCCAAGAAGATCGTTGCGACCGGAGCTGAACAGAATCCGCGCCTGGGTGCGTCAAGGACGCACCGACGCCTGGATCGCACACCAGCTCGAGGTCACAGTCCAACAGATCCAAGCCTTCAAGCGTGAGAATGCGCTGGAGCCAGATGCCGATCCCGACACCGCCGTCGCCTCCGTCGATTTTGACGATGAGATCGACCTGCGGGCCGAGGACGACGCTCTGATCGCCGCTGAACTTGACGCTGAGGCGGAAGCCGCAGCAGCCGATGGTGATGGCGACGATGAAGACAGTGATAAGCCGAGACGCCGGCGTGGCCGGCGCGGTGGTCGTACAGCCGGGCGCGGTAAGCGCAACGGCAGCGGCCCGCTCGAGGCCACTTTCGATCACGGCGAAGAGGGAATCGGGCTTTGGCTCGACCCTGCCGTGCAGGACGATCCTGTCTACGCCGAATACTGGGCCGGACACCGA
The DNA here is from genome assembly GCA_003137075.1 of Solirubrobacterales bacterium. Classification (GTDB taxonomy): domain Bacteria; phylum Actinomycetota; class Thermoleophilia; order Solirubrobacterales; family Solirubrobacteraceae; genus Palsa-465. The sequence continues at coordinate 28,771 of PLES01000054.1, forward strand.
CCCGTAGAAGTGTTGATTGAAGAGGATCGCATCGTCATCCGGCGTGCCGGTGGCGAGGAGTCCGAAGACTCCGAAGACTGACGCGTGCCGGGGTGGGTTGGGCGCTCACGCGCCCAACCCACCCCGTTCGCTAAATACTGACGGCTCACCGCCGATCCCCCGCGCCTGACGTTCGCGTGCCCGGCGCTCGCCTGGTGCTTGCGCGGTGGCCTGGTGTGCTTGCGCGGTGGCCTGGTGCGTGCCTGCCACGCGCTCACTGGGCGCGCGCAGCGGCCTCGGGCGCGAACGCCGCGGCCTCGAGGCGCTAACCGGCCTCCTCGTCCTCTCCGCGCCGCTGTCCGCCTCCGTAGTCGACTGCGCGGTGCGCATACCTGGAGAAGGCCGCTCCTGCGACCACGGACATGTCCCACGCCTCGGGCGAGCCCGGCGCCGTGCGGTACGCGAGCTCATAGCACCAGTCGGTGCCGTGATCGAGGTAGTAGGCGGTCAGCTCATCGACCGAGAACTTGCCGCCGAGGCGACGGCGCAGCTCGGGCAGGATCTCAGCCACAACCCGCTCATAGGCCTGGCGCTCAGCGGGCTCGGCCGCATGAATGCGGCGTTCACCGTCCTCCCAGAGGCCGGCGAGGTGTTCGAAGCTAAGCGTTCTCTGACTTGGGTGGTCGGGCACAGAGAGTGGTGGTTGCTGTATGGCGGACGCAGGATCGCTGACGCGGGAGCCTGGTGCAGCATCGCCGCGCGGCGAGCTGACGCGGACCGGTCGTCATTCGGGGCCGTGCGACGCCGCCAGGGAGCCGCCAGACCGCCGAGTATTTACGTTACAGCCCGCTAGTGGCCGGAGGACGGCCGGATCACGACGTACGTGCGCTCGCCGGCCATCACCATGCCCAGGTGGCGCGCGTCGCGCACGATCGTCGCAGGCTGGTTGAGGCCCTGCTCGCGATCACGCAGCTGGCGGTTCTGCTGCTTGAGGGCCTGGAGCGTCGCGCCCTCGGCGGAGGCCTGCTGCTGGGCCGAGTACATCGAGAGGCCCGCCTTGACGCCGATCCAGCCGACCAGGCAGAAGACGAGCACCATCACGCTGCGGAACTTGCGATCCCAGCCGACCTTCGACTTCGGCAGCCGCTGCGAAACCTCGCGCGGCCGGGGCGCGGCCCGCTGCTGACGCGCCGTTTGGGCCTTACGTGCTGCTGAACTCTGACCGGTGGACGCCATGCCTTCCGCACTTTGTTCGACAGCGCCAGAGTCCTTCCTGCCGCAATCAGAGTTGCAAGCAAACGCTCAGGGTGAGGCGCGGCCTTCGAGCGCCGCTCTGAAACGCCCGACCGCGCACTCTGGGGGAGAAACTCGCTGTACGACCGAGTTAGTCCCCCAGAGTGCGCGGCGAGCGGCTCTTCAAAGCCGTCGTAAGGATCGCCGGGGGGAGTTCCTCGACCCACGGTCGAGGAACTCCCCCCGCGGCACCCTCAGTTCAGACGTTCGCGCCGCGGAAAGCCTTCCGCCCCGGGTACTGCGCGTCCTGACCCAGGGCCTCTTCGATCCGCAGCAGCTGGTTGTACTTGGCCACGCGGTCCGTGCGTGACGGCGCGCCGGTCTTGATCTGGCCGCAACCGGTCGCGACCGCGAGGTCGGCGATCGTCGTGTCCTCGGTCTCACCAGAGCGGTGCGACATGACCGCGGTGTAGCCGGCCTCGCGCGCCATCCGGATCGCGGCGAGGGTCTCGGTCAGGGTGCCGATCTGGTTGACCTTGATCAGGATCGAGTTGGCGACCTTCAGGTCGATGCCACGCTTCAGCCGTTCGGTGTTGGTGACGAAGAGATCGTCACCAACCAGCTGGATGCGGTCGCCGAGCTTCTGCGTCAGCGTGCCCCAGCCGTCCCAGTCCTCCTCGTCCATACCGTCCTCGATCGAGATGATCGGGTAGCGGTTGACGAGGTCTGTCCAGTAGGCGGCCATCTCGTCAGCCGTCAACGTGCGGCCCTCGTGCTCGAGCACGTACTTGCCGTCCTTGTAGAGCTCGGAGACGGCCGGGTCCATCGCGATCGCGACCTGCTCGCCGGGGATGTATCCGGCGGCACGGATGCCGGCCATCAGCACCTCAAGCGCCTCCTCATTCGATGAGAGATCCGGCGCGAAGCCACCCTCGTCACCGACGGCGGTGCCGAGGCCACGGTCGTGCAGCGTCTTCTTGAGGTTGTGGAAGACCTCCACACCCATGCGCAGGCCCTCGCTGAACGAGCGAGCGCCGCAGGGAACGACCATGAACTCCTGGAAGTCGACCTTGTTGTCCGCGTGCGCGCCACCGTTCAGGACGTTCATCATCGGCACCGGCAGCACGTGGGCCGAGTCGCCACCGAGGTACTTCCAGAGCGGCAGGCGCTCCTCGGCGGCAGCGGCATGAGCCGCGGCCAGGGAGACTGCGAGGATCGCGTTGGCGCCGAGCCGTGACTTGTTGGGGGTGCCGTCGAGGCTGATCAGCGTGCGGTCAAGCGCGGCCTGGGCCGCTGCGTCCATGCCGCGTACGGCGCTCGCAATCTCGCCGTTGACGTTCTGCACTGCCTTGGAGACGCCCTTGCCCATCCAGGCGGCGCCACCGTCACGCAGCTCGGTCGCCTCAAACTCGCCGGTGGAGGCGCCCGAGGGCACCGCCGCGCGGCCCCAGGCGCCGGACTTCACGCTCAGCTCGACCTCAACCGTCGGGTTGCCGCGGCTGTCAAGGATCTGGCGGGCGTGAACATGCTCGATCTGGCTCATGGGTGGGGCGGTCTCCTGATCTCTGTTGAGCGGGCTCTGATGGCCCGCCTTACGGCTTCACGGTTAGCGGGCCCAAAGCCCCGCCTTACGGCTTCACGGTTAGCGGGCCCAAAGCCCCGCCCTACGACTTCGCTTCGCCCAGCCGGGCCTGCGCGTAGAACGTCAGTTGCTGGTCTGGCGAAAGATCGTTCCAGTTTCTGCCGTGAGATGCAGCCAGATCAACTCCAGCCTGCACGCGGCCACGGAAACGATCGGAGGCGGCGCGCAACGCAAGCTCCGGATCGACATGCAGTTTGCGGGCCACGTTGACAGCCGCGAACAGCACGTCACCGAGTTCGTGAAAGCGCTGATCGTCGCTCTCAGCGGCGATCAGCTCATCCAACTCGTCACGGACCGACTGCAGCGGCGCCTCAACGTCGTCGAAGTCAAAACCGCTAGAGGCGGCACGTCGTTGAACCTTGCGGGCATACAAGGGCCCTGGCAGGTTCTCAGGCACCTCACCGAAGACGCCCGGCTCACGCCCGGCCTCGGTCTGTTTGATCGCATCCCAGTTCTTCAGCACCTCGGCGGCGTCAGCCACCTCGATCTCTCCGAAGATGTGCGGATGTCGGCGGATCAGCTTCTCGGTCGCGTGGCTCGCGACCTGGGCCAGGTCACCGGCACCGCGCTCTTCGAGCAGCAGCGCCAGGAAGTGGACCTGGAAGAGCACGTCACCGAGCTCGTCCAAGAGTTTCGTGTCGTCACGGCGCCAAGCTGCATCGGCCAGCTCGTAGGCCTCCTCGAGCGTGTGCGGCACGATCGTGCGCTCATCCTGCTCGCGATCCCACGGACACTCGCGCCGCAGGCGGCGGGTGATCGCGTCCAGACGTTCCAGCGCGGCAGGGATCTCCGGATCGCCGGAGCGATCTGGAGATCCCATTACGCTAGGAGGTGGTGGTCGTAGTACCGGTGGTCGTCGGCGACGCGGCCGTCGTCGTCGACTCGGTCGCGGCGGTGGTCGTCGTAGGCGCGGCGGTGGTGGTCGTCGCCGGAGTGGTCTCCTCCGTCGTCGGCGTTGCCGTCGTCGTCGTCTTCGGCGCGACGTAGCCCTTGCAGTCGGTGATCGAGTACGTGGAGCGGCAGAGCGTCTGCGAGCCCCAGTTCTTCTTCGACGCTGCGTTGACCTTGGCCTCGGCGGCGGTCTGCGCCGACTCGGTCAGGACTTCCTTGATCTCAGCCGAAGACTGCGCGAGCGTCTTCTGTGTGGCCGGGACGATCTTCGTCACCTCGATCACGTAGGAGCCGAGCAGACCCTTGACCGGACCGACGATCTTGCCGACCGGGTTGGCGAAGATCACGGTGTTGACCGCGTTCTCCTCCTCACCGCTGGAAACACCTGTCAGCAGACCACCGTTCTTGCCGGCGGCAGCCGTAGCCGAGTACTTCGCGGCCACCGTGGTCCAGCTCGAGCCGGACTTCAGCGCGTTGTAGGCGGCCGTCGCCTGCGCCAGGGTGCTGGTGCGGACGAGGTGCACGTCACGCGTTTCCTTGGTGCCGAAGGTCGCCATGTGCGACGCGTAGTACTTGGCGATAGCCGCAGTGGTCGGCTTGACTTCAGCGCGGTCCAGCAGCTTCGTGTAGATCTGGCTGACACGAATCTGGAAGAGGATGTCCGCCTTCGTCTCGCCGCTTGACTTCAGATAGGCGTTGAACTGGGCGGTAGTCGGGAACTCCGTCTTCATCGCCTTCTTGAAGTCCTTCTGGAGGTCGGCAGCCGTGTACCTGATGCCGTCCTTATAGGCATCGGCCTGGTACCAGTAGGCCTCGATCAGGAACGCCATGACCTCGTTGTTGTATTCCTTGAAGACGTTGGCGCAGTCAGTCTTCAGCGTCGCGTCAGAGGTCGTCGCGAGCGTCGGGATATCACGGCGGATCTGGGCGATGCAGCTCGTGAAGTCGGGCGGGGATTGGGGCACGATGACCGGTTCACCGGTCTCCTGTGCCGCTTCTTCCTTCGCGGCGATGAACATCCAGTGGTTGTAAGCCTTGAGGCTGATGGAGTTGCCGGCCACAGAGGCGACCGAGTCACTCGGGATGGAGCTGCCACAACCAGCGACAACTACCGCAACAACAAAAAAGGCGCCTAGCGCCGAGAGTTTCTTAGAGATCCGCATCGGGAGGCGATGGTAGCGAGCGCCGCCCGTCGAGGTCTGCCCGTGGCGGCATCCTTACGAAGTTCTTGCTTAGGCAGTGGCCGGCTCAGCCTCGTCAGCGACCTGCAGGACCGACAGCAGCGCGTCGGCGGCCTGCACCACAGCGGTGAACTGCTGCCCCGCGTCGGTCGCGACGCGCATCGAGAACTGGGAGCGCCCGGACTCGTACAGGGCGCCGGGCAGCTCGGCTCGCAGCGCCTTGGCCTGGCGTGAGTTGAGCTCGATCGGGGTGACGGCCAGGCGCCCGCCGCGCAGCGAGACGTCGGTCGCGCCGGCCTGCCCAAGCTTGATCCGCGCGGTCTGCAGCAGCAGCAGGTTCTCCAAGGGCTCGGGCAGCTCGCCGAATCGGTCGATCAGCTCGTCGCGCAGCACGGCAATATCAGCGACCTCGCGGGCACCCGCGATGCGGCGGTGCACGTCGACCTTGGCCTGCTCATACGGGATGTATGCGGCCGGCACGTAGGCGTCGACGTTGATGTCGAGGCGTACCGGTTCCCAGTCGTCCTCGCCGTCGGCGCCCTGCGCCGCGGCTGAGGCCTCCTGGACCGCCTCGTCGAGCATCTGCATGTACAGCTCGAAGCCGAGCGCGGCGACATGCCCGGACTGCTCGTCGCCGAGCAGGTTGCCGGCGCCTCGCAGTTCCAGATCGCGCATCGCGACCTTGAATCCGGATCCGAGCTCGGTGTAGTCGCTCAAAGCCGCCAGCCGCTGCCCGGCCTCGTTCGTCAAGGCGGCAGAGGACGGGTAGAGCAGGTAGGCGTAAGCACGCTCACGGCTGCGCCCAACGCGCCCACGGATCTGGTAGAGCTGCGAGAGCCCGAACATGTCGGCGCGCTCGACGATCAGCGTGTTGGCCTGCGGGATGTCGATCCCCGACTCGATGATCGAGGTCGAGACCAGCACGTCCGAGTCGCCGCGCAGGAAACTCAGCATGCGCTGCTCGAGCTCGGTGTCGTCCATCTGGCCGTGAGCGACCTCGAACTTCATGCCCGGGCAGAGCGCCCGCAGCCGCTCGGCGGTCTCGTCGATCGAATGGACGCGGTTGTGCATGAAGAACGCCTGGCCGCCGCGTGCCTTCTCCCGTAACAGCGCCGCTTTGACGAGCTCCTCGTCGTACTCACCGACGTAGGTCTTGACCGGCCGCCGGCCCTCGGGCGCGGTCTCGATCACGGTGATGTCGCGGATCCCGGCGAGCGACATCTGCAGCGTGCGCGGAATCGGCGTGGCGGTCATCGCGATCACGTCAACCTTGAGCTTCATCTGCTTGAGCAGCTCCTTCTGCTTGACGCCGAAGCGCTGCTCCTCATCGAGCACCAGCAGGCCCAGGTCCTTGGCGCGCACGTCGCGCGAGAGCAGCCGGTGGGTGCCGATCAGGATGTCGACCTCGCCCTTGCCGAAGGCCGTGACGGTCGCCTTCTGCTCGGCCGCGGGGCGGAAACGCGAGACGTGCTCAATCCGCACCGGATAGTCCTTGAGGCGCTCCGTGAAGGTGCCGAAATGCTGCTGGGCCAGAATCGTCGTCGGCACCAGCACCATCACCTGCTTGTCGTCCTGCACCGCCTTGAAGGCCGCGCGCAGCGCCACCTCGGTCTTGCCGTAACCGACGTCACCACAGATCAGCCGGTCCATCGGGCGCGGTGCCTCCATGTCGGCCTTGACGAACTCGATCGCGTCGCGCTGGTCGGGCGTCTCGGTGTAGCCGAAGTTGTCCTCGAACTCACGCTGCCAGTCGGTGTCGGGTGAGAACGAGAAGCCCTCGCGGCGCTTGCGCTCGGCGTAGAGGTTGAGCAGCTCGCCCGCCATGTCCTGGGCGGCCTTGCGTGCCCGCGCCTTGAGGGTGTCCCAGCGGGTGCCGCCGAGCTTCGAGAGGGCGGGACCGTGCTCGCCGCCGCCACCGACGTAGCGGCTGATCTTGGCCAGCTGCTCGACCGGCATGAAGACGCGGTCAGAGCCGGCGTACTCGAGGTTCAGGTAGTCGCGCGTGACGCCGGCGACGGTCTTGGTGTCGAAGCCCGCGAAGCGCGCGACGCCGTGGTCCTCGTGCACAACGAAGTCGCCGGTGCGCAGCTCCGCAAACGAGCGCAGAACCCCACGACGGCCGACCCGCGCCGGGCCCTCAGCGGGTTTGCGCCGATGAAACAGCCGCTGCTCGGGGATCACCGCGAGCTTGAACTGCGGCGCGATGAAGCCTTCCCGCAGGCGCGCATGGGCGAACGTCAGGCCGCCCCCAGCGTCGCTCGGTGATGCTGGTCTAGGCGGACCAGCATCACCGCCGGTACCGGTGTGGCCGTCCAACCAGCTGACCTTGAGACGTCCGAGGTTGTACGCAGCGCGCTCCCCCTCGCCGCGTACGGCGAAGGTCACGACCGTGCGGTAGCCCGAGCGTTGCAGCTTCTCTAGCTCGGGTTCGGCCTCGCGAATGCTGCGGGCGGCGACCTCGGCCGCCTGGGCGCGGAACTGGAAGGGCTGGTCCTGGTCGATCGACGAGAGGCGGATGTGGGAGCGCTCTTCGAGCGTCGCGCGGATCGCGTCGGGGGCGACGTAAAGGTGGTGTGCCTCGGTGTCGTGGAAGGCGACGGTGACGTCCTGCCAGTGGTCGGCGAGCGCCGGCGGCACCTCCTCCTCGGCGGCGATCAGCACCTGCGCGTCGGCGGCGATCAGCTCCAGGAACGGCTTGAAGTCCTCGACCGGCAGCAGCTCGGTGATGTCGGGGCGGTCGTCCTGCTTCTCGGTGGCGGCGATCTCGGCGAGCTCGCGGTATTCGAGTGCGAGCTCAGCGGCGGGCGCGACCTCGACCTCGTCGATGTCGCCGAGCGAGCGCTGGGTGAAGGTCGAGAACCAGCGCAGCGATTCGATCTCGTCGCCGAAGAGGTCGACGCGGATGGCGCGCTCCTCGGTGGAGGGAAAGACGTCCAGGAGGCCACCGCGGATCGCGAACTGGCCACGGTCCTCGACCTGATCGACACGCTCGTAGCCGGCCGCGACGAGGTCTGCGGCGGTCTCGTCGAGGTCCAGCAGGTCGCCCTTGGTGAGCGTGAAGCCGTGGGGCCGCAGCGACGGGTCGGGGACCTTCTCAGAGAGCGCGACGGCGCTGACCACAACCACCGGGGCGCCCGACTTGGTCTGCTCGGCGTCGTTGTCAAGCAACGCGTCGAGTGCGGCGATGCGCTGGCCGATCAGGTGCGGCGGGGGGGCAAGATGGGACTCGTAGGTGACGCCACGGCTCGGGTAGTAGCGGACCTTGCGCGGGGCCAGCCAGGCGCGCAGGCTGCCGGCCAGGTCACGGGCCTGGCGGTCATCGCCGGCGACGACTATCGCGGGCTGGTCAGGATCGCGGTTGAGCAGCGCCGCGATCAGGTACGGGCGCAGCGACATCGAGACGAACGCGCGACCGCCCTGCGTGTGGAGCTTGCCGGTCTGCGGGTCCGCGTCGGCGTTCAGAAGGAGGCTGGAGAGCACCCTTTTAGGTAAGCAGTTGCTGCGCGGCGTCTGCCGCCGAATCGATCAGTGCCTCCACATCGGCGTGCGGCTCGCGGAATTTGCCCAGCACGTAAGCGGCAACCTGCTCGGGGTCGGTGCTGTTTGGCCGTCCGACGCCAATCCGCACGCGGTGGAATTCAGCGGTGCCGAGCGCGGCCTTGATCGACTTGAGGCCGTTGTGCCCCGCGAGCCCGCCGCCGAGCCGGCTGCGGACATCTCCGAAGGGCAGGTCGATCTCGTCGTGCAGCACGATGATGTGGTCGGGCTCGACCTTGAGCTCACCGCGAGCCGGGCCGACCGATCTGCCCGAGTCATTCATGTAGGTCTGGGGCAGCAGGATCGCGACCCTTGGTGCCGGCGGCGCGCCGACTTCGGGCAGCCCGGAGCGGCCCTCGGCCAGCAGGCCGCGGTACCTGGATTTGGGCTTGCCGAGGCCCCAACGCGCCGCAAGGCGGTTGGCGACCTCAAAACCCACGTTGTGTGGCGTGCCGGAGTACTCGGCCCCCGGGTTGCCCAAGCCGACGATCAGCCAGTCAACGGGGGCTCCACGGCGTCCGAGGAGCGGCATCCGTTGACCTGCTGCGTCGTTCGCTGTCTAGTGGCTACTCGGAGTCGCCAGCAGGCGCTTCCGCGTCTGCTGAAGCGTCGGCGTCGCCCTCGGCGGCCGGCGCGCCTTCGCCGACGACCTCGGTCTCGAGCTCGATCTCACCATCGGCGGCAGCCATGCTGCGCGACGCACGGATCGTGGCGATCGTCTGGTCGAGGTCACCGAGGATCGTGGTCCCCTCAGGTGCGACAACCTCAGAGAGCGTGACGTTTCCACCGAGCTTGAGCGCCGCGATGCTGTGGGTGATCACGTCGGGCACGTTGTTCGGCAGCGCCTCGACCGTGACCTCGCGGATCGGGTTGTCGAGCACGCCACCGAGGCGCACGTCGGACTCTTCAACGTCGATCAGCTCGAGTGTGACCTGAGCCTGGATCGGCTTTTTGAGATCGACGCGGATCAGGTCAACGTGCATCGTGTCGCCCGTCACCGGGTGACGCACGCGCTCCTTGAGCACGACCGGCTCAGCGGAGCCACCGTCGATCTGAAGGTCGATCACGGCGCCGCCCTGCGCAAGCGCGTTGCGCAGCGTGCGGGCGTCAATCTGGAAGGAAATGGGGTCCTTGGTGCCACCGTAAACGGTGCCAAGAACGATGCCCTCGCGGCGGAGGCGGCGCGCGCTGCGCGAACCGGCCGACTCGCGGCGAGTGACTGGAAGGGCTGTGGACTGTTCTGACATAGGTGCGCTCGATGGTAGCGAGCCGTTGCGGGCCGCGTCAGGACGGCCATACCGGCCACGTCAGGACGCCCATACGGGCCGTGTCCGCTCGGCCAGAATCGCTGATATGGCTGCTATCAGTCGCGGAGTTTCCTAAGAGTCTCGCCGCTTGGACAAAAGGCCCTTTACGAGCGGTTTACCGGCGCGCTACGCTACCGCAATGACGCAGTTCCAGATGCTGCTGTTCTTGGTCGGCGTGCACGTTCTGGGGTTCATCGCCATCGCGATTCTGATGATCCCTGCGCTGCGCAACAACGACCCTGGTTACGAAGAGGACAGCAGCGACGGTTCTGATGACGGCTGGGGTAACCGACCGAACGTGAAGCCCGACCCAACGCGCTGGCCCGGTGGCGGGATCCCGCTACCCGACGCCGAGCAGTCGAAGGTGCGCCTGCGGGAGCCGGGCCGCTTCACGGAGCGCTTGACCGGGCCCACACGTCGACCTGTGCATGACCCCGAGCGCAAGCCGGTTCGTAGCTCCTGAGGCCGTTCGCAGTGCCTGGAGCACTGGCTGCTCTCGAGTTCGTTAGTAGCTCTGAGCCGCCGCTCCAGGATAAGCATCGCGGTGAGCACCGCGCCCCGCCCGCAGGCCCTCTTCACCGGTACAACTCCTACCGCTATCCAAGCCTGCGGGGAGCGATCGGGATTTACCCTGTCAGAGCTGCACAATCGCGACCGCCCCTCTGGAGACCGTGCGCCGGTAGGAGTTGTTCAGGTTTGCGCGCCGCAGGTAGGTGACGACAATCGACGCCTCCCTAACTTCCTGCCTGCGTGTTCCGACCACCCGCGAGCGGTTCGTGACACGATCCCCCTAATGAAGCTTCTCTACAAGCCGTTCGGGATCGTCGCCGGCATCCTCGGCGCCCGCGCCGGCAAGCAGGCATTCAGGGCGATCTGGTCGCGTGTCAGCGACGAGCCCAAGCCCAAGCCGGGCCAGCCCTACGCCGGTTTCACCCAGGTCGTTGTCTCGGCCGCAATCGAAGGTGCGACGCTCGCGGCCGTCGCCGCGGCGGTCAAGTTGCTCTCCGCCCGTGTCTTTCACCACCTGATCGGCGCCTGGCCGGATAAGCCGGCGAAGTCAGCGCCCGAGCCTGACCCGGCTTAGGCGCGCGCCAAGCGGGCGCGCGGCGAACTTGCAACATCTGGGCGTCGCCCTGCGGACGTTGCGGAATTGAGCGACCTCGTCCCTTCGACGGCGGGCGCAAGGGCGTCCAACCGACAAATCGGATGGTTCGCAACCCGGGATTCCATTCGAGGCCGAAAAACGGCGCTCAACGGACACCTGAGCTGTTCAAGGCTCAATTTGTCCGTTGAAGGCCGTTGAACGACCGCGCAGGCAACCGCATCCTCAAGCGAGGCGAGACTCGTCCGAGGACGAGCTAGAAGAGCTGGTTCTCGCCGCCGAAGACGTCTGAGACCGAGCCGTCGGTGAAGATCTGACGGATCGAGCTGGTCAGCAGGTCGGCGCAGGAGAGAACCTTGATGAAGTCGGGGGCGCCGGGGCGCAGCGGCACGGTGTCGGTCACGACGACCTGCTCAAAGCCGGCGGCCGCGAGGTTCTCAAAGGCGTTGCCGGAGAAGAGGCCATGGGTGGCGGCGGCGTAGACGCGACTGGCGCCGGCGTCGAGCACGGCGTCGGCGGCGGCCTTGAGCGTGCCGGCCGTGCCGATGATGTCGTCGACGATCACGGCGGTCTTGCCCTTGACGTCGCCGATCACGTAGTTGATCTCCGCGACCTGCTGGGCGGGGCGCTCCTTGTTGAGGATCGCGAGGTCGGCGCCCATCTTGGCGGCGAACCGCTTGTTCAGTTTCACGCGGCCGGCGTCCGGCGCCACCACCACGAGGTCGCCGAGACCGAGGTCACCGAAGTACTGGGTGAGGATGAACATCGCGGTCATGTGGTCGCACGGCTTCTGGAAAAAGCCCTGGATCTGACCGGCGTGCAGGTCCATCGTCAGCAGCCGGTCGATCCCGGCGGACTCCAGCATGCGCGCCACGAGACGGGCGCTGATCGGCTCGCGCGGCGCCGACTTCTTGTCCTGGCGCGAGTAGCCATACCAGGGGGCGACGGCGATCACCCGGTGTGCGGAGCCCCCTACGGCCGCGTCGATCATGACCAGCAGCTCCATCAGTGAGTCGTTCGCGGTCATGCCCTCTTCGGGGTTGCCGCACATCGGCTGCACGATGAAGACGTCGGCACCGCGGACCGACTCCTCGTAGCGACAGTAGACCTCGTCGTTGGCGAAGGTCTTGGTGGTGACGCGAGCCAGGTCAACCCCGAGCTTGTCGGCGATCTTCGCGCCCAACTCGCGGTTGGCACGACCCGTCACCAGCATCAACCGCTTGCCTGGCTCAATCCTCAAGTCCGCCTCCCCAGGCAGCGTCGTTGGACTGCTCATCGCCCGGAGCATGGTACGGGTCTGCACAGACCGCGCGCGTCCCCACCGCCGTCAGTCAGCCCTTGTGTGATCAGAATCACTGGATTTATCGACCGGCTGCACGGTTTTCCCGGCCGTCTGGCGTAGCAGCGCTTTTGCCGTATAACCCGCGATGTTCGTCTGGCGCGGGCGGGCGATCCCGAGCGCGCCTTCAGGAACGTCCTCAGTGATCACCGAACCAGCGCCGGTGTAGGTGTCGTCAGCCAGCTCGACCGGGGCGACCAGCGTCGTGTCGACACTGGTGTGGACCCGCGATCCGATCTTCGTGCGGTGCTTGGCGTAGCCGTCGTAGTTGCCTGTGATCGTGCTGGCGCCGATGTTGCAGTCCTCACCGATCGTGGCATCGCCGATGTAGCTCAGATGCGGCACCTTGCTGCGCTCACCGACCTCGGTGTTCTTGATCTCGACGAAGGCGCCAGCCTTGGCGCCGTCGTGTAGCTCCGTGCCGGGACGCAGGTAGCTGAACGGCCCCACGGTCACCTCGTCGGCGATCGTCACGCCACTGACGTAGGAGTGGATCACGGTTGAGTCGTTGCCGACGGTGACGTCGTGCAGCGTCGAGTGAGGTCCGATCGTCGACCCGGCGCCAACGCTCGTGAACCCGTGCAGCGCGGTACCGGGCTCGATGATCACGTCCTCGCCAAGGCTCACGTCGGCGTCGATCACCGTCGACTCCGGGCTGATCAGCGTCGCCCCGGCGAGCATGTGGGCTTCGTTGATGCGTCGCTGCGCGAATACGGTCGCCGCGGCCAGCGCGCGCCGATCGTTGACGTTGAAGATCTCCAGCGGGTCCTCAAGCGGGCTGGCGCCGATCGAGCGGCCGCCCTCGCGCAGAATCGGCAGCACGTCGGGCAGGTAGTACTCGCCCTGGACGTTCTGATTGCCGATCTGGTCGAGCGCCGCGCCGAGCAGCGCCCCATCGAAGACGTACATGCCGGTGTTGATCTCGTGGATCAGCATCTCTTCCTCCGTCGCGTCGCCGGGCTTCTTGGTCTCGACGATCTTCAAGACGTTGCCCTGCTGATCGCGAACCACGCGGCCGTAGCCACTCGGATCATCGAGCGTGGCAGCGAGCACGGTTGCGACGACGTCCACGCTCTCATGAGCCTGCACGAGGCTCGCGATCGTCTCCGCGCGGATCAGCGGGACGTCTCCGTAGAGCGCAACCACCGGACCGTCACCAAAGTGTTCGCTTGCCGCCCTCAGCGCGTGGCCGGTTCCAAGCGCCTGCTCCTGCACCACGACCGTCACGTCATCATCGAGACTGGCCCGCAGCGGCTCGCCCGGCGCGTCGACCACAACGATCTTGATCGCGCCGGCCGCCTTCGCGGCAGCCACCGGCCAGGCGATCATTGGCCACCCGCAGATCGGGTGCAGCAGCTTCGGTGTCCGGGAGCGCATACGCGTCCCCTGGCCGGCTGCGAGGATCACAACTACTGGTGCGGTCACTGCCTGCGATCCTAGTGGAGGCAGCAGCGCCCAAGTGGTCTCAGGCCGCTTCGCTTTGCTCTGGGCCTGACTCTGCGGCTTGCCGATACCAGCGCAACCATTTACGCACGGCGTTGTCCGACACGCCGTACTTATGCCCCACGGCGACCATGCTCAGCTGAGCAACATCCGTCAGCAGTTGTTCGTAGGACGGCCGTTCGACCTTGCGCGTTTCGGGGTGTGACGTACCCGTGTACCGCTGGGCCGCGATCTTGCCCCAGCACGTCGGCGAGCAGTAGCGGTGCAGCAAGCTGGTAGGCGCAAACAGATTGCCACAGCCAGGACACGTGCGCTCGCTAGGCAGCTTTCGACCGCAGTGGGTGTCTAACGTCGCGTTGCAGTTGGGACAAACAATCCGAAGGTTCTCCAACCGATTGTCATCGGACACGCCGTTGACGTGGTCGAGGATCAGCGAGATGCGTTTGCCTCGCCAGATCTCACCCTGTCCACAAAGCTCACATACTGGCTGCTTCAGGCCGGCAGCGAGCAATCGGGCCTTGACCTTTCCGCGGCTGTAGGTGGAGCGCTCAACGAGGATCTCGTCCAGGTTTACCCGACGCGCCCTCCCCGCTCGGCGCCTTCCAACATCTGGATCAAAGTGGTCAGTCGGAACCCCCCAATGCCTTGCCCAACGCTGGACAGTTCGGTGGTTATGACCCTTCACCTCGTACCCGAGATTGCGCACCGCGTCCGTCCAGCAAGCAGCGTCTGCGACAGCCGCGCGGAGCGCTGATTCGGAGAATGGAGCCAACCGTGACACGAACATATGTTCGCATCTTGGCCGGACGGACCCGGGTAACCGGATCCGAACGCGGACCTCAACTACGGGGAAGCTGGGGAGCCAGGGTTCGAACCTGGACTAGAACTTCCAAAGAGTCCTGTGCAGCCATTACACCACTCCCCAATGGGTGGGTCTACGTCGCGCGAGACCTTACCCCAGGGGCGATTTTATCGGTCCAGGGACGATCCAGTTCGAACCTGGACCTCACACTCCCCAGGCCCGAAGCGAGCTACTTCGGCCTAACAGCGTTGCGCCGCTCCAAGACCTTCGCCACAGCCTCCGGCAAGGTCGGATCGGCCAACGCCGCCCGGACATCCGCAGGGCGGTGCAGCGCTCGCTCGGCACGCAGTAGCCCGACCTCGAGGCCGGCCTCGGCGGCTTTGGAGAGCACCTGGTTCATCGCGTCGGGGGCGCGCCAGACCTGCTCGGGCAGGCCGAACAACGCCGGCAGCGGGCCGGAGATCGCGATCAGGTAGTAACCACCATCGAAGACCGGGCCGAAGATCGCCTCAACGCCGGCATCGAGATCCGTCTGGAGCGCGGCGGCATGGTATTCGCGCAGTTCCGGCAGGTCGGGCCAGACGATGATGATCGGGCCTGGACCGTGGGCCGCCACGCGGGCGACCGCGTCGGCGACGCGCCCGGAGATGCCATCGCCGTTCTGGGGGAAGAGCAGGACGTCGTGCCCGGCGACCATGCGCATCTCAGTTCCGGCGTCGGCCGGCTCGTGGGCCACGTAGATCGCGCGTGGCTCGAGCGTGCGGCCCCACTGGATCGCCTGCCGAATCAACAAGGTCTGCAGCGCCAGGCAACCGTCCGGCCCCAGCATCGGCTCCAGTGCCTTGCGGACCTCGCCACGGCGCGGTGAGCGCGCCATCAGCAGCACGGCCGGCGCGGGGCCGTCTCCGGCCAGATCAGATGCAGCGGCCGCAGAGGCCGTCATCAGCGGGGAACGCGCCCGCCTTCAGCGCCCGGCTCAGTCGCCGGACCGCGCGGCGCCGCGATCCCAAGCACGCGCATCGCCTTCAGGCCCAGCGACAGCTTCTCGCGCCCATCGGTCGACTGCACATCCAAGCCGGTGAGCTCGCGCACGCGCTCAAACCGGTAGCGGATCGTGTGGCGGTGGGTGATCAGCCGCGCCGCCGTCGCATTCACGTTCGCGTCGCAGTCCAAGAAGGTGGCCAACGTCCCCAGCAGGTCGGTCTCGTACTGCTCGTCGTAGGCAACCAACGGACGCACGGTGTCGTTGTAGAACCGCTTGAGCTCCGCCGGGTCGCTCATGTAGGGCAGCAACAGCTGATAGGTGCCGGTCGCGTCGAACGCCAACTCGGAGACGTGCTCACCCTCGACGACGTTGGCCGAGAGCATCGCCTCGTTGCCGGCCCTGCGCAGATCCTTTGGATCCTCCGCGCGCCGCGAGCGGCCAATCGCCAACACGAAACCTCCGAGCCCGGATTCGAGCTCGCGCAGGACCGCCGCCGACACCCGCGCCGCCGTATTGCCGTCGGCATCGGGAACCAGCATCAGGACCGTGCCGGCGTCCTGCTCGCTCGGAGCGGCGATCGCACCGGACGCGATGGACCGGGCGCCACGCCCGGCGACCGCCAGCAGACGCCGGCGCCAGTCGTCCTCAGTGGCGCTGCGCGGATGCGCGCGCACGACGATCACCGATGCGCCATTCCCCAGATCGATCCCAAGTCCCTTGCCGCGGGCGACCAGCTCAGCCGAGTCGGTCGAATCCCCACGCAGCACCGAGCGCAGGAACGCGGTAGCCGCCTCCTCAGAGGCACGCTCCGGCGCCCGCACCCGCTCAACCTCGGACGCGATCAGCGTCGTGACCAGACTCAGCATCGACGGGTCCGGATGGTGGTCACGCACGCGCATGCGCAGCTGACCGACGGCGGCGTCGGCGACCTTCAGCTCGAGCGTCACAACATCATCGGCGTCACGCATCAGCGAGCGCTCGTCAGCCGGCGAACGCGCCGTCACCGCGAGGATCGACGCGGAGCGGTCGATCAGGATCAGGCTGGCGTCGAGCGCCCGGCCGGCCGCGCGCAGAATCTCGGGCAGACCGGCACCGGCCTGAACGGCCTCGGTGATCTCAGCGAGCGCCGACAGGTTCGGGCCCATGCTCACGAGAGCCCCCTGGCCGTTCGCGCCATCAGCCATCCGGTCAGAACCACCGGGGCCACTGGATGATGATCCACGCCCCCAACACGACGCCGATCCCGGCCAGCGCGGCAAAGATGTACGCGGAGACGAACAGAACCGCCACCCGCTCCCAGGCGCGGCGGAACGAAGTCAGCGCCGGAGCCACCACCAGGACGACGAAAACCGCGAGTGCGATCACACCACAGCAGGCTCCGACTAGGTACGTGACTTGCGTGTTGCTCATGGTTCAGACGATCAGATTAACGCGGGCGCGCCAAAGGCCGCAGCTACGGGTGTCGCGACGACCGCCCGGGGGTAGCTCTCACGCAGGCCAACGGCAGCCAATTCCGCACTCTCAGCGGCCCCGCGACCCCACCAGATTCCCACCACTGTCGGCCCTGAACCGGACACGATCGCGTTGTCGGCGCCGGCGGCACGCAGCGCCGCGAGCGCGTCGGCGCAGCCCGGGCAGAGCGACACAGCCGCAGGTTCGAGGTCATTCAAGATCAGCTCATCGGGGAACCGTGCGCCGGGCGTCAGCGACCCCGCAACGTCGAGGTACGCGCGGGCGAGCTGCGCGTCGCTGCGCGGCGGCGCCAGCCTGTCGGCCTCACGGAAGACGTCCGGCGTCGACAGCTCAAACTCCGACGCCAGCACCACAAACGCGTGCTCCGCCAGCGGCTCAAAGCGCTCGACGAGCTCCCCCGCCCCGGTCCCGATCGAGACCCCCGGCAGTAACTGGCTCGGCACATCCGCCCCCAGCTGCGCCGCGATCAGGTCGACCTCCTCTGCGCGCCCCGGCGCGATCGCCATCGCGAGGCGCAACGCCGCAGCCGCATCAGCCGAGCCACCGGCCATACCCGCCGCGACCGGGATCTGCTTCTCGATCAGCAGTCGCACCGGCGGCCCATCCCAGCCGCGTGCCCGCAGCGCCGCCAACGCCCGTGCCGCGAGGTTCTCACCCTCCACTCCGGGGCAGACGACCTGATCGGCCGCTCCCGCCTGCAAGACCTCCAGCTCGAGCGTGTCGGCCAGCGACAGCGACTCGAACACGGTCACAAGCCGGTGGCGTCCGTCCTCGCGGATCGCCCCGAGAAACAGGCTGAGGTTTACCTTCGCCGGTGCCTGGACCCGCAATCTCACGCCGCAAGCCTCGCAGCCAGGTCAACGAACTGCGCCGGCGTCAACCGCTCAGCCCGCACGTCGGCAGGCAGCCCCATCTGCTCGAGCGCGNNCCCGCGCAAGCTCTCGCACCCCCGGCTGCGCCCCGGGCGAGAGCGACAGCGACTTGGCCAGAGCCTTACGCCGATGCCTGAACGCGTCATGCACGAGCTTTATCTCTGGCGCGGTGGCCCGCTGGCCACCGCGCCGCTTTAGCCCGAGCAGCACCGAGTCGACGTTCGGGACCGGGCGAAAGACCTGGCGGCTGATCGGCCGCAGCACCTTGACGTCACATTCGAACTGGGCGAGCACCGACGGCACCCCGTAGGCGTCGCTGCCAGGCGCGGCGGCGAAACGCTCGCCGACCTCCTTCTGCACCATCACCACCCAGCTGTCGATGCTCGGCAGCTCGAAGACGGTTCGCAGGATCACGGTCGCCGCCACCCCGTACGGGAGGTTCGCGACGAGCTTGTCGGGGGCCGGCTCGAAGCTGGTGAAGTCGATCTGGGTCGCGTCGCCCATGTGCAGTTGCGCGTTCTCAAACACAGCCAGCACGCCGCGCAGATTGTCCTCGAGCGAACGGTCGAGCTCGACCACATGTAGAAACTTCGCGCGCTGGGCGAGGCGCTCGGAGAGCACCCCGGGGCCGCCGCCGATTTCCAGCACCACGTCGTCGGCCGAGAGCTCTGCGAGCCGCTCGATCACGTCCAGGATGTTGCGGTCGATCAGGAAGTTCTGGCCAAGCCTTACCACCCGAACACCGCTTGCGCCGCCGACTCCACCTCCAAGTTGAAGTCGTGGTAGCTGACGCGCCGCTCGAGCGCGAGCGCCTGGGCGGTTTGCACCACCAGCGCCGGTGAGTTCGGCTTGCCGCGCATCGGCTGTGGCGCCAGGTAGGGCGCGTCGGTCTCCACCAGCAGCCGTGCGGCCGGGACCCGCAAGGCCGCATCGCGCAGATCCTGGTTCTTCGGGTAGGTGACGTTGCCCGCGAATGAGATCCACCAGTCGGGGTGCGCCAGGCACTCGTCGATCCGGGAGCCCATCGAGAAGCAGTGGATGATCACCTTCATGCCGTGGGCGTGCTCGTCGAGGATGCGCAGCGTGTGATCGTCGGCGTCACGCGTATGGATCACCACCGGTTTGTCGAACCTGCGGGCGATCTCAATCTGAGCCTTGAAGGCCACGGCCTGGTCCTCGGGCGTGGCGTTATTGCGGTAGTAGTCGAGCCCGGTCTCGCCGATCGCGACACAGCGGGGATGCTGGGCCATCTCCTCAAGCGCGGCGTAGTCGCTGTCCGAAAAGCCGGTCGCGGCATTCGGGTGCACGCCAACCGCCGCGTAGACCTCGGGGAAGCGCTCAGCCGCCGCCAGCGCGAGCGCTGAGCTCTCGACATCGGTGCCGATCGTGACCATGTGCGTGAGGCCTTCGGCGACCGCGGCCGCGACCAGCTCGTCGTCGGGCGGCTCGCAGATGCCGAGGTGCGTGTGGCTGTCTACCAAGGTCTTAGGCGGCCGGAGCCATCTTGGGGAAGAGCGGCGGCAAGGAGCTCACGGTGACGCCGGTGGCCAGCGGGCCACCGGCGGAAAAAGTAGCTGCGGCGTACGAATTCGCCGGCGCACCGAGCGCATCCAGCAGCTTCGCCACGCTCTGCGGGATGTACGGCTCGAGCAGCACGCTGACGACCCTGATGCCCTCGTAGAGCGAGGCGAGCACCTGGTCCAGCTGGTCGGCGTTGGCCGGGTCCTTCGAGAGCTGCCAGGGCTGGCGTTCCTCGGCGTAGCGATTCAGGCGCCGCACCCGCTGCCAGATCAGCTCGAGCGCCTGGGTCGAATCGGCGCGATCAAAGTGCGCGGCCACATCCCGCGGCAGCGTCTTGAACTCGTCGGCCAGCGCCGGGTCGGTCGCCACCGCCGGGACCGCCCCATCGCGGTAACGGATGATCATCGCGATCGTGCGGCTCGCGAGGTTCCCGTACTCGTTGGCGAGTTCGGTTTCGTAGCGCACAGTGCAGCCGTTGAGCCCGACGTTGCCGTCCTGCCCGAACTGAACCTCGCGCAGCAGGTAGTAGCGCAGCGCGTCGGTGCCGAACTGCTCGATCACCTCGAACGGGTCGAGCCCGTTGCCGAGCGACTTGCTCATCTTGCGCCCGTCCTCGCCCATCAGAAAGCCGTGCACGAAGACGTGCTTGGGCGGCGCGATCTCCGCGGCCATCAGCATCGCCGGCCAGAAGATCGTGTGGAACTTGAGGATGTCCTTGCCGATCACATGCATCTGCGCCGGCCAGTAATGCTCGGTGATGTCCTCGGTCGGGTCGGCGTAGCTGAGCGCCGTGTAGTAGTTCAACAGCGCGTCGAACCAGACGTAGA
>PLES01000071.1 GCA_003137075.1 Solirubrobacterales bacterium
GCAGAGAACCTGGCCGCGCTCGATCTCCTCGCGCTTGGTGCCGCGGAGCAGGCAGCCGACGTTGTCGCCAGCCTGGCCCTGGTCAAGGATCTTCTTGAACATCTCGACGCCGGTCACGACGGTCGTGGTCGTGGGCTTGATGCCGACGATCTCGACGGTCTCGCCGGTCTTGATGATGCCCTGCTCAACACGACCGGTTGCGACGGTGCCGCGGCCGGTGATCGAGAAGACGTCCTCGATCGGCATCAGGAACGGCTTGTCNNTTCTGCTCGTACTCCTTGTCGCCTTCAAGCGCCTTCAGCGCCGAACCGGTGACGAAGGGAATGTCGTCGCCCGGGAAGTCGTACTCGGTCAGCAGGTCACGGATTTCAACCTCGACGAGCTCGAGCAGCTCGGGGTCGTCGACCATGTCCGCCTTATTGAGGAAGACCACGATGTACGGCACGCCGACCTGGCGGGCAAGCAGGATGTGCTCACGCGTCTGCGGCATCGCGCCGTCAGCTGCGGAGACGACCAGGATCGCGCCGTCCATCTGAGCTGCACCGGTGATCATGTTCTTGACGTAGTCAGCGTGACCCGGGCAGTCAACGTGGGCGTAGTGACGGTTGCCCGTCTCGTACTCAACGTGGGAAGCGGAGATCGTTATGCCTCGCGCCTTCTCCTCGGGNNTGATGGCGGCCGTCAGCGTCGTCTTGCCATGGTCGATGTGACCGATGGTCCCGACGTTCACATGGGGTTTATCGCGCTCGAACTTGGCCTTAGCCACTTTGGGATGCTCCTTCTTATCTCAGATGAATTGCGCTCGCCGCTTAGGGCGAACTTCAAGAATTTACCGGACTTTACGTCCGATAGGTGTGCTAGCTGCCCTGCAGTTCGCCGATGACCTTCTCAGCGATGTTCGGCGGGACCTCGTCGTAACGCTCGAACTGCATGGTGTACGTCGCTCGTCCCTGCGTGGTTGAGCGTACATCAGTTGCGTATCCGAACATCTCCGACAGCGGCACCGTGGCCGATATAACTTGCGCGTTGCCACGCTGCTCCATGCCGCTGACCTGTCCACGCCTACGGTTCAGGTCGCCGATCACGTCGCCCATGTACTCCTCAGGCGTTACGACCTCGACCGAGAATATCGGCTCCAGCAGGACTGGCTTGGCACGTTGAGTCGCTTCCTTCATGGCGAGCGAACCCGCCACCTTGAACGCGATCTCAGATGAGTCAGTGTCATGGTACTTACCATCGACGAGTTTGACCTTGACGTCGACCAGCGGGTAGCCGGCGCGCGGGCCGTTGGCCAGCGCTTCCTCGATGCCCTTCTCGACGGCGGGGATGAACTCGCTCGGGATCGAACCACCCTTGATGGCGTTGACAAAGTCAAAGCCCTGACCCGGGTTCGGCTCAATATCGATGTAGACGATGCCGTACTGACCCGAGCCACCGGTCTGGCGCACGAAGCGACCCTCGACCTTCTTGGCCTCGCCGCGGATCGTCTCACGGTAGGAGACCTGCGGACGGCCGACGTTGGCGTCGACCTTGAACTCGCGCATCATGCGGTCGACAAGGATCTCCAGGTGCAGCTCGCCCATGCCGGAGATCTCGGTCTGGCCGGTCTCCTCGTTGGTCTGCACGCGGAAGGTCGGGTCCTCTTCAGCCAAGCGGCCGAGGGCGACGCCCATCTTCTCCTGGTCAACCTTGGTCTTCGGCTCGATCGCGACCTTGATCACGGGCTCGGGGAAGGTGATGTTCTCAAGCTTGATCGGCTGGTCGACCGCGCAGAGCGTGTCACCGGTCGAAACCTGCTTGATGCCGACGCCGGCAGCGATGTCGCCCGAGTAGACCTCGGTCAGCTCCTCACGCTCGTTCGCGTGCATCATCAGCAGACGGCCGATGCGCTCGGACTTGCCAGTGGTCACGTTGAGCACGCGGCCGCCAGCTTCGAGCTTGCCTGAGTAGACACGGAAGTAGGCGAGCTTGCCGACGTAGGGGTCGGCCATGATCTTGAAGGCCAGGGCGCTGAAGGGCTCGGAGTCATCGGCGTGACGCAGAACCTCGATCTCGTTGCCCTCGTCATCGAGCTTGCCGGGGGCGTGACCGACGATCGCGGGCACGTCCAGCGGGCTCGGCAGGTATGCGAGCACGGCGTCGAGCAGCGGCTGCACGCCCTTGTTCTTGANNTGCGGCCGATGCGCTCGCGCTTCTCGCGCGTCGAGTTCATCACCATGGTGCCGCTCTGCACCTTGCCGCTGTAGACGCGGAAGAAGGTGAGGTTGCCGTGCGGGTCGTTGAGGATCTTGAAGGCGAGCGCGCTGAAGGGCTCGTCGTCCGACGCCTTGCGCTCGATGGACGGGTGGTCCTTCTTGCTGATGTCGAGGCCCGTGACGGGCGGGATGTCGAGCGGGCACGGCAGGTAGTTGACCACCGCGTCGATCATCATCTGCACGCCCTTGTTCTTGAAGGCGGAGCCACAGAGCACCGGCGTGATCTCACTGGAGAGCGTCGCCTTGCGGATCGCGGCCTTGAGCATCGCGACCGGGACCTCAGCGTCCTCCAGGATCAGCTCAACGAGGTCATCGTCGTAGTTGGAGACGGTGTCGAGCAGCTTCTCGCGGGCGGCGGCGGCGGCCTCGACGAGGTTCGCGGGGATCTCAACGACCTCCTGCTCCTTACCGAGATCGTCCTTGTAGATGATCGCGTTGTTCTCGACCAGATCGACGATCCCGAGCAGGTCGGCCTCTGCGCCGATCGGCAGCTGGATCGGAACCGGCTTGGCGCCGAGGCGATCGATCATCGTCTGCACGGCGTTGTCAAAGTCGGCGCCGATGCGGTCCATCTTGTTGACGAAGGCGATGCGCGGGACGTGGTACTTGTCGGCCTGGCGCCAGACGGTCTCAGACTGCGGCTGCACGCCGGCGACCGAGTCGAACAGCGCTACGGCGCCGTCCAGGACGCGCAGCGAGCGCTCTACCTCGACGGTGAAGTCGACGTGGCCCGGGGTGTCGATGATGTTGATCCGGGTGTCCTTCCACTCACAGGTCGTCGCGGCCGACGTGATCGTAATGCCGCGCTCCTGCTCCTGCTCNNTGATCCCGATGTTGCGGGTCTTGTCGAGGCTGAACTTGCGGGGCATCTTGAGTGGTTAGTCCTTGTTGGCTTCAGTGGTTTCGGAGCTACAGCCTGGGGCGCCTGCGGGCGTGAAAAAGGGCCCAGTGGGCCCAGTCACGACGCAGGTGTCGCACGGGCATTTGTTCTTAGTTCTGAAGCGTCTCCATGAGGCAGATCTTGTGGCCCGGACGTTGGCGCGCGAGTTCGCGCAGGCCCATCCGGAGCGGCTGCTCAATATAGCAGAGGAACTGCTCATGGACCGGGCTGCGTCCAGCCTTACGAAACGACCGGAACGAGGGTCAAAGGGCGAGGGCTATCCACCGCACGGGACCGGGGGCTGCAGCGAACAGCCCTCGCGGTCCACCACTTTACAACGCTTTCCAGAGGTAGCCAGGTTGCCTGTGGATCTTTAGCCGGAATTGACGCGCCGTCGGAGCGGCTCGGAGCTTTGATGGGGCATCCCGACGGGCGTGGGCTGCTGATTCCCCGGGGTTGCAACGGCCGCGCGACGTCTTCACCTCGAGCGAGCGACCGAGGGCGGGGTGTCAACTCGCAAACCGCTCGATTCCCCGATCGGCCCTTTGCGAGTTCACAACCGTATTCGTTGTCAACTCGCCAACCGGCCCGCGGCGGTGCGGGGTGTGGTGAGTTGTTGACCGCCGACCGCACGCCGGCAGCCACGCGGGTTCAGCAGAGCAGAGCCGCGCTCCGTGGAGCGGTCCTCTGGATGACGCCAGAGCCCAGGCGAGAGGCGCCCCGCGCAGGTCATGTCAAACGCGTTGAGGTTGATTCGCTTGGGGACTCATCGTTTCGGTGCCGGCGCCGATCACACGGCCGTGAGGCTGCACCATCACGGTACCGCTCACGTGGCGAACCACGGCGAGGTCGTGGCTGACGCAGAGACGGTTAATCTGGGAGGGTCGGGGCTCACCCCCGGCCCTCCCCTGCCGCGTTCGTGCGGGCTTGCTAACGGCGCCGCTTGAGCTTGTAGCTGCCCTGGACGACGGTCGAATTGCCTGCCTTGCTGGTGGCGAGCGCGGTGTACTGCGTGAGCTTCGTGCCCGCGCTCGCGTGCTTCACGTGAAGCTTGATGGTGCACGAGGCGACGCCTGAGATCGCATCCTGCGCGACACAGCGCAGCTTCGGCGCCTTGCCGAAGTAGACGTGTCCGCTCTTGACTCCCTTGACGCTCAGCTCCGGCTTCGTCGTGTCGACGTTGATGCCGCTCACCGTCGTGCTGGCGCTGGCGCCGGCGGTGGTCGTGATCGTGCGTGAGACCGTCTGCGCTGCTCCGGTGCCGAGGGTCACGGCTGCCGGACAGGCGGCGGTGAGCGTCGCGCCGTTGGCGTCGCAGGTGAACGTAACCGTGACTGGCGCGCCGTACCAGCCGTAGGAGGTTCTGGCGTGGGCGCTCGACACGGCCGCTGAGATCGAGGGCTTGGTCGGCGTCGTCGGTGTCGTGGATGTCGTGGTGGTCCCGGTCGTCGCCGGCGCGGTGTTGCCGGTCGAGACCTCATAGGCACCGGCGTCGCAGCTTCCGGTCGGGCGCACGCTGCCGAGCTGGTCGGCGGTGCCGCAGACCGCAGTGCCGCCGCTGAGCGTGCCAGTCACCAGCCGGAGCGCGGGCGAGCCGGCCTCGAGCGGAATGACCTGCGTCTCACCGCTGCCGGAAAGCGTCCCGAGGGAACCTGCGATCGTCGACGAGTCGGAGACCGACCCTGTGCCGTCGAAATTGCAGGTGTTATCAGTGGCGATGTTGTAGCCGAGATCGGTCAGCGTCCCGGGGTTGGAACAGACCTGCAAGCCACTGCCGGCGACCATGATGTCTGCGCCCGCGTTGATCGTGCCGCCTTCATAGAACACGTACCCGCTGCCCGTACCAGAGTTGATCAGGGTCGAAGAGGTTACGGTCGTGGTGCCGCCATTCTCGATGTCCGAGGTACCGCTGCCGGTGATCGTGGTATCGGTGATGTCGGCTTCGGCGCCGTTGCTGACCTCGACGCCGTTGTTGTTGTTGACGAAGGTCGAATCGGTGATGGTCGTCAGGCCGCCCGCTCCCCACACACCGAGGATCGAGTCCTCAAAGGTCAGATCCTCGACCGTGACGCCGTCATTGGCGCGGAGGATCTGCTGGTTGGAGAGATCGCTGCCGTTGAGGATCGCGCCGGCGCCAGGGGTGCCCATCAACGTGATGTCGTCGCTAAGGACGATGCCGTCGCCGAGCGACAGAGTGTAGGTGCCGCCCGCAAGCACGACGGTGTCGCCGGGTTCGGTGAAGCCGATTGCGCTCGCGAGGCTGCAGGGACTGCTCACGGAACACGTGGTTCCGCTCCCGCTGGGCGACACGTAGTACGTGCTGGAAGCCTGCGCGCTGGCGGCGATCACGAGTGAAAGGACCAGTGCAAGCCCGGCCCCCGACCCAACGATCCCAGCACCCAACCTGATTACCGGTCCCCTGCTGACCATGCGCCCCCCAGTTCATGGTGAGCCCGGTGGCTGCACCTACGGCATTGAACTGATGACGAAATCAATTAGAAGGCGAGCGCACATCAGGTGCCCCCCCTTAACTTTGGGTGTATCGGCGCTGGCTTGCGGGCCGAGAGTGGGCGGTTAACGAGAGAGGGCGCCCACATTGTGGGCGCCCTCTCAAAAACCTAGTTGGACTGCGTCGCCTACCAGCGGTAGTGCGCGAAGGCCTTGTTGGCCTGCGCCATGCGGTAGATGTCGTCCTTGCGCTTGAACGCGTTGCCCTGCTGCTGCTGTGCGTCGAGCAGCTCATTGGCGAGCCGCTGCGCCATGGTCTTCTCACGACGCTGACGCGAGAAGGTGACGAGCCAACGCACGGCCAGGGTCTTGGCCCGCCGCGGCGGTACCTCGACCGGGACCTGGTACGTGGCGCCACCGACGCGGCGTGAACGAACCTCAAGCACCGGGGTCAGCGCCTTGACGCCGGCCTCCAGAACTTCGAGCGCCGGCTTGCCGGTGCGCTCTTCAAGGATTGCCATGGCGTCGTAAACGATCGCTTCGGCCGTGGACTTCTTGCCGTCCAACATCACCTTGTTGATGACCTGCTGGACGAGACGGTTACGGTGGACGGGATCCGGCTCAATGGCACGGATCGCTGCTGCTGCGCGGCGAGGCATGAAGCTCCTTACTTGGCCTTCACGCCGTACTGCGAGCGGGCCTTCTTGCGGTCCGACACACCGGCGGCGTCGAGCGTCCCGCGGATAACTTTGTAACGGAAGCCCGGGAGGTCCTTGACGCGACCACCGCGAACGAGCACAACTGAGTGCTCCTGCAGGTTGTGGCCTTCGCCCGGGATATAGGCGCCAACTTCCATACCGTTGGTGAGCCGCACACGAGCGACCTTACGAAGCGCCGAGTTCGGCTTCTTGGGCGTGGTCGTGTAGACGCGCGTGCAGACGCCGCGGCGCTGGGGCGCGGCAACCTTCTTCTTGCGACCCTTTCCGGACTTAAGGCCCGGAGTGGCAAGCTTCTTCTTGTTTGGGGTACGACCCTTACGGATCAGCTGACTGGTAGTTGGCATTCGGCGTGGAACAGTAGCAGGGTGTTTATTGGGGCGCAGGGACGCAGAATCACAGTCCCGCAACCGGGTTGACGACGGCTGGCCGCGGTCGGTAGACAGACAGTCGCGGCTTTTGGGTAGGACTCGAGCTGACATGGATCCTCTGGCACCGATCAAGCGCTTCGACCGCTTCCAGCAGCGCCACCCGGCGGTGGCGGTCCCGATGGCCGTGGTCAAGAAGTTCGGCAACGACTCCGCGAGCAATCTGGCGGCGCTGGTCGCCTACTACGCGTTCTTTTCGCTGTTCCCGTTGCTGCTCGTCTTTGTGACGGTGCTCGGGTACGTGCTGCAGCACCACCCAGGCACGCTGCACTCGATCGAGAACTCGGTGCGCACCAACTTCCCGGCGGTGGACAAGGTCTTCGACTTCACCGCCCTGCATGGACATCTGCTGCCATTGGTGATCGGCTTGGTCGGCGCCTTCTGGTCTGGCCTCGGCGTCACCGGCGCTGCCCAAAACGCACTCGACACGATCTGGGCGGTACCGCAGAAGGAGCGACCGAACTTCATCAAATCGAAGCTCCGCGGCATCGGCTTGCTGCTGGCGATCGGAGTGCTCTTCCTGATCGCAACCGGTGCGTCCGGGCTGGTCAGCGGTGGGCTCGGCGGGGCCGGCACCACGATCGCCGGGATCGCCGTTTCACTGGTGGCCAACGCCGTGCTCTTCCTGGTTGCGTTCCGGCTGATGACCGCCAGCGGCGTGCCGACCCGCAAGCTGCTGATCGGGGTCGCCGTCGCCGCCGTCTTCTGGACGATCCTGCAGGCGCTCGGCGGCCTTTACCTCGGCCACGTGACGAAGCACATGTCACCCGCCTACGCGACTGTCGGGACCGTGATCGCGCTGCTTGTCTGGCTGCACCTCGGGGCTCAGCTGACGCTGTACGCAGCCGAACTGAACGTGGTGTTGGAACGCAGGCTGTGGCCCCGCTCGCTGATCGGCCCACCCGTGGCGCCAGCCGATCAGCAGACCTACGAGGCACTCGCAAAGATCGAGGAGCGCCACGACAGCGAGCACGTCGACGTCAGCTTTGAGCCGCCGGCCGTACCGCCGGACGCAGAGAAACCGACGGCCACTTCTGACTCTGGGGGAGTTAGTCGTCCGTACGACGAGTAACTCCCCCAGAGTGGGCAGCGTGTGGGTGCTTGCTCACTTGGGAAGCGGACCCACGGGGGGGCCTTAGAGGCCGAGCGCCTGCTCGGGCGTTACGTACGGCACGCCGGCCGCGTCGGCAACCGGCTGATAGGTCACGTGCCCGGCGGCACAGTTGAGACCGAGGCGCAGTCCGGCGGAGTCCTTGATTGCCGCCTTGGCGCCCTTGTTTGCCAGTGAGAGCGCGTAGGGCATGGTCGCGTTGGTCAGCGCGTAGGTCGANNGTCGCCTTCGAGGTCTCAAAGCAGCCGCCCTGGTCGATCGAGACGTCGACCAGCACCGCCTGGGGCTTCATCAGGCCGAGCTGCGCGCGCGTGATCACGTGTGGCGCCTTGGCGCCGTGGACGAGCACCGCACCGATTACGAGGTCGATCTCCGGCAGCCGCTCCTCGATCGCGAGCGTGGTAGCGAAGCAGGTGTCGGCACGGCCCGCGAAGGCGACATCCAGGTCGCGCAGCCGCGCGATGTTGCGGTCAAAGCAGTACACGGTCGCGCCCATCCCGATCGCAACCTGCGCGGCGTGGTAACCGACCACGCCGCCGCCGATCACCATCACGTTGGCGGCGGCCACACCCGGTACGCCGCCCAGCAGGATGCCGCGGCCGCCGAGCGGCTTCTCGAGCATGAACGCCCCGGCCTGAGTCGCGATCTTGCCGGCGACCTCCGACATCGGAGCGAGCAGCGGCAGGCGGCCGTCCTTGTCCTCAACGGTCTCATAGGCAATGCAGGTGGCACCGGTCGCGGCGAGGCTGTCGGTCAACTCTTTGTCGGCGGCCAGGTGCAGGTAGGTGAAGAGCAGGTGGCGCGACTCGAGCATCGCGACCTCAACCGGCTGTGGCTCCTTGACCTTGACGATCATCTCCGCCTGCGCGAACACGGCGGCGGCGTCAGGCAGGATCTTCGCGCCCTGCTTCTCGTAGGCGTCGTCTGAGAGCGCTGAGCCGAGCCCGGCGCCCTTCTGGACGACGACCTCGTGGCCCGCATCGACGAGCTCACGCACGCCGGCCGGGGTCATGGCGACGCGGTATTCGTCGACCTTGATCTCAGTGGGTACGCCGATTTTCATGAAATTAGTTCCCTTCCACGTAGTGCTAGCCAAAATTCGATTCGATCCCGGGCAGAGCCCAGATTCCGCCCGGTCAACTCCTCCACGCGCCTGATCCGGTAGCGCAACGTATGCCGGTGGCAGAAGAGCCGCTTAGCCGCTCGTTCCCACTGGCCGTTCTCTTCGATGAAGGCTTCGAGCGAGCGCATCAGCTCGCCNNAGCTTCAGCGCCTCATCGTCCTGCAGCGACAGCAACAGCTGGAAGGAGCCGAGGTCTCGGTAGGTCGCGATCTTGGCGCCGTGACCAAGCCCGAAAGCCAGCGCCTCAACCGTGCAGCGGGCCTCGTGGTAGCTGCGCCGCGCCTCCCCGATCGGAACCGCGCGCCCAATGCCGATGTGCACATCCTGAGCGGGCAGCTCACGTTGCACGCGCGTGGCGACGCGCTCACCCAGCGCGAAAAGTGCATCGTCTGGCATACCCGGGATCAGCGCCCCGATCAGCTGCCCGTGGGAGGCGACAAGTCCCGAGGTGGCCTCCGCCCGCAGCGCTCCGGCGAGCGCTGCTTCGCTTGCGGCAGCCTGGGCCAGACCGGCACGGCCGTTGATCGGCGTCGGCAGCACGAAGGTCGCGATTCGCTCCGGCAGGCCGAACGGTTCAAGCCGGCGCTTAAGATCGCCACCGGCAAGCTCGCCGGCA
>PLES01000176.1 GCA_003137075.1 Solirubrobacterales bacterium
TTCGAGTCCTTGTCCCGCAGCTACTCAGCTTGGTCTGAGCTCGGTGTTCCGGTCGGCTGGCGGACAAGACCCCCTCTCTCGAGCGCGCTTCGCGCAAGTCTCGTTCGGAGGTCTTGTCCACCAGCCTCCGAGTCCAGCCGGCGTCGGCTGCGCTTGGTTGGCTCTACTTAGGGGGCTCTATGGTCCGGTTCCGGGTGGTCCGAGGGTTCGCCACGTGCCGCCGGTGAGTCGTTCGCCGACCATCAGGAACGCGACAGGACCTTGCTTGTTGTCTGTGACGTTGAGGGTGTAATCAACGACCTGTGTGTAGGAGGCGTACTCGGTCGTTGACTTGTCCGCGTCGTACGGACCCTTCGCGATGCTGTAGTCCGAGCCGCAGTCCTGCACGTAAGCGCGGATCACGGCGCGGGCGGTAGGGCTCATCGGTTTGCGGGGTCGTCGTATCTCGGATCCACGTCGATCCAGCGGGCCACGCCGCGCACCAGGGCGACCACGGCGATACCGGCGATACCGGCGAACGAAACCACGACAACCACTGCCGTCACGATGCCTTCAAGGGTGCTCATACGCGCAGCGGGTCCGGGTTCATCGCGCTAGCCGGCAGCTCGACGGCCTGAACTCATCCATCCGACCCTCGATCGTCTGCGTAAGCTCCTCGACCACAAGCTGGAGGTGTCCCATCTCCTGCTGCTTGGCGTTACCGGCGACCAGCTCCGGTGCTTCAGGCTCCCTTGATGGACGCGTCAGATGACCCCCGGCTCCCGGCTACCAGAGAGTTTCACGCCCCAGATAATTCACCGGCCCCGGATCGGGCACGTCGATCACATGGAAACCGAGGCGGTCGTAGAAGGCTCGGGCCGGGGTGTTGGCGGTGACCATGCAGAGGTGGGCTCGCTGGACGCCCTTGTTGTGCAGCGCCCCCAGGAATACCCGCATCAGCTCGCGGCCGAAGCCCGAGCGTTGATGGCTGGGAAGTAAGGCGATGTGGAGGTGGGCCGGGTAGTCGGCCAGCTCCGGCAGCACCAGGCGCTCGGGGTCATGCATCAGGCTCACAAACAGCTCGGCCAGCGACTGCGGCTCGCCGCCCGACGTAGGCGCGGGGTAGCGCTCGCTCAGCGGCGGCAGCCACTCCTCACGGAAGCGCCGGGCGAAGGTCGCAGTGTCGGCGGTGCCGACGATGTAGCCGACGGGGCGCTGACCGTCGTCAACGACGAACGTGAGCTCGGGCTCGAGCGCCGGATATGGCTCGGCGAAGACGCTGCCCGCGAGCTGCAGGTCGGGGATCGCGGGCCGCGAGTCGCCGCCGTTGTCAGCAGTCCGAGCGCAGACGTCGTAGAGCGCGTCACGATCCTCGGTGCGATAGGGCCGCACGACCCCAACTGCTCGCGTAACCACTGCCAGATCCCCAGGCCAGGCGGGGTGGTCAGCCGCCGACCGGCGGGTCGATGAACTCCGCGGGCTGCTTGCTGAGCCCGGAAGTGACAGCAGCAAACTGATTCGGAGTGCCGACCAGCTGCTTTTGCAGTTGCGCCTCGAGGCTCAGCGTCTCGTCCGGCGTACCGGTCCAGGCCTCATCGAAGAGGCGCTTGGCGCGGCGGATCGCATCCGGTGACTTGGAGGCGATCTCAGCAGCGAGTTCGCGTGCGGCGTCCAGCGGCGCATCGTCCAAACGGGTAACAAGGCCGAGGCGCAACGCTTCGTTGCCGTCGAACGTGCGTGCCGTGTAGGTCAGCTCTTTGGCCACGTCGATCCCGACCAGCCGGGGCAGCGTGCGGGTGATCGACATGTCTGGGATCAGGCCCCACTTGCCCTCCATCACCGAAAGCTTGGCGTCGGGTGCGCAGATCCGGATATCAGCAGCCAATGCGATCTGCAGCCCGCCGCCGAGGCAGTTGCCGTGGATCGCGGCGATAACGGGAACCGGCAGGCGGATCCATTCGTACGCCGGGCGTTGGAAGTAGTTGGGGGAGGGTTCGTCGAGCGGCCCGGTCAGGCCGGTCAGCCCCTCGCCGGCCGCCGCGACCGAGACGAAGTCCAGGCCCGAGCAGAAACTCTTGCCTTCACCGTGCAGCACCACGGCCCGCAGCCCCGGCTCGTGACGCAGGCTCACCGCGGTCGCGGTAATCGCGTCGAACATCGCCAGGTCGAGCGCGTTGTGCTTGTCCGGGCGCGCGAGCATGACCACTGCGACGTGGTCTTCGATCTCGACGCGAACGCGTTCCTCACTCATCGGGTCCCACGCTATCGCCCCGCGACTCTGCTCGCTCATCAACCACAAATCCAACGCATCGCAGCACCGGCATCTGCGGGTACTTGGGGAAGCGCTCGGGCTCGTCCCGGGAGCGACGGCAGAGCGAGAAGACCGAACCTCGGGTGTTACGCACGAGCTGCTGATGTGCGCAGCTGTCGCATAGCGACCGCACCCGCGGTTACTGCGGCGGCAGCGGCGTCAGGACGATCAAGTTGCCGCCCTCCTGCTGGGCCTCGAGCTCCTCTGAGAAGAGCCCGCGTTCGGTCACCTCGTCGACCAGTCCAGCTTCGTCGGACTTGCTCCAGGCCGTCAGCTGCGAGACGGCGGGTGGGTCCTCCGCGAGCGTGTCATCGATCGGCGTCGCCAGCAGCGGCTTCAGCGCATCGCGCTGGAAGAGCACGGAAACCGTGACCGGCTTGGCCGCCGTGACGCCGGCACCGACCGCCGAGCTGGTGTGACCAGGCGGCAGCACGACCAGCACGTTGCTGACGCTGCTCAAGTACTTGAAGGTGTAGAGCGCCAGCTGAAGCGCCTCGCGGCGTAACAGCAACAGGCGGGCCGGAGTTGCGGTTCCGACGAGATCGCAGTCCTTGGCCCCGATCCCACAGATGCTGTAGGCGGCGGTTGACCCGGTCAGCAGTGACAGCGACGAGGCGGTGGCCGAACCGCCGGTGTTGACCGCGATCGTCAGACCCTTGCCAGTCGTGGTGCCGGCTTCGGTTTCGCTGGTCAGGGAGAGCGGCGTGACCACATCCAACTGCTGGGCGGCGGTGAAGCGGTAGAAGGGAGCGACGTACTCAGCTATCTCCTCGAGGCCGGTGCTGCCGGTGGTCGATGGTGACCACTCTGACCAAGCGCCACCGGTATTGATCGTGTTCTGGCTTGTATGGCTGGTGATCGCGACCACGGCGATCGCGATCGCGGCCACGGCAATTCCGCAGAGTGCTGCCAGCGCGATCCTGAACTTGTCGGCATGGGGGGTGGGGAAGCGGGGCAGCTTTCCCGTGGCGCTCGCCTCGGCGAGGCGCGGCGCCGTGAGCTCGGGGCCGGGCGCCTCGGGACTATGCAGGCTGTTCACCGGCTCGTTGGGCGTGGGCGGCTGCTCGGTCATACCGTAGGCCACGTGCTGTCGTCGCTGACGTTGATCTCGGGGCGCACGAGCCCAACGCTGTTGAGCAGATCGACCACCTCGTCACCGTGCATCTCCTTGCGCTCGATCAGAGCGTCGGCGATCAGCTCGATCGCCGCCTTGTTGCTCGCCATCAGCGCGTAGGCGGTCACGTAGGCCTGCCCGAGCAGCTGTGCTACGGCGGCGCGCTTCTGTGGGCTGCTGAGGGTGCTGCCGATCGGGTCGCCCATGAACGCCGAACCGCCGCTTGCGCGGTTCATGATCTGGTCGCCGATCTCCTCGAGCCTCTGTCTGGCAAGCCGCTGCGGGTCGTGCTGTTCGCCGGGCTTCAGGCGCTTCTCAGGTTTGATTGACATCGGCAGCTCATCTGGGCCCATGCCCCAACTGCCGACCATCGCTGCGGCCGTGGCCGTGGCGCTGTAGAGGTCGCCGCTCACACCCTGTGAGTTCTCACCGTAGAAGACGTGCTCGGCCGCCATCGCGCCGAGGATCATGATCAGGCCACCCATAACACGGCCGCGGAAGTGGCTGAAGCGCTCGTCCTTCTCCATCGACTGGTAGTGGCCAAGGGAGCCGCCGCGCTTGCGGATCGAGAGGCGCGTGGAGAGCACGTCCTTCTCGAGGTATACGTGCCCCGCGGCAGCGTGACCGGCCTCGTGGATGGCAACGGCGCGGGTCTCCTCCTCGACGTACTCGATGTTCTGCGCGGTGCCCGATTCGACTGTCGTCATCGCCTCCGTGATGTCGCGCCAGGCGAATGCCTGGCGCCCCTCGGCATGCGCGATCGTCAGCGCCATAGAGCAGCACTGCTCGATCATCGACGGCGAGTAGCCCGCCGTGATCCGTGCCAGCTCGTCGCGGCGGTGATCGGTATCGAGGTCCGGCTCGTGGTCGACCTTCGCCATGTACAGGTCGAAGATGTCCTTGCGGTCATCCTTGGTCGGCGTCCGGAACCAGATGTGACGGCCCATACGTCCAGGACGCGTCAAGGCCGGGTCGAGCATCTCGATCGGCACGTTGCAGGCGCCGATGAAGTAGATCTCCTCAGGGCGCGGCTTCGGTGTCGCGATTCGCAACTTCAGACGACCGAGCCTGCGCGGCACCACAAACAGCGCGTCGAGGAAGGTATTGACGCGGTTGACCATGAACTTCTGGAAGACCGGCGGCTCGCCCATGCCATCCATGACCACCAGCAGCTGGTTGAGCGCCTGCCCCTGGTTGCCCATCCCGCCCATCATGCCTCCAGGGAAGATCGCGTCGACCTTGGCTGACACGCGCTGCAGGAAAGCGGCGGTGCCGGTGGCCGTCGCGCCGGCGGCACGCTGAGCGAAGAGCTGATCGCGCCACTCGCGGCTCTCGATGACCAGGTCGCCGGTCGGCGTGATCGAACCGTTCGGACCGAAGAACAGGAGATCCTTGAGTGTGTTGGGAATGGCGCCGCTCATGTTGGACGTCATGCCACTGCCAAGCGCCTGGCGCCGCAGACCAACAGCGTCGATCTCGTCGATGAAGACGATGCACTGACCGCCCCACTTGCGCGCCAGCTTGCGCGCCTTGTGGGCGAGCAGCTGAACCACCAGCGCGTCCATGCCCATGAACATCTGGGCGAAGCCGGAACCTGGAATCGTGACGAACGGGCAGTTGAAGTTGGTCGCGATCGCCTTGGAGATCATCGTCTTGCCGGTGCCCGGCGCGCCGAGGAACAGCAGCCCACGCTCACGCTTACCGCCGGCCTTCTCAAACTCCTCACCGGACTGCCAGAGCGTGATCACGCGGGTGATCTCCTCTTTGGCCTCGGCCTGTCCGCGAACGTCGTCAATCTTCACGCCCCAGCTGGCGTCGCCGGGCTCGTAACTGCGGATCCCGCGCGCCGCCATGAACAGGAACGGCCCGAAGAAGATGCTCATCTGGGCGAACATCAGGATCGGAAGCTGCACGAAGATCAGCGACAGCTGCGGCAGGCTGTCGGTCGGGAAGATCTGACGCAGGCCGGAGAACGGGTGGAAGAACGAGGCGTGGATCCCTGAGAACGCGAACAGCGCCTGGCAGGCCCCCAGCAGTAAGAGGATGAAGCCGATCAGCCACGGCAGCCTGCGGAACTTGGTACGCCAGTACCAGAAACGCCGCCGCGCGATGATGTCGTCTTCCTTGAGCTCGGCATCGCCCCCGAGCAGGCTCGGCCAAGGGATCACCGTGCGCACGATCACTTCGACCAAGCCGCGGAACAGCAGCACCGCCAAGGCCGTGATCAGGATCGACAGCAGCAGCCCGACGTGGTCCGAGTCGTAGAGGACCAGGAAGAAGGCGGGCGCCGTGATCAGCGCGACGCCGGTCGCGACGCGCGTCAGCCGGCGCCACGAATAGGCAAGCGCTGTCGCCTGCTGGTTTTGCGGGCCCTTCAACCTGGTGGTCTCCTGCGCGTAGGCCATCGGTCTACGTGAGGGTACCGAGCTTGGATCGCGGCACCAGCCTTCTTATAAAGCTCGTCGACTGAGGCGAGGTTTACGGCGCCCCAGCACACCCGGGGCGACGCAAACCCGATGAATCTGGTTAGGCCGCCGAGCCCCGCAGCACGCTGAGACCGGTCTCGAGATGCAGCATCTCGTCGAGCATCGCATTGGCCGCGGCGTTGACGCCCTCGTCGTCGACGAACACGCCGTCCTTGATCATCTTGCCGGCGAACGCGATCTGCACCGCGGTGCTGGTCACGATCAGGCCAAGACCGGCAGCGACCGGCTTGAGCGCCTGAGCCGAACGGGTACCGGCGGCGATGCCACCGTAGGAGACCAGGCCGAGCGCCTTGTGCCTCCATTCGACGTTGAGGTAGTCGATCGCGTTCTTGAGAGAGGCCGGGAACGAATGGTTGTACTCAGGTGTGATCCACACGATCGCGTCAGCGGCGGCGACCAGCGCGCTCCACTGCTTGGTGTGCTCGTGCGTGTAGTTCTGAAAGCGGGGGTGGTTGGGCTCGTCCATCAGCGGCAGGCCAAGCGTGGCGAGGTCAGCCTCGGTGACCTCAAAACCACCGTGCTTACGCGCGACCCGGAGGAACCAGTCACCAATGGGCCGGCCGATACGCCCGGGGCGGGTGCTGGCGACGATTACAAGCAGATTCGGTTTAGACATTACGCCGGAGTCTAGGGAGGCGCAGCTCCCGGCCCTCAGCGCCGAAAGCCGGCGAGCTGCTCGATCTGGCGCACGAACGAGTCGCTGATCAATGGGGTCTGCGCGCGCCCCCGGATTGAGAAGCGGATCGGGTCGCAGCTGTCAGCCCCGCCGGAGGACGGTGCCTGCAGCGACACCTGCGCCTGGGCAAGCGCCGGTCCAGCGGGACCGGCGCTGTAAGTGACGGTCAGCGACTGGCCGGTGAGCAGGATCAGCGGACACATGATCTCGATCGGCTGCACGACCGGCAGCGAGTCCACAAGCCTGACTGCGCGCAACACGCGCCGCGGGGATGTGATCAGCACATACGAGGCGCTCACGGGCTTGCGCGTGCCCACCGGTATCGACCGTCGCTGCAGCGTGATTCGCACCGCGGTCGCTGCCGCCGGCACGCGCTCACTCTGCGAGCGCGGCACGACCCAGTCGCTCTGTGCCTCAGCGAGGATCCCGGTGCGGCCCCCGGGCAGCGCACTGACGGTGACCTGCAACTCGCGGTCGCCCAAAACCGGCCCAACCGCCGGCCACTCGAAACCGACCAGTTCGGATGAGCTGCCGGTGCGGCCGTCACTCACGGAGCCGGTCCCGGACTGGCTGGCACCGGTTGGAACGTGCGACTTCAGATACGCCAGCACTTCGCTGGGTGCCTCGCTGGTGGTCCACCACGCGTGGGCCAGTGCGTTCGCCGAGTCACCCTCAATATCCCCGGAGAGCTTCAGGTAGCCGTGGTCGCCGCGCGGCTCGACGGGCGTCGATACGACGCCCGCGGGAAGCCTCACGCGCGTGAGCAGCGTCGCCGCATCGCGTCGCGCAGCGGCGTGGTTTGCTGCCGCGGTGCCCTGCCCGGGCGGCCCGACCTGGATCGTCGGCGTGGTGTCGGAGGCCCGTTCGGTCAGCACCGCTCCGGCGCAGCCGCTGAGGACCAGCGCTACCGCTGCAAGCCCGGCGAGTCCAACCAGAATCGGTCGCATATACCCACACTACGTCGCAGCAGCAAGATCGTCACAAGTCGGTCGCCCCGGAGCGGCCACCGGTCAGAAGCGGTGCCGCGCCAGGCGAACGCCGCCGGTCGTGATCTGCTCGCTGATCGCCGTCGCAGCCGGCACCAGCTCGCTGGTCACGAGCCCGCGTTCAGTCGTCATCTCATCGATGATCCGGAAGGCGGCGGCGATCCGCTCCGGGCGCTCGATCACGATCGTTACCGCCGGGACGCCTCGGTGAACCTGCAGCAGCTTGTCGCCGTGCGGGGCGTGGTCCCCGTGAAAGCCCCAGACCCCGCGCAGACTCGTCGCTCCGGCGACGTTGGCCGCGCGTAGCCGCTTGACCAGCGCCCGATGCAGCGGCTTGCCGTCGTGGCGGGCGGTTTCAGAGCTGTGGACCGTCAGCTTCTGCCAGATGCCGAGCCCGTGTTCGTCGACCCCGGGCAACTCATCGGGCTCGGCCAGCAGCTGCCCGTCGCGCTTGCAGAGTCGCACGCGCTCGAGCGTCAACGTGGGACGCGGGTCGAGCTTGGCCAGATCTGGCAGCACGGCGGCGATCTGGTCGCTGGCGCCGACTGAGATCAGCATCATCGGCACAGCGGCGTTGGGCCCGAACAGGCTCGCTCGGGCGCGCTGCCCGTGTGTGGTGCCGTCGACACCCAGGAGCACGGTCGCGCCCGCCAGGCCGCGGCGGTGCAAGAGCTCGGTGACTGCCCGGAAGGCGTGCGCTCCGTTGGCGCGCTGCTTTCTGCCGCAGTAGACGGTGAGCTTGGTCGTCTCGCCGAGCTCCTTGGGTAGATCGCCCGGCAGCGGCTCGCCGGTCAGCAGCCGCGCCCGCTCGAGCGTGACCAACCCGCGTTGCTGCATCGCCAGCACCTGGGGCAGCAGCGCCTCGATGCGCTCACGGGTATCGACCGCCGCGCAGACCAGCGGCAGATCGTCAGAGATCGAGAGCAACTGGTCCGTGCGCAGGTGGTGCTTGAGCCCGAAGCCTGAGACGCCCCTCAGCAGCACGCTGGTTTCGACCTCGGCGGAGCCGTAGAGGTCGAGCAACTTGTCGGCGTGCAGCTGACCGTCTACCCGGTCACGTTCGCCGAAGTAGGTCGTGAGCTTCAGGCAGTCGTTGTTCATAGCTGTACTCCAATCGCGTGGCCCAGAGCGACCGCTGCGAACCCGATGGTGAGAGTGATTACTACGTTGCCAAACGCACCCTTGAAGCGCCCGTCGTCGCGCAGCCGGTGGGTCTCGAACATCCAGGTGGAGAAGGTCGTGTACGAACCGAGCACCGCGGTTCCGATCAGGATCAGCGCGTCACCGCTGACCGCGAGGCCGGAGACCAACCCGAGCGCGAAAGCGCCCGAGACGTTGATCACGAACGTGCCGACGGGCAGCTCCGCGCCCGCAGCCCGAGAGATGAGCCCGTCGATCAGGAAGCGCGCGATCGCACCGACGCCGCCAAGCAAGGCGATCCCCAGCCAGACCCAGAAGCTCATCGGATCACCCGGATCCTTCGCACCAGTGCGGTGGCGGTGAAGACTGCCAGGTATCCCAAGACGATGCTGGCGCCCGCGTACGCGGCGGCGAGCCCGTAGTGATGGCCGCTGACCATCTTGAAGAGCTCGAGCTGCATGGTCGAGAAGGTCGTGAAGGCCCCGCAGAACCCGGTGCCGATGAACGGGCGCCGGTAGCTGGAGAGTGGCAGGCGCTCCTGCAACTGGGTTACGAAGTACCCGAGCACGAAGGCGCCACTGATGTTGATCGCGAACACCGCCCACGGCCAGCTGGCCGCACCCGACGGGAAGAGCTGTGTTATCCCGGCGCGGGCGAGCGCGCCCAGCGCGCCACCGGCGAAGATCGCGGCCAGTTCACGTCGGTCAAGCTCAGCCAGCCTGGACACCTGACAGCAGCTCCTTTCGCGCGTGCGTTGATCAGCGAAAGAAGCCATCAGCCCTATGTTGGGCGGTTTGGATGCCGTTTCACGACACCCGCCAGGGCCTCATCTGGCTCGACCCAGCCT
This sequence comes from Solirubrobacterales bacterium, assembly GCA_003137075.1. Classification (GTDB taxonomy): domain Bacteria; phylum Actinomycetota; class Thermoleophilia; order Solirubrobacterales; family Solirubrobacteraceae; genus Palsa-465. The sequence continues at coordinate 9,540 of PLES01000176.1, forward strand.
ATCTAACCGCGGCGACGGCTAACGGTGGTGACGGCGGAAGTACTGCTCGACCGCTGTGGCGAGACCGGCAGCGATCACCTGCTGGCCGTGATGGCTGTCAGCGATCGAGCCTTCGAACGGGTCGGTGATGAACAGCGGCTCGATCAGCGCGCCGGGCATCAAGCTCGGCGTTGCGAAGAAGCCGGGGGATGCGGGGCCGAGCAACAACAGGTGGCCGTAGCTGACCGCGGCGTTGTTGATCGACGAGGAGTTGCTGAGTGACGAGCCGAGCTGATCATCGGTCTGCACGCCCTCACTGGGGATGTCCCAACCCTCACGGTTCATGGCGCCGAGTACGTCGTCCTGAACCAGAGTCGCAAGCCGCTTATTGGCTGCAGCGAACGGGCGCACGGCGTCGTAGCCGGTGACCGACCCGGCATTGCTGCTCGTGCCGGCATCGAAGTAGATCCCGACCAGCACGTTGGCGTGGGCATCGTTGGCGCAGACGTCGCGTGCGGCGACGTCGTTGTGAACCCCCAACGCGGTCAGCAGTCTGCCGTCAACGTCTGCCGGCGTCAGCTTCACGACAGCGGTATTGCCGGTCCGCGAGACGACGACGCGGAAGCCTTTGCGTCGCAGCATCGCCATCGTGTCGAGCTCCACCGGGAGCGTGAGGTCAGCCTCGTAGATCGTCCTGCCGCTCTGCGTGCGGCCGATCGAGCCGGGGTCAAGCCCGCCGTGTCCGGCGTCAAGGAACACCGTCAGGTGGCGGTTGCCGCTGGTCGGCGGGTAGGAGCGGCAGGCGCTCTTGGCGAACACCGCGGTGTTCACCGCGGTCCCGTCACGCTCCGCGTTGCCACCGGTGCCAACGCCTGTGGCCACCCACCACGCCACGATCACGAGCGCGAACACGGCGGCGACCGCCAGGCGGCGCCTGCGTTGTAAGTGGGTTGGCGGCATACGAGGGACGAGCAGAGCGGGTTCTGCGCGCACTCACCATGGCGGATCGGCCTAAGCGTTGCCTATAAGTCCCGCAGGGGAACGGTTAAGCGTGTCGCGCCGGAGCGCCAGAACCGACTAGTCAACTACGCGGTTGCGACCTGCGTGCTTGGCCTCGTAGAGCCGCTGATCTGCGAGCTTCACGAGCGGCTCCATCGCCGTCGACGCGCCCGTGGAGGCGACCCCGACGCTCGCTGTTAACGCCAGTTCCGAGTCGATCTCGTCCCAGGTCGCGTCGCAGATCGCTGCGCGCATGCGCTCGCAGCAGACACCGGCGGCCTGAGCGTCTGTCTGCGGCATCACGATCAGGAACTCCTCGCCGCCGCTGCGTACCACCACGTCGGTGTCACGTGTCGCCTCGCCGAGCAGCGACGCGACCCTGACCAGCACCTGGTCACCGGCTGCGTGGCCGAAGCGGTCGTTGATCTGCTTGAAGTGGTCGAGGTCCAGCACCGCCACCGAGAACGGTGCCGTGAGGTCCTCCGAGGCGGTGTGCCCGAGCGCGCGTGCCAGGTAGCGACGGTTGCGCAGGCCGGTCAGCCAGTCACGGTCAGCCTGCTCGATCAGCTGCTCCTGGAGCTCCTCCAGCTTGCTTGCGCGGCGTTCGAGTTCACTCTGTGCGTCCGCGAGCTCGCGGTTCTTGACCGCCAGCTCCTCGCTCTCGCGACGGGCGGCCCGTGCCCGTCGCGTCGCCTTCTCGAGGTCGAGCTGCAACTCCGAGATCTCCGAAAAGGCCACGCGTTCGAGCTCCGCCGAGCGCAGTAGCGCGTCGTAGGCCATCTCCAGGCGACCACCCTCACGTAAGGCTGTGGCCAGCGTCGCGAGGATCTGGCTGCGTGATCGCGGCATGTGGTCACCGAGCCTTGCGAGCGCTTCATCCCCGACACGCTGCGCTTCGTCGAGGTTGCCGAGCGCAGCGTGGGCCTGAACCTCGGCTCGTACGTTGGCGCTGATCACGTATGGGTTGGGGTCGTTGATGCTCTCCAGCAGCATCCGTGAGCGCTTGGTGTCGGCCAGCGCCGCATGCGGATCGCCACGCCCCAGGTCAATGTCGGCGCGCGTGCAGTAGACGATTGAGAGCACGAAGCTGTTAGGCCCCTCGATCCGCAGCGCGACTTCCAGTGCGCGTTCAATCTCGGCGCTCGCCGCGGCGACGTCGCCGTCGTCGAGCAGCTCACAGGCCAGGTCGTTACGGGTGACCGTCTCCTCCCAAAGGCTGTTGGTCTCCTTTGTGAGGGCCAGCAGTTCTCGCAGCCGCTCGCGCCAGCCGCGCACCTTGATGTTGCCGAACACCAGGTAGGCGGCCCGCCGCGCCTGCGTGCGAAGTTGGGCGTCGCCGCTGCGGTCGGCGATCGAGATCGCATGGTCCGCGTAGCTCAGGGCCTGCGCGTAGGAGCCGGTGAAGAAGAAGATGTGGGAGCGCAGGCCCGCGATCTCAACCATCGCTACTGGGTCGTCCGCCTCGAGCACGTGACGCTCGGCCTCAAACGCGAGCCGTGCCGCCTCGCGCAGGTCGCCGCGGTGCGTCGCGATGTCGCCCTGCAGCGTCAGTGCCCTGGCGCAGAGTGCGTGGTCGCCGAGCACTGTGGCTTGGTCAAAGCTGACCAGCGCTGTGGTGTGCGACTCGGCCAAGGTCTCGCGGAAGCGAACTCGTGCCGCTTCCAGGGCAGCGGCAATCCCCTCGGCATCGGCTTCCAGCACGGTGTCGCGATCCTTTTCCAACGTCGACACACCTTATAAGCTGCACCCGTCGTGTCGCACCCGCTGATCGAAGCTGACGTCCGCGCGAACCTCTGTCTGCACGACATCGCAGACGATCCGTCGTCTATCTACACGCTGCCGATGAGCTATCTGGTGGCGATCATCGACGGCCTTCAGGCGCAGGGAATAGCTGACCGCGTCAGGATCTACTTCGACGATGGCTACGCCTCCGTGCTCGAGGCTGTGCAGACGCTACGCACCCGCGCTCCGGAGATTGAGATCGTGCTCGCGCTGACGCTTGAGTTCCTTGGGCAGCCGGGCCGGATCGTCTGGTCCGACATCGACCCGCTATACGACGCCGGCGTCGGCATCGCCGGCCACGGACGCGAGCATCTGCACATGGCGGAACTCAGTGACGAGCAGAACCTGGCCCAGCTGGTGGCGTCTCGCGATGCGCTTGCGCGGTACGGCGCCGACGAGTTCGTCTTTCCGTATGGCAGCTACGACGATCGCGTCGTAGACCTCAACGATCGCCACCAGCTCTTCAAGGTGATGACGACGATCGACTACGGCTGGGACCACGGGCAGGCGCTGCGCCCGCGCCTGATGGCTACCACCGAGATGACCGCCGGTGAAGTGGTCGCCCGGCTCGCCAGCCCGGACTGAGTCCGGGGCTACGCGCCAGCCTGTGGAGGCCGGGTCGACTCTCGCACCACCAGGCTGGTGGCGAGGTCCACGCGCTGGCTGCTGAGCGTGGGGTCGAGCTCCTCGCTCATCCGCAGCAACAGCCGCACGGCGGTCTCAGCCATTTCGGTCAGCGGCTGGCGGATCGTGGTCAGCGGTGGGCCGACCCAGCGGGCCAGGCGCAGGTCGTCGTAGCCGACCACCGAGAGGTCCTCAGGCACCCGGCGCCCGAGCAGGCGCGCGGCCTCATAGACACCGCAGGCCTGCAGGTCGCTGCCGGCGAAGATCGCGGTCGGCGGTTCAGCCATCGAGAGCAGGGACTCGGCGCACTGCTGGCCGCCGGCGACGTGAAAGTCACCGACCCTGACCAGGTCCGGGTTGTAGGGGATGCCGGAGCGTTCGAGCGCCGAGCGGTAGCCGTCGCCTCGCGCCACTGAGCAGAGCATGTCCTCGGGGCCGCTGATCATGCCGATCCGCGTATGGCCGAGGTCGATCAGGTGCTGAGCCGCGGCGAAGCCGCCCGACCAGTTGGCGGAGCCGATCGAGGCCACGTCTGGGTCGGGCTGACCGGCCGGGTCCACGACCACGAAGTTGACGCCGCGGCTACGCAGCTTCTGTTTCGAGGCCTCGGTAAGCGTTGAGAAGACCAACACGACGCCGAGCGGCCGCCGGCGCAGGACGCCGTCGATCCAACCTGGTCCCGGCGTGTGACGGTCACCGCTCTCAGTCAGCAGCACGCTGAGGTTGAACTCGCGGGCGACGCGTTCGACTCCGCGGATGATCTCGATCGCCCACTCGCTCTCCAGCTCGTGGAAGACCACCTCGACCATTTGGGCCGTGCCACTGCCGGAGTTGCGGCGCAGATAGCCGTGCTCGTGCAGAAGTGCCTCGACCTTGGAGCGCGTCGCCGCCGAAACATCCGTACGACCGTTCAAGACTTTCGAAACCGTCGCCAGCGAAAGGTTCGCGGCTGCCGCGATTTCGGCAAGCGTGACCCGTCTGCGCCCGTTCGTAAGTCCTTCTTCTGTTTGTGTCGCTGCCATCGCTCTCCAGTCGTATCGCTACGGGACTTTAATGACTGCGCAACACAGCGAGCGTGACACCGTGTGAAAGTGGTGATACTGTCGCCGCGTCAACACTTGTTTTCGGCATGAGGGCCGAAAACTTTCGGAGGAGGAGAGTTTCTCATATGTTGAGTTCCAACAAGTGGTCGCGGCGTGGCGCCGTTGCTACGGCGGCCGCACTTGCGGCTACCGCAGTTGCCGCCATCGGCGCGAGCGCGAGTAGCGCGAAGATGCAAGTTGCGCACGCCGCCAGCGCTGGTTTCACTGTGGCCGCCTATGGCGACTCCGAGAACAGCGTCGAGAAGTACGCGGTCGCATCCTACGACGCAACCGCCGAGGGCAAGTCCGACCCGGCAACGCTTGAGACCTTCCCGGGCGCCGACTACCAGACCAAGCTGCAGACGATCATGAGCACAAGCAGTGCTCCCGACGTCTTCTTCAACTGGGGTGGCGGCTCGATCTTGCAGTTCCAGAAGGCCGGGCTGCTGGAGCCGCTGAACGGTTACTTCGCGTCCAACCCGAAGCTGAAGTCAAGCTTCCTGCCCTCGATCCTGAGCGCGGCGAAGATCGGTGCCAACTACTACGGCATCCCGATGCGTGGTACCCAGCCGGTCTTCTTCTTCTACAACAAGACGCTGCTCAAGACGGACGGCGTTTCGCTGCCGAAGACGTTCCCGCAGCTGCTGGCTGACGTCAAGAAGCTGAAGGCCAAGGGCGTTGAGACCCCGATCGCGCTCGGCGGCGCCGATCAGTGGCCGACCCTGATGTGGTACGAGTACCTGTACGACCGCGTTGCCGGTCCGAGCCTCGTGACCAACGCGCTCGCCGGTGACAAGGCCGAGTGGGCCTCTGCCGCCAGCAAGAAGGCGCTTGCCGACATCAAGACCCTGGTCAACGCCGGCGCCTTCGGCGTCGACAAGAGCTGGGACTCGGTCTACTTCACCAAGAACCAGACGGCCGCGATGCTTCAGACCGGAGAGTCCGCGTTTGAGCTGATGGGCTCATGGGACTACTCCACGATTCAGAGCCAGTTGGACGACGGCAGCAGCAGCGCTTCAGCGCAGAAGGCAGCCGCCACGCAGGAGAACAGCCTGATCGGTTACACCGCCTTCCCGTCGGTTCCCGGCGGCAAGGGCAACGGCAACGACATCGCCGGTAACACGGAGAACTACTACTCGGTGACCAAGGCCGGTGCCGCCGCCAACCCGGGCATCGCTGACTTCCTGGCAGTCATGTACTCGCCGGGCTTCGTCAAGAAGGAACTGGCGATCGGCAACCTCACCACCACATCCAACACCAAGAGCCTGATCAGCGGCCCGACTTCGGCCTACCTGACCTGGCAGTACAACCTGGTCAACAAGGCTCCGGCCTTCCAGCTGTCATGGGACCAGGCGTACCCGCAGACCGACACCAATACGATGCACACAGCCGTGGCGAATTACTTCGACACCCTCAACGCATCGCAGTTCATCAAGGCGATGCAGAGCCTGACTCCTGCCTCGTAGGTAGTACGGAAAGTTAGTAACGCATGACGACGCTCGCCAAGCGCGGGCGTACCAAGGGCTCGGGCGGCTTGAAGATTGGCCGCCCGAGTTTCCTTTGGTCGCTCCCTGCATTTGTGTATTTCGCGATCTTCGCGCTGTTGCCGCTAGGGGTTGTTGTCTGGTTGTCGTTCACCTCGTGGGACGCCATTGGCTCACCTCACTGGGTCGGCACCAGCAACTGGACAGCGATGTTCAAGAACCCGGAGCTGCTCCAGAGTTTCAAGATCACCGGCATCCTCACGATCCTCGGGATCGCGACGCAGACGCCGATCAGCATGCTGCTGGGAGTTTGGGCATCCGGCTACCAGAAGAACCGCGCGATCCTTTCGGCGCTGTACTTCATTCCGTTGCTGATGTCCGCCATCGCGATCTCAGTCGTCTGGGCGTCGCTGTTGAGCCCGTACTTCGGACTTCCACACGAGCTGCACTGGCTGTTCGGCAGCGCACTCTTCAATCACGGCTTCCTGTTCAGCTCCTCGCCCGCCGCGATCGGTGTATTGACCTTCGTCGGGATGTGGCAGTGGACGCCGTTTCACACGCTGATCTACCAGGGAGGCGCACGCGCAATCCCCGAGGTGCTCTACCAAGCCGCGTCGATTGACGGCGCCGGCCGTGTCCGTCAGTTCTGGTCGATCACAGTGCCGCAGCTGCGCAACACGATGATCACCTCGATGGTGCTGATGCTCGCCGGAGGTCTGACCACGTTCGACACGATCCTGGTCCTGACCCAGGGCGGGCCGGGCACGGCTACGACCTCGACCTCTTACTACATGTATCTGGAGGGCTTCAAGAGCTTCCAGTTCGGTCCCGCCAGCGTGCTCTCGGTGATGCTGATCGTCGTCACGACGATCGTTTCGCTGATCGCGGTCCGTGCATCCGGCTGGGACAAGATGAGAAGCACGCAGGAGGGCCTGTGACCAAGCAGCGCCCGAACTATGTCGCAGGTGCCTTCACGAGCTTCTGGCTGGTGCTGGTCATCGCACCGGTCTACGTACTGATCAAGGCCTCGTTCCAGACCCAGGAGGACTACACCCTCTCAGGCCCGCTCTCGATCCCGAAGAGTCTCACCACAAGTAACTATTCAACCGTCGTCTCCAGCGGCTTCCTGCACTACTTCGTGGCCACCGGGATAGTGACGGTTGCAACTGTGGGGATCGTGCTGCTGCTGGTGCCACCGGTTGCGTTCGCGATCGTGCGCAATCAGAGCCGCACTGTCACCTTTGTGTTCAGGGCGTTTCTCCTGGGTCTGGCGGTCCCGATTCAGGCGGTGATCGTGCCGATCTTCTTCATCATGATCAAGGTCAATCTGTACGACACGCTGATCGCCGTGATCCTGCCGACGGCGGCCTTCTCGCTGCCGCTCTCCACGATCATCATGACCGGCAGCATGCGTGACATCACCCCGGATCTGTACGAGGCGATGTCACTCGACGGCGCCAACAGCTGGCGCGTGTTTTGGAACATGGTGCTGCCGCTCTCGCGCGGCGGCCTCGCGACCATCATTGTCTTCTCAGCGCTCAACGCTTGGAACGGCTTCCTATTCCCGCTGATCCTGACCCAGTCGAAGAGCGACAGCGTGTTCACGCTCGGTCTCTTCAACTTCCAGACGGCCAACGGAATTGACGCCCCGGCGATCTGCGCTGCCGTTGTTCTTTCGATCATCCCGATCCTGCTCGTCTACCTGTTCGCGCGCCGTGCGCTGATCCAGGGCCTGATGGGTGTCGGAGGCAAATAACCGTGACTGACCAGATCACAGCTCCAGCCGCGCTCGCGCCCTGGAACGACACCTCACTCCCGGCGCAGAAGCGCATCGATGCGCTGATCGCCGCGATGAACCTGCGTGAGAAGCTCGCGCAGCTATACGGCGTCTGGGTGGGCGCTTCGCCGGTCGGCGGCGATGTCGCCCCCTTCCAGCACGAGCTCACCGATGGCGTCGATCTCGACGCGCTGCTGCCCGATGGCCTCGGTCAGCTGACCCGGCCGTTCGGCTCCGGTCCGGTCGATCCGGCCGTTGGCGTGGTCTCGCTCGTGCGCAGCCAGAAGCGGATCGTTGCGGCGGGCCGCCACGGGATCCCGGCGCTGGCGCACGAAGAGTGCCTCGCCGGTTTCACCGCCTGGGGCGCGACCGCTTACCCGGTGCCGCTCGCCTGGGGAGCCAGCTTCGACCCCGAACTGGTGCAGGAGATGGCCGCCCACATCGGGCGCAGCATGCGCTCGGTCGGTGTCCACCAGGGCCTTTCACCGGTGCTCGACGTGGCCCGCGACCTGCGCTGGGGGCGCGTCGAGGAGACGATCGGTGAGGACCCCTACCTGGTTGGCGTGATCGCATCGGCGTACATCCGTGGGCTCGAGGGCACGGGCATCATCGCCACGCTCAAGCACTTCATCGGTTACTCGGCCTCCAAGGCCGGGCGCAACCTCGCGCCGGTGTCGATGGGGCCGCGCGAGTTCGCGGACGTGATGGCGGTTCCGTTTGAGATCGCGGTCCGCGAGTCCGGTGTGCGCAGCGTGATGCACGCATACGTCGACGTCGACGGCGTGCCCGCCGCCGCGAACCACGAGCTCCTGACGGGTCTGTTGCGCGATACCTGGGGCTTCGACGGAACCGTTGTCGCCGACTACTTCGGCGTGACCTTCCTGAAGACCCTGCACCACGTGGCCGGGACCGACGGTGAGGCCGCTGTGGCGGCACTCAGCGCCGGGGTCGACGTCGAGCTGCCGACGGTCAGCGCCTACCGCGATCCGCTGTTTGCGGAGGTCGAGGCCGGCCGGATTCCGATCGAAGTCGTCGACACGGCGCTGCGTCGCGTGCTCAAGCAGAAGCTCGAGCTCGGACTGCTCGATTCGAACTGGACGCCGCTGCCCGAAGGCTGGTCGGAAGCCGACCTTGAGGACGTCGAGGCTGTGCGCGGGCGGATCACGCTCGACACCGAGGCCGACCGCGCGCTCGCCCGGCGCGTCGCCGAGCAGTCGGTCGTGCTGCTGCACAACGACGGCACGCTGCCGCTCGGCTCGCAGGCAGGCCGCAAGATCCTGGTGGTCGGGCCGACCGCAAACGACAGCTTCACGCTGCTCGGTTGCTACTCGTTCCCAGGCCACGTCGGTTCGATGCATCCCGAGGTTCCGATCGGGATCGAGATCCCGACTGTGCTCGAGGCGCTGCAGGTCGAGTTCACCGAGGCGCAGATCACCTACGAGCAGGGCGTGAGCGTCGACGGCGAGGACACCAGCGGGATTGGGCTCGCTGTGAGGGCTGCCGCTGACCACGACGTTGTGATCGCCCTGCTCGGCGACCGCGCCGGCCTGTTCGGTCGCGGCACCTCCGGTGAGGGCTGCGATGCCGCCAACATGAAACTGCCGGGCCATCAGCAGGAGCTGCTCGAGCGGCTCTTGGACACCGGCACTCCGGTGATAGTCGGTCTGATCGAAGGCCGTCCCTACTCACTCGGGACCGCGCCCGAGCGGGCCGCGGCGATCGTCGCCTCGTTCTTCCCGGGCGAAGAGGGCGCCAGCGCGATCAGTGGCGTGCTCAGCGGCCGCGTCTCGCCGGCGGGGCGCCTCCCGGTCAGCGTCCCGGTGACTCCGGACAGCCAGCCGGCGACCTATCTCGGTGCCCCGCTCGCTCAGCAGAGCGGTACCAGCAACATCGATCCGACGGCTCGCTACGCCTTCGGGCATGGGCTCACCTACACGAAGTTCGAATGGGACGAGCTGGGCGGCGACGGCCAGCAGGTCCCCACCTCAGGCACGGCCTCGGTCAGCCTGCGTGTCACCAACAGCGGCGCTCGCGCCGGCGTGGAGGTGGTCCAGCTCTACCTGCACGACCCGGTCGCCTCGGTCGTGCGTCCGGTCAACAAACTGATCGGGTTTGCCCGCGTCCCGCTGGACGCGGGCGCGCAAGCGCGGGTGACGTTCGAAGTCCCCGCGGATCTGGCCTCATTCACGGGCCGTGACGGCACGCGAATCGTGGAGAGCGGCGAGCTCGAGTTGCGCTTCGGCGCCTCCAGCGCCGAGCTCCTGCTCAGCGCCACCGTCGAGCTCACGGGGGAGACGCGAGTCGTGGATCACACGCGCGCATTCCACTGTGATGTCAGTATTGACGCTTGACGGCTCAGCTAAATCGAAAACTGACGATCAAAGTTCAAGGAACGGCTTCTTAGATGACCCCCACAGCTTCACGCGATGACAAGTTCTCTTTCGGTCTGTGGACCGTTGGCTATAACGGCACCGATCCGTTTGGCGGGCCGACGCGGCCACCGCTTGACGTCGTTCACGTTGTTGAGAAGCTTGCCGAGGTAGGCGCCTACGGTCTGACTTTCCACGACGACGACCTCTTCGCCTTCGGCTCGACCGACGCTGAGCGGCAGACGCAGATTGAGCGGCTCAAGGGCGCGCTGGCCGACACCGGCCTGATCATCCCGATGGTCACGACCAATCTCTTCTCGGCCCCGGTCTTCAAGGACGGCGGCTTCACCTCCAACGATCGCTCGGTCCGGCGCTTTGCGCTGCGCAAGGTATTGCGCCAGGTCGACCTCGCCGCCGAGCTCGGCGCCAAGACGTTTGTGATGTGGGGCGGGCGTGAGGGCGCTGAGTACGACACCAGCAAGGACATCCGCGCCGCGCTGCAGCGCTACCGCGAAGCCGTGAACCTTCTGGCGCAGTACGTAACCGACAAGAAGTACGACATCAAGTTCGCGATCGAGCCGAAGCCGAACGAGCCGCGCGGCGACATCATGCTGCCGACGGTCGGCCATGCGCTGGCGTTCATCACGACGCTCGAGCGTCCGGAGATGTTCGGTCTGAACCCCGAGTTCGGCCATGAGCTGATGACCGGTTTGAACTTCGTCGCCGCGATCCAGCAGCTGCTCGAGGCCGGCAAGCTCTTCCACATCGACCTCAACGGCCAGCGTGGGATGAAGTACGACCAGGACCTCGCGTTCGGCCACGCCGACCTGTACCAGTCGTTCGCGCTGGTCGACCTGATCGAGCATGGTGGCCCCAACGGCGGCCGCTCCTACGACGGTCCGCGCCACTTCGACTACAAGCCGTCGCGCACCGAGGATGAGACCGGCGTCTGGGAGTCCGCGAAGGCGAACATCACCAACTACCTGTTGCTGAAGGAGCGCTCGGCGGCGTTCCGCGCCGACCCTGAGGTTCAGGAGGCGCTCGCCGCCGCCAAGGTCGCCGAACTCTCGGAGCCGACGCTCAACCCGGGCGAGGGCTACGAGCAGCTTCTGGCTGACCGCACCGCCTGGGAGGACTTCGACGCGAAGTCCTACTTCGGCGCCAAGGGCTACGGCTTCGTACGCCTGCAGCAGCTCGCCACCGAGCACCTGCTCGGGGCACGCTGACCGCGGCCGGGGCTGAGGCGATGACGTTGGTAGCGGGCGTCGACTCGTCGACGCAGAGCTGCAAGGTTGTGATCCGTGAGCTGGAGTCGGGCGTTCTCGTCCGCTCCGGTCGCGCGTCGCATCCTGATGGCACGGAGGTTGATCCCGCGGCCTGGTGGGTAGCTCTCAAGCAGGCGATCGAGGCCGCCGGCGGGCTCGCTGACGTCGCCGCGATCTCAATCGCCGGTCAGCAGCACGGGATGGTGGTGCTTGACAGTGAGGGCCGCGTGATCCGCCCGGCCCTGTTGTGGAACGACACTCGCAGCGCCGGTGCGGCCACCGACCTGATTGCCGAGATCGGCGCCGGCGAGTTCGCGCGGCGTACCGGATCGGTGCCGGTCGCCTCGTTCACGCTCACCAAGCTGCGCTGGCTGCGTGACAACGAGCCGGCCAACGCCGCCCGTGTCGCCGCGGTGGCGCTGCCGCACGACTGGCTCACCTGGCGCCTGCTGGGCTATGGCCCTGCCGACGAGTCGCCGCTCGGCCCCGAGCTTGATGCACTGATCACGGATCGCTCGGACGCGTCCGGGACTTCCTACTTCTCCTCTGAGCGCGACGCCTACGACCTGGACCTCTTGCAGGCCGGGCTAGGGCGCCGCGACGTGGTCCTGCCCAAGGTTCTAGGGCCGAGTGAGCGGGCCGGTGTCTGCGTTGAGTTGGCGGGCGTGATTCCAGCAGGCGTCGCGGTCGGCCCTGGTGCCGGTGACAACGCCGGAGCGGGTCTCGGTCTCGGCGCCTCGGCCGGCGACGTGATCGTCTCGATCGGCACCAGCGGCACGGTCTTCGCTGTCAGTGAGCGTCCGGCGCTCGACGAGACCGGCACCGTCGCCGGCTTCGCCGATGCCTCCGGGCACTACCTGCCGATCGTCGTGACGCTCAACGCCGCGCGGGTGCTGAGCTCGGTCGCGGGGCTGCTCGGCGTCGATCTCGACCTCTTCTCTGAGCTCGCGCTGGCGGCTGCCCCGGGTGCCGGGGGCGTCGTGCTGGTGCCCTACTTCGAGGGTGAGCGCACCCCGAACCTGCCTGAGGCGAAGGCCTCCATCCATGGGCTCACGATCGCATCCTCGACGCGCGAGAACATGGCGCGCGCTGCGGTCGAGGGCATGCTCGGTGGGCTTGGCGCCGGACTTGACGCGGTGCGCGGCGTCGGCGTTGACGCGCGACGGCTGCTGCTGATCGGCGGTGCGGCGCAGAGCAAGGCCGTGCAGCAGATCGCCGCTCAGGTCTTTGACGCGCCGGTCGTGATTCCCGCGCCGGGCGAGTATGTGGCCGACGGTGGCGCAGTCCAGGCGGCCTGGGTTTTGGCGGGTGAGCGGCCCAACTGGCCGCTTGAAGTTGTCGCCGAGCCAGAAGCGGATCACCAGCCGGTGATCCGTGAGCAGTACATGCGCTACGCGCATTCCGTTAAATAGGTAATCCCATTCACTAAGGATCGTCCGGCACGTACCTGCCGGTGAGGGAGCAATACATGTCAACCGTCGTCTACGACAAAGCGACACGCACCTACCCGGGCGGAGATCGCCCCGCAGTAAACGAGTTGGATCTGGACATCGCCGACGGCGAGTTCCTGGTCCTGGTGGGGCCATCCGGCTGCGGCAAGTCAACCTCGTTGCGCATGCTCGCCGGGCTCGAAGAGATCACCTCCGGCAGCATCTCGATCGGCGAACGCGACGTCACCAACGTTGCCGCCAAGGACCGTGACATCGCCATGGTCTTCCAGAACTACGCGCTCTATCCGCACATGACGGTCGCCGAGAACATGGGCTTCGCGCTCAAGATCGCCGGTGTCGACAAGGTCGAGCGCGAGCAGCGCGTGCGTGCGGCGGCCGGCATGCTCGGGATCGAGGAGTACCTCGATCGCAAGCCCAAGGCGCTCTCCGGTGGTCAGCGTCAGCGCGTCGCGATGGGACGCGCGATCGTGCGCAACCCCAAGGTCTTCCTGATGGACGAGCCGCTCTCCAACCTTGACGCGAAGTTGCGCGTTGAGGTCCGCAGCCAGATCTCCTCGCTCGTGCGCCGGATCGGCGTGACCACCGTCTACGTCACCCACGACCAGACCGAGGCGCTGACGATGGGGGACCGGATCGCCGTGATGAAGGACGGGGTGCTGCAGCAGATCGGCGCGCCTCGCGACCTCTACATGGCCCCGCAGAACCTGTTCGTCGCCGGCTTCATCGGCAGCCCTGCGATGAACCTGCTGCCGGCCACCGTGGTCGAGGGCGGCGTCCAGTTCGGCGCTTCGATCGCGCCGGTCGAGCGTGCCTCGCTGAACGGTGCCACCGGATCGATCACGGTTGGAGTTCGCCCGGAGGACGTGATCGTCGGTGAGGTCGCGGCCGACGCGACGACGATGACCGTCGACCTGGTTGAGGACCTCGGTGCCGACGGCTACCTGCACGGCCACATCGAGCTCGACGGCGAACGGCACAACACCGTGGCCCGCGTCTCCGGCGGTTCAGTCGCCGCGATCGGCGACCAGGTCTCGTTCCGCGCCAAGCCCTCCCGCGCGCACGTGTTCGACACGGCCAGCGGGGAGCGGCTGAACGCCGCAATCCCGGTCTAAGCAAGTCCGTTGCTCGCGCGCGGCGGCCTGTCCGTCGCGCGCGTCGGCGCGCTCAGCCACCACGCGGGCGCGCTCAGCGCCGCGCGCGGGCGCTCTCAGTCACTATGCGCGTCGGCGCCCTCAGCCCCACGCGCGCCTGCGCTCTCACCGCCCAGACACCCGCGCGAGCCTGAACAACTCCAACGCGATACACCCCGCCCCGGGAGGGGTTGGGATTTCACACGCATGGCAGGGCAAACGCCAACGCGTCGCTCACGGCGGGGCCACGGGTAGGAGTTTTAGTGGTTGTTGCGGTCGCGCTGACATCATCGCGGCCTTGACATGACATCAGTGTGATGTCATATTGATGTCATGCAAGTTGAAAGTTATGCCCAAGCGATCCGTGACGACCTCTCGCGGATCGCAGCTGTCGGCGATGAAACGACGGCGCGTGTCGGTGAGTTGCTCGCCGCCGCGCTCGACGCATCGCTCGGACGGCGGCTGCAGGAGGCGCTGACGGAGGCCGCCTTCGAGCTGTCGCAGCAGCTTCCGGATGGCCGCGTCGAAGTTCGCGTCTCAGGCGGCGATCCGGAGCTGGTCTACGTCGCCGGTGAGTCGCCATCGGTCGCCAGCGATGCGGGGGAAGAGGTGCTGAGCGCGCGGATCACGCTGCGCATCTCGGAGACGTTGAAGTCACGCGTAGAGGAAGCGGCCGCCGCCGGCGGTCTGTCGTTGAACAGCTGGATCGTGCGTGCGCTGGGCCGCTCGGTCGAAACCCGCTCGACCGGGACCCATGGCCGTCAGCGGCTGACCGGCCACGGTCAGGGCTGAAGGGAGCACTGATGTCAGAACAGACGTTTTCCACTCCGGGGCCGGTGCGCCTCGAGATCAAGGTCGTAAACGGCGAGGTAAATGTCACGACCGTGGACGGAACCGAATCGAGCGTCGTCTTGCAGGGGTCCGCGAAGATCGTCGAGACGATGCGTGTCGAGCTGATCGGGGACCGCCTGATCGTCGAGGAGTCCAAGCGCAAGGGCGCGGTGTTGAACTTCGGCAGGTTCGGCGAGTCGATCGACGTGCGAATCCAGCTGCCGCGGCAAAGCAGCGTCGATCTTGCAACGGCCGCCAGCGACCTGCGGCTTGACGGCCAGTTCGGTGCGCTCAGCGTGAAGTCGGCCTCCGGCAATGTGCGCGCCGTTGGCGAGATCACCGGCAACGTCAGCTTCAACACCGCCAGCGGCAACGCGCGGCTCGCTCGCGTCGGCGGCAAGCTCAGCGGCAAGACCGTTTCTGGCAACGTCGACGCCGAAGCCGTCGAGGGGTCGGTGTCGGGCAGGTCGGTCTCCGGCGACTTCAAGATCGGCCGCGTGCGTGAGGGCAAGGTGGACGTGCACAGCGTCTCCGGTGACGTCGTGATCGGCATCGCGCAGGGGACCAACATCGATGTTGACGCCGGTTCGGTCTCCGGTGAGCTCAACTCCGAGATCCCGCTCGGCTCCGACAAGCACGCTGCCGCAGACGGCCCGGCGCTCGCTATCCGGGTCCAGACTGTCAGCGGCGACGTGCTGGTTCGCCGCGCCGCCTGACTTCAGTCGCGCTCGCCAGTCCAGCGCCGGAAGATCTCTGAGAACTCCTCGGCCATCTCAGGTGAGAGATCTTCCGGCGTCAGGCGCCCCGCCACGCGCAAGGTCTCACGCATCTGCGCCAGATATGCAGTGCAGTGGGGGCAGCCGGCCAGATGCTGTTCGAGCCGGCGCCTGTCATTGGCCGGGAGCGCGTCCTCCAGGTAGTCACTGATCAGCTCGACGACCTCCTGGCAGGCGAGTTCGGGTTGACGTTTACGGAACACGATGCTCAACACCCCCGACCGTGTCTTCAAGCGCTTGACGGAGGCGGCTGCGACCGCGATGCAAGAGCACGCGCTCGTTGGCAGCGGTTAGATCCAAGACCTGGCAGACCTCGTCGCTCTGGAGTCCGTCGACGTCGCGCAGCATCACGACGGCTCGCTGGCGTTCAGGCATCTGCTCGAGCGTCGAGCGAATCAGGCCGCCCAGCTGGGCGGCCCCAAGCCGGTCCTCGATGTCCTCGACCCACTGCTCCGGCGGAGCCGCCCAGGCGCCTGCGCTGTTGAAGCGCGAGGCGTCGACGGCGGGCTCGGTATCGGCGACCGGCACACTGCGCGCCTCACGCACGCCGGTGGTCCGTGCCCGGTTCACGAGGATCGCAAGCAGCCAGGTTCGCAGTGATGAGCGTCCTTCGAAGCGGTCGATCCCGCGCAAGGCGCCGACCCAGGTGTCCTGGACGATCTCTTCGGCCAACGCGTGGCTGTGCACAAATGTTTTGGCTAGACGCAGCATCGAATCGTGGTGACGGTTTACGAGTGTGATGAAAGCTTGCTCATCCCCGGACTGCAGGCGCTTCAGAAGTTGCAGGTCTTCATCCGCTCTCTGAGGGCGGTCTTGAGGCCTGCTTGGGCGCAACTTAATCCAGGACATTTCTTGGGGTGAGCCTAGTGGGCGCGGCACCTGTCGGTGCCGCGCCCACAGACGGAGTCCCTTCGCTCAGGAGGTGGCGATCCCTTCGCCGCCGACCGCGTTCGGAACGGTCACCGAACCGACCTTGGTCAATGAGCCGTTCCCGCCGACCTGGAATTCATCGACGATCCCGTTGAGGCCGGTCTGCACGTACAGGTACTGGCCGCCCTGGCTCACTGCCGCGTCGACAGTGCCGCCGTCGGTCGGGGTGGTGCCGGACAGGGTGAGCGCCCCGGACGGCGTATCGAGCACGCTGCTCTCGATGCCGCTGCCGGCGTTGCCCGCGAACAGCCACGGTCCGTCGGCCACGAGCCAGCAGGTAGCCAGCTCGCCGGTGCTGGCAGTTGAAAGTGGCGTCAGCGTGCCGGTCGCGCCGAGCGAGAAGCTACCGACCGCGTCGGTGCCTGCCTCGCCGACGGCAACCTGGTTGTTACCTTCGAACGCGAGTGCGAACGGAACGTCACCGGGCTCGCTGTTGACGTTGGGGGTCGCGGAGAGCTGACCAAATGGGTTCACGCCGAAGACATCAATGTCGTTGGTGTTGGCCTTGGTCGTGACCAGCAGCTTGCTGCCGTTGGGAGTGAAGGCGATATCACCCGGCGTCATCACGAACTGTGTCGCGCCGCTCGCGGGGTTGAGGTTCAAGGACCGCTCGGAGCCCGGGATCGGCAGCAGATGATCGCCGACCAGGTAAAAGCCGTTGACGTTGCCGCCGTTGAGCGCGTTGAGCACGTAGACGAGGCCGTTATGCACCGCGACGCTGACCGGATAGGTTCCGCCGGAGCTGATCACCTGACGCAGGGAGAGGTGATCGCCGTTCACGGCGAAGACCGAGACCGTGTTGCTGCCGGCGTTGACCGCGAACAGCAGGTCGCTCTGGCTGTCATAGACGAGCGAGTTCTGAGAGGCGAGGTGGTCGACCACCGATCCGTCAAGCACGCCGCCGAGTCCGCCGGTCGGGTACGTGCCCGCTGCGGCAAGCGTGCCGCCGGGTTCGCGGTCATAGACGGCGACCGCGTTGCCTGCGGTGTTGTCGGTTTGGACGAAGACCGCGCGAGAACCCCAGTCGAAGAAGCTGTGGTGGTGGTCGAAGTGGGGTAGCGCCGCGGCTGAGGCCGAGCCGGCGGCTACTGAGAAGGTGAGCGCGGCGGTGGCTACCGCGGCCGCTCCAAGCCTGTGACGAATGTGCATCTGAACCTCCGAGGTGGTTGGTATTGCACAGTTCAGTCCGCGCTCGATCGATTCCGTTACACGCGGTCGGCCCGCGTCGGTCTAGCGCCGCAGAGCGATGTGCCCGATCGGGCCGGGCACGTGAGCGCTGGCACGGTCAGCGTGCGGCTGCAGATCGAGCAGGGTCGTCAGCAACATCAGCGGCGCGCCGGCGGCCCATGCCTGCGGCCTGGAGGCGGTGGGAAACTCGACCGGAACCGAGGTCAGCGACGCTGGATAGCCGGCGAACACCTCCGGCAGCCGGTGCTCGAAGTGCGGTGCCGCCGAGAGGATCGCGGTCGCGATCTGAGTCGCGGCGTCGTGCTGGCCATACCGGGCGAGGCCCGATGCGATTAATGAATTCTCATGTGGCCAGACCGTGCCTGTGTGGTAGCCGAGCGGGTTATAACCGGCCTCGGCCGTGCTGAGCGTCCGGATGCCCCAGCCCGAGTAGAGCGGCGCGTCGAGCAGCCGCTCGGCGATCAGGGCCGCGCGGTCATCGCTTACCAGGCCGGACCAGAGCAGGTGGCCGATATTCGAGGTGATGCTGTCGACCTTGCGTTTGTCGCGATCGAGCGCCAGCGCGTAGCAGCCTCGCTCAGCCATCCAGTAGTCGTCATGAAAACGAGCCTTGAGCTGTTTCGCGAGCGTCTCGAGGCGTTCCGCGAAAGCGTCATCTCCCCAGACCTCGCGAGCCAGACGCGCGCCCCGCTGGCGCGCGTCGTAGACATACCCCTGGATCTCGCAGGTCGCGATCGGTCCGTTGGCGAGCGTCCCGTCCGCAAACTGCATTGAATCCCAGCTGTCTTTCCAGCATTGGTTGATCAACCCGCGCGAGAGGTTGCGCCGCTCGTACTCGACGTAGCCGTCTCCGTCGGCATCGCCGGAGTCCTCGATCCATGCGAGCGCCGCGCGTGCGTTCGGCTCGAGCTCCCGGACCAGCGCGTCATCGCCGGTCCAGCGGTGGTACTCGTCAAGCAGGACAACGAACAACGGGGTGGCGTCCGCGGTTCCGTAGTACGGCGAGTGGGGCTGGACGCCGGTGGCGGTAAGTTCGCCGAAGCGCAGCTCGTGCAGGATCTTGCCTGGCTCCTGTTCGTGAAAATCGTCGCGCGTGGTGACTTGACGGGCGGCCAGCACGCGTAGCGTGTTGGCCGCGAGCGTCGGCAGGTACGGAAGTGCCTGGAAGCTGGTGATCAGGCTGTCGCGCCCGAACAGGGCCATGAACCACGGCAGGCCGGCCGCCGGAAGGGTCGCCGGTCGGTCAAGATCGAGTTGCAGACGAAGCGCCGCGATGTCGGTCAGGCTTGCGCTGTAGGTTCGCGCCAATCCGGGGTCCTGCGCCTCGAGGGTCGGTGCGCGCGCGAGCCAGCGGTCAAGTTCAGCCTGCTTCGCACGACGGACGTCATCGAGGCTGCCGGTCAGCACGCGATCGGCGAATCTGGCGCCGGTCTGGGCGGCGTACGGAGTGACGCGCAGCTCAACCGTCCACTGTTCATTGCGCTCCAGCGAGAGCGCGAACACCATGCCGCTGCGTGAGATCTCAGCTGGTTGGCTACTGGCGATCGCGACCGATCGGACGAAGCTCCCGCTCTGGTAGGCGAACGTCAGCGTGCTGCCGTCCTCGTGCCAGTCGATTTCGCGGGGCAGGGCGTCGGCACCCTTGACCTCGAAGAGGTCGGCAAAGTCGGTGTCGACGCGGAGCTCGACGCGCATCTCGGCACGGGTCGGCTCGTGGTTGACGATCGTGATCTCTTCTATCCAGATCCGGTCCACACAACGCCGGCGCATCACCGAGCACGGCGCGTGTTGTTCTGGTCCGACCGTCGGGGTGAGAAAGAGCTGAGCCGCGAAGTGGGACTGCTGGTCGAAGCCGAGTAGCTCCAGCGGTTTGTCGTCGACGCGCAGCGACCAACGCGAGATGAACCGCGTGTCCTGCGAGAAGAAGCCATGCTCGCGCTCCACATCCGAGCGCAGCTCGCCGGTGCGATCACCCAGTACAAAGGTGCTGCCGTCCAGCACGCTGAAGCTCTGATCAGCCACGTGCCGCGACGCCTGCTGGGATCCCGGCGGCGCTCGTCGGGACACGCTTGAGCGCTTCCCGATAGGCGTTTTCGTAGGCGGGGGCGACGACGCTGATGTCGCAGTGCTCAGCGACCCAGGTCCGGCACGCGGCCGGCGTGATCATCTGCAGGCGGTCAACAGCGGCGGCCATCTCAGCCTCATCATCGACCAGGAACCCGGTTTCCCCGTCGGCGACCAGTTCCCTGGCGGCGCCTTCTGGGAACGCGATCACCGGGGTTCCACAGGCCAGCGCCTCCACCATCACCATGCCGAACGGCTCCTCCCAGCGGATCGGCATCAGCAGGGCGCGAGCGTTGGCGAACAGGGAGCGTTTGGCGGATCCGCCGACCTCGCCGACAAACCGCACCTTGTGGCCATCGACGTGGGGGGCGATCTCGCTGTCGTAGAAGGCCTGCTGTCCAGGCTGGATGACTCCCGCGAGGATCAGCGGCACGTTCGCGGCGCGCGCCGCTTCGATCGCGCGCTGGGGTCCCTTTTCCTCTGTCATGCGTCCGATCCAGAGCAGGTAGTCGGCCTTTTCCCGCTGCAGCGGCCAGGCGGTCATATCGATCGGGTTGGCGATCACGGCTGCCGGTAGCAAGTCGTCGGGCGCGGTGCGGATCTGCGCTTGGCTGATCCCGACCAGGGCCGCCTTGTGCCCGTGGTGCGAGTAGAACTCGGCCGTGCTGGCGGTGAAGCTGCCGTGCAGCGTGTGCACGACAGGTGTGTCGATGCGGTCAGCCATCGCCAGAGCGGTAAAGCCGCAGTGGTCGTGAATGACGTCGAACGGCTGGTCAGCTCTGGCCGCGTCGATGAGGTCGAAAGCGCGTGCGACGTGATCGGACTCGTACAGCGATCGCTCGATCTCATCCGGATGAGCTGCGCTCAGCACGGTGACGATCTTTGCCGCGGAACGCGAGCCCGGAGCGCAGAACATGGTCACGTCGTGACCGCGCGCGACCAGTGCCTCGGTGAGGTCGCTGACGACCGACTCGACGCCGCCGTAGCCAAGCGCCGGGACCGGGATCCAGGGCGGCGCCAACATCGCGATCTTGAGCGGCTTGAGTTTGGCCGCGGCTCGAGTTGCTGCAAACGCGGGTGGTCGTAGCCGATCGAGCGACCTCCGCCTACGCCGAGCCGTAAGGACTGTCAAAGCAACTCCTCGCGCCTCTCAAGGGCAGCGGTCGCGAGGCAGAGAGGTCGATAGGACCGAGCGAGCGCTCCGTCATCGACCTTGAAGTCCGATGACGACTTACCTCACCTTAGCGCAATTGACCACAAATCCGACTGCTGAGGTCGGAATTTCTGTTATTGTCGGGAAGTAGCTCAGTGAGCCCTCAGCTCTTCTCGCTTCCCGAGCGCCTACGGTCAGAAGAGCAGAGAGGCGGTTGGCCATGGCCACCGCGACACAGGAGCATCCGGTTACCGGGGACGAACTCGGGGTTTACAGCTGCGCTTGCGGGCATCAGCTGAGAGTCTTTGGCGGCGGTCGCCACAGGATCTACTTTGATTCGGCCAACCTGTCGCTGGACGATCCGGTGATGAACGGCGTCTGTCCCAACTGCGGACGCGGCCTGCCCGGAAAGAGCGCTTCTTGATCGCGTTGCCGCAATTCCGCTGTACCCAGGTGGCCCTTGATTCCTGACCTCCAGCAGCAGCGGCTGCTTGCACGTCTAAGCCAGGCCGGCAGCGACCCCGTCGCCTTTTCAGATCTTCGTGCCAGCGGGGTCGATTTCCCGGCCGCGGTCATGGCCGAGCTCGAGCTCAGCGGTTTCGCATTTGAGCGAGTCCGCGATCAGGGGCGGATGGTTGGTGTGCGGCTGACCGCGAACGGCCGTGGGGGCTGAGGTCAGGAAAGGACGCCGGCCGGCAGCACGTAGCGGCTCGGACGTGATGACGGGCGCGCGGCGCGGCTGCCGTTGAGACGGCCTCCGTACAAGCCGCCCGGGGCGTTGAGGGTCTCGCGTTCGGCTTCCGGCTCACCGTTGTGAGATGCGATCCAGCTGAGCACTTCCGCCGAGTCCGCCCCGGAGGCGAGGATCGCGGCTCGCTCGATCACCACGCCGCCCGACGCGTGGGGGCGACCCAGACGGCCGACCAAGGCGCGGATCAGATCGTCTTCCATCAGCGAACTCCGCTCATGCAGTTACAGAGGTCCGTCGGCTTCACAACCTTGCCATTCATCAGCCAGCCCGACTTTCGTGGTGTGACCGGTGCGATCGGCGGTCGGGTTCGCGTGGCCTGCTGGCTCATGCGACTGTCGCGGGGAGCCGCGAGGCTCCCTCTGAGCATAGACCCACGGGTCAGTGCTTCGGCAGTACCGGTGCCAGCAGTGCGGCGATCGCGGCTGTCAGATAGGCGATCAGCTCCTCAGCGGATATCTCCGCGAGCCTCCCGGTGGGGGCCACGTAGCGGCTGAAGGTCACGCCGATCAGCAGTGAGGCCAGCAGGTCGACGTAGACGTCAGCATCAGGCCCGCTGAAAATCTGGCGGTATGACTCCGCGGCACTGCGCTCGAGCGCGTGGTAGAGCCGCATCGGCGCCTCGTCTCCCGCCGCCGCGCTGCGGATCAGCGCGATCAGCGCGTGATCACCGGAGGATTCGATCTGTTCGACGAACGAGGCGGCGATCCGTTGCGGCAGGGTGGCGGGGTCGCCGGCGGCCAGCTCCGGGATGTGCTGCGTTCCCGGCAGCGCTGAGATCAGCAGTTGCTCCTTGGAGCCAAAGTGGCGCATCACGAGACCGTGCGTGACCCCGGCTCGACTTGCGATCTCGCGGATCGTGGCGCGGGCGTAGCCGCGTTCTGCGAACACCGCTCTTGCCGCCTCGAGGATCGCGGCGCGGGAGGCCTGCGGGTTGCGCCGTCGCCGGGGCGCGCGGTCGCCTGCGCTGTCAGTCCGATCAGGCGTAGTTTCGCGTTCAGATTCATCGCTCACGAAGCTAAGTATACAACTGGTCATTAGCATGCTAGGTTGTAGTGACCAAGTGGTCAATTAGACGTTTGAGTCGTCGATCGAGGAGGCCGAGATGCCAGAGCAGCCGCAAACCAAGCCACAACCATCGCCGCGCCGAGTGTTCGTTGTCGCGGTCTTCGCAGGCCTGCTCGCACTCGTGCTCGCGCTCTCCTTCGGCTACGCAGATCATGATCCGAGGCCGCACGGCGTACGCATCGCCGTCAGCGCTCCCGCCGCGGTCAGGCGGCACTTGGCAGCCGGCCTTCAGCACGCGGTGCCGGGTGGCTTCGACCTGGTCGGCGTGCGGACGCCGCAGAACGCCATCAGCGATGTGCGCACCCAATCGACGGCCGGGGGACTCGTGGTTCCCGCCACGGGCCCGGTCACGATCGTGACCGCGGGAGCTGGCGGCACTTCGCAGCAGCAGGCGATTACCGCCGCCCTGACGGCGGCGTCGGCGGCCATGCACCGCGAGCCACGCTCGCTCGATGTCGCGCCGCTGCCCGCCGGCGATCGTGCCGGCCTTTCGAGCTTCGTGTTCGTGTTGGCGCTCCTGATCCCGAGCGTGCTGGGCAGCGTCGGCCTGTTCCTGGTGGGCCTGCGTTTCCGTCTCTGGTGGCGCGTCGCCGCCGGAGTTCTGTTCGCGTTGATTGCGGCGTGCGGTTGCACGCTCGTGATGGATACGGTCTTCGGCGCCCTCACCGGGGCCGCAGGCGGCCTGATCGCGGTCGGCTTCCTCGGCGCGCTCTCGTTCGTGCTATTCGTGGCGGCGATCCAGGCGGTCGTCGGACTTCCCGGCACCGGTCTCGCGGCGCTCGCCTTCATCTTCGTCGGCAACGCGATCTCAGGTGGCTCGGTCCCCGTCGACTTCCTGCCGAACGGGTTCCGTCAGATCGCCCCGTGGCTCCCGAACGGCGCGATCGTGCGTGGGGTTCGGGATGTCGTCTACTTCGGCGGGCACGGTCTCGGCCACCCGCTGCTGGTGCTGTTCCTCTGGCCCGCCGCCTCACTTGTGGTGCTGGCGGGCGTTGACTTCCTGCACCTCGCCGAACGCCGCCGCACGCCAGCCCTCGCCCACGAGATCTACATGACCCCGGGCTTCGTGCACGTCAGGCGCCAGCTGGCGCGACGGGGCACACAGACCCCGCCCACCGATGCCGGCGCCGCGCGAGCTGGCTAAGGCAGCAGTTCGATGTAGCCATCGGTCCCGTGTAAGCGGATCCGCTGCCCGTCCTTGATCAGGCGGGTGGCGTTTTCCACGCCGACGACCGCCGGCAGACCGTACTCGCGCGCGACCACTGCGCCGTGAGTCATCAAGCCGCCGACTTCCGTCACGAGACCCTTGATCGTTAGGAACACCGGCGTCCAGCTGGGGTCCGTGTAGGTGGTGACCAGGATCTCGCCCGGCTCGATCTCTGCGTTCGCTATGTCGAGGATTACGCGAGCGCGTCCCTCGACGGTGCCGCCGGACACGGGCAGGCCGACCAGCGCCCCGGCCGGCAGTTCGCTGTGCCTGTAGCTCCCGTTGATCGCCTCGCCCTCAGAAGTGAGGACTCGCGGTGGCGTCAGCGCCTGGTAGCTGCGGAACGCGTCCTTGCGTCGCTGGATCGTCTGGCCATCGACCCGGTTTGTGCGCACGAACTCTTGGAGCTCCTGCAAGCTGAGGTAGAAGATGTCCTGCTGCTCACCGAGCAGCTTGGTTCGCACCAGTCGTTCGGCCTCACGCATCAACGCCTGCTTGTAGACGAAGTAGCGGCTGACCATGCCGTACTTCGGATACTCCCGGTAGCCGATGAAGGTGCGGACCTGAGCGATCTTTTCTCTGACCTGCTCGGCTTTGTGCTCGCCGTCGTCCATGGTCCACAGGCGTCCAAGGATCTCGGCCTCCTTCGCCTCGGACTGTTGGCGGCCCTGCTCGAAACGTCGCTTGCTCTCGCCCGCTGAGAAGCTCTTGATGTTGGTGAGGATCACCGGCACGAGCGTGGTCGGTCGCTCAGTCCAGCGCGGCCTGGTGATGTCGATTTCGCCGGCGCAACGCATCCCGTACTGCTCGAGGAAGGCCAGGATCGCCGCTCGCGATTCGCGCCCGCCCTCAAACGCGGACAGCTGGTCCAGAAAACTCTCGGCTTGGACCTGCTGCAGGAACGCCACGACAGCTGCGTGCGGGCGGATCACGTCGGCGACGTCCAGCAGCGCCAACCCCATCTCTGAGGTGACGTTGTTGGGCACGGACAGCGTCAGCGTGTCGGCCGCATTCTTCTCGCCCAGCCACTCCTGCAGGTGCTCGTTCAGCCATCGCGTTGCGTCCATCGCGGTCATGAACACCTGTTGGCTTCGCGGATCGAACAGGATCCTTCTGAGCTCCTGTATGTCCTCGAGGATGAAGTCGAACAGCTCCGAGCCGGACTTCGATTCGATCTCGCGCTTGAGCGCGGCGACGGAAGCCTGGTTGTGCGCGATCAACGCTTCGACGATCGCAGCGTCGGTCTCGCTGGCAGCGAGCCTTTCGACGGCCGGCAACGGGCTCGACGGGGGTCCACCGGGACCCCCGTCCGGGAGCGGCGGGACGAAGTCACCGCGTTGAAGGACCGTCTCGAGCGCGTCGCGGAACAGCGGGTCCGAGCGACCGATAGCGTCGAGCAGTCCCGCGCGACTGGCTGCTGACGCCAACATTCGGCTGACGTCGACGAACAGCCTGCCGCCGGCCTCGGCCATCGGCCGCGGCGTTGTCAGCTGCCAGAAGGAGAGTCCCAGAGGCTTCATCGCGTCGGTCATCATCTGCTGGTGGCCGACCGAGAGGTAGACGTGGTTCTCCTGGTCGCCGGTCTCCGGAATCGGGAAGAGCGTGGTGATCGGCCGGCTCTGAACTATCTGGAACTGATCCTCGGCTAGGCACCATTCGATGTCCTGGGGCCGTCCGAAGTGCGCCTCGATCCGTCGCCCCAGCTGCGCCAGCCGCACGGCCTGCAGATCGGTCAACGCTGGTCGGTCCTGCGCTTCGGGCTCGATCAGCTCTTCGCGGGTGCCGCCGCCTGGCATCGCACGAATCGCAAGCGTCTTCGTGGTCAGCGCCCTGGCCACGACCTGGCCATCGCGCACCTTGAAGCGATCCGGGCTGACCAAGCCTGACACCAGAGCCTCTCCGAGCCCGACTCCGGCCTCGATCGAGATGAGCTTGCGATTCGAGCTGACAGGGTCTGCCGTGAACATGACTCCGGCCGCCTGCGCGGCCACCATCTGCTGCACGATCACCGCCATCTTGACCTTGCGGTGATCGAAGCCGTTGCGTAGCCGGTAGTTGACCGCCCGTTCGGTGAAAAGCGATGCCCAGCACGCGCTAACGCGATGCAGGATTGCCGGCGCACCGACGATGTTTAGATAGCTGTCCTGCTGGCCGGCAAACGAAGCCGTCGGCAGATCCTCCGCGGTCGCGCTCGAGCGCACGGCGTAGGCGGCCTGCTCATCCAACCCGGCGAGTGATCGCCTGATCTCCGTCACCACCTCATCAGGAACGGTGATCGCCTCGATCGTGCGACGCAGCTCGGCGCTGAGCGTGCGGATCGCCGCGCCGTCCTGCTGCTCGAGCCGGGCGAGCTGATCGAGCAGATCATCGAACGGCGACGTGTCCGCGAGGCTCCGCTGGGACGCTGCGGTCGTCACGCAAAACCCAGTAGGTACAGAGATGCCCTGGATCCGCGAAAGCTCCGCCAGCGCCACGCCCTTGCCGCCGACGGCCGCGGCCTGGTCCGGTCCGATCTCCCGAAAATCCAGCACATAGTGACTCATCCGCCCACCTCCTTTGAGGCTGACCCGATCAGCCCCATCGTCTCTTGTTCGAGCATGCGGCGAGCGATTATGCGCGCTGAGTCAAGCCCTCATGAGAGCCTTCTCGCTGGTATAAATTGGAGGTAGGGAGCAGGCCGTGAACGCCACTTGTTGCCGCGCTGCGCCTCGTCTGGGTGAGCTAGCTCGTGTGCGCGCGGATGTACTGGTCGACCAGCAGTGCCGAGGGATCGACCCTTGGAACCTTGAGACGGTGTCTGATCTGGTCGGCCAATGTTTGTGCCTCGAGGTCGGGATGCTGGAGCGTGATCACCGCCTTCTTCAGCCGCGACGCCGGTGTCCGGGAGAGCGTCAGCAGTGCCCGGCGGCTGGCAGCTATGGCGCCACCGAGCCTGACGGTAAGCGCCTTGACCGCCGCGGGCCACTTGTAGGAACGCAGGCTAATCGCGCTCCGCTGCAAGGCCGCGGCGAACTTCAGGCAATCGCTCTTGATCGTCTGTTGGGTCGTGTGAGCTGTCCAACGGGACGCATCGTCGCTGAATGTGAGTGCCGGCAGGTACTCCTCGCTGCTGATCTCTTGATAGCGCAGCGCCGCGGCGGACGGACGCACTTCTCGGACGACGAACCGGTCCGAAACAAAGCGGCTCGGTCCAAAGACACCGGTTCGGGTCGACATCCAGGTCGTGGTCAGCGATGAGGCGCGGGGTACCAAGGCGTTGACCTTCAGCTGCAGGAATGTGGGCGGGCTGACCTCGGGGTAGGGCAATTCGTCGCCACTGTCGTCGGAGACGTCTTCCTGTTGCCAGATTGCCTGGTCGTAGGTGGCGCCACGGGGGTTAGCCACCGAGAACGTCTTGATCACTCTTTGCGTCTCGTCATCGGCAGAGATCAGCCAGCGCGTGCGTCTCACGGTCATCACCAGACGCACCCGGTCACCTGGGTAGGCGTTGAACAGGAACAGCGGGTGAAAACCTTTGCCGGTCGAGCTCCAGAACCCGTAGTAGCCAACCGCGCCCGGCACGCCGTCTGACGGTTCCAGGCGGCCTTCGTTCACGCCTACCTGAAAGAACGGGGAGTACAGCGTCTTCGGATCGGTCGGGCCCTGGGCCCCGATCCAGGTTCCTGCCGTGCCCGGTTGTGACTGTGCGATCACGGCAGGCACGACCACCACCGCGCTTACCTGGTGCACTTGACCTATCCAGAAGTAACCCGCGAAGGGACCGAACAGTGTCTGCCCGCCGGCAGCGTCGCGCGGCTGAGTGTTGATTGAGCCGCAGCCCGCCAGGATCAGCAACGCCAGAGTGACAAGAGCTGCGAGCGGTAGGGCATGTCGACATACCCGTCGCATGTCGGATTGTCTACTGGGCGGGACCTACGCCGGGTGGCGCAGGTCCCGCTGAGGCAGGCTGGTTCAATGGTTTGACAGGGTTGACACTGCAATCAGGACCGCGGCCAGTGCACCAACGAGCGCAAACGGCGCGAACATCTCGCCGCGCCGGAAGGCGCGAAACGAGAGCAGCACAGGCAGGATCCCCAGCATGACGACATGGGTCGTCGCCGCGAGCACCACATAAGCGGCAACAACAGCCAGAGTGGTGAAGCTGAGTCGGTTTTTCTGAAATACGGATTCCATGCCACCAGCTTCGGCTGATTAGAGGAATCACTTGAGTGGATTTGTTGCGCGGCGCGGCAGCCGGCAAATCCGGTTTTTAGGCAGGTGCGGGCTACCAGGTCAGGTCGGTCACGCCGACACTGCCCGCAAAGCTCTGGGCGTTGCGCGCTCAGTCCGCGAGGTGGAGCCGAGTGGACGGCAGCTGGTGCAGCGGTTGGATCAGCTCAGCGTCTGCGCGAGCAATCAGTTGTGTGGCTGACTCGTCTTCGCGCAAGGTCGCAAAGCCAGCCCTAATTCCACGGGCATCCGGTCGAGCGGCGAGCGCGCTCCCGATCGTGCTGAAGCGTTGCCTCACGTCCACTTCGGACATGCCCGGTATGGCGCAGATGAACTCGTCGGCACCGATGCGGACGATCAGGTCGTACGAGCGCAGATGCGCTCTGAAGAGTTCTGCGACATCTCGCAGCAGCTCGTCGCCCGCCGGGCGGCCGAGCGTATCGTTGAGCTCCTTCAGGCCGACGACGTCGATGTAAGCGATGACGAAGGTGCTGCCGGTCCTGCGGCAGCGGTCGAGTTCGCGGTCTAGGTCGATCAGCCCGGCTGCGCGCGTGCGTGCGCCGGTCAGCTCGTCAGTCTCAGCCATCGCGATTTCAGCTGCGAGGATCTCGCGGTCTGCGAGCGCTCTCAGCCGCTCGTTGGCCGCTTGCTCGCGATCCCGAGCAGATTCGCGTCGGTCATCAGCCGCCAGTGCGCGGTGCTCGGCGGCCAGCACTCGGTGTTCGGCCGCACGTTTGCGCTGGTCGGCGGCGCGCAGCAGGATCTCCACGCCGAAGTCCCCTCGGCTCCCGGGCGGCTCACTCGCGGCATCGGCCTGGGCCATCGCCAGGTCGCGGGCGTTGGCGGCGTGGTCACGCGCAAGCGCGGCGAGGTCACGCGTGTGAGCGACCTCGTCTCGCTCGGCAGCGGCATCCAACCGTGCTCGGGCGCTCCGTTCGCGCTGGAGGGTGGTGCGCTGACGGATATCGCGTGTTATCTGGTGGTCACGCGGATCAACACCGGCTGCGAGGTCACGGTCACTTGCAGCCTGATCTCGGTCCGCAGCAACCTGGTCGGTGTCAGCGCTCGTCTGGTCGCTGTCGGAACCTGTCTGGTCAGTGTCCGCGAGCGTCTGGTCGCTATCGGAGGCTGTCTGATCGCCTCGGGTCATGGTGTATCGGGCCGATGCGCAAGCGCCGCCCATGCTGGCACTGGCTGTGTTGGAAGCAACGTCACGGTCCGGCTCCTCAGGCAGTGGATGAAGCACGACCGCAGACGCGATCACGCACACTCCGACCGAGCGCTGAAGTCGGGAAAATTCGGTCGCCGAAGGTTGAGGCGAGCCGAGCAACAAGTCTAGCCCTCTGTCGGCGTCAGGTCTCTAACACTGCTTGCACATCCGACGGACGCCCTACAAGCGCGCTTGCGACAGAAGTAGTGTGGTCGGCGCTTAGCCTTCACCCCCTACTCAGGGTCGAGGCGTTGTCACTTAACTTCAGCGGCTTCGTCAACGTGGAGGATCACGGCGAACGACCCCACGCCCAGCAGCGAGGTGGCCGGGTGGTTGTGGCCCCCAACAAGGATCGTTTCGAGCGCACCCGTCTCCGGATCAAAGCTCACATCGCCAATCTCTCCCAGCAGGTTGCCGAGATCGCTTAGAGCGCGTCTGCCGAGCAGCTCAAGCTCTCCCGACGCGGCGGCCTGCTCGCGGGCATCCTGTGGCTCTCGCAGTGAACTCTCGGCGGTCACCAAAACCGCGTCAGGCCCGAATCCGGTGAAGCCCTCCCAGTCGACCACACGAGCCTTGCGGCGCTTACCAACGGTCACCGCAACGATGCGTCGCTGCTCGGCGTCGACAATCATGTGGCTGACGTTGCCCAGCTCTTCGGCGCTTTCCCTGCTGACCACCTTCCTGCCAAGCACAGCAGTGAATTGATCGCTCATCGGATGCCCAGCCTCGCGCGGAACTCATCCACTGCGGCACCCAAGCCGACTAGATCGTGACTTAGGAACTCCTCGGTTACATCCGGAACCACCAGCGCATCGCCGGAGATCGCCAACTGCGCAGGCGACGGTATGTAGCCTGATCCGCCGGAAGGCAGCTCGATCTGATAGCCGACCACCTCGCCACCGTCGGCGCCTGCCAGGATCACAACGTCGCGGATCTGGCCCAAGCTCACGCCAGCCTCGGTCAGTACATCGTTGTCGGTCACGTCTCGCCTGGCCTCAGGGGCCGCAACCTCAGAGGATGCCTGGTCCCGATCGGCGAGCTGACTGGCGTCGGTGACCATGACCGCATCCCGCCCGATTGCGTGTACGTGCTCGGTCAGCAAGACCTCTTTGCATCGACCTGCGAACCGTCCGCGCTTGTTCAGCGTGAATCCGACGATCCGACCCGCCTCGGGCCGGTAGATAATGTCGCGCACCTCAGCCAAGTCCTCCCCGGTTGTGACCGTCACAATTGGGAGACCGCGAATCGAGGTGCCGGAAAGCAACAGCTTCAAGGTCGTCGTCTCCTGCGTGAGACGATCACGCCGCCAGATCGGCGCCGGAGCTGGACCCAGGCGCCGAAGCCCAGCACGACGATCGCCGCGATGACGACCAGAATCACCAGCGTTCCTGTCGCCACCGCCATCACGACCACGTGATCACGTTCATTTCGAAGCGCAGCGATGGCAACTCAAGTACGAAACCAGCGTGGTGCATCTACTTGACTCCTGGGCGGTGTGGATGGGGCGCCGACGACTGTGTGTCATCGCGCCTAAGCCGACCAGATGCTGTAGCCGGGACGGAACTCTGCCGGGGGTTGAGGCGTCGCTCAGTCAAGATCCTACTCCTACCCCCACGCTTGATACTGCCTTCGGAACAACGCCGGCCGCCCTGGCATTTCGTCGATATCCGACACGGCGCAGTAGCTCTCCGCCCGCGGAGAGCGGGCCGGCTGCCGCACCCAGGCGGATCAGGGTGTCTCGGGCGGCTGCAGGTGCTTGGGGAGGAGGCGGTGGCCATCGACCACCGCAGCAGCGAGATCGATGAGTTTGCGGTTGTCTATGCGCGATCGCTCGCGCAGCATCTCGAACGCCGCTTCCTCGTTGATCGCGTGGCGCTCCATAAGGATGCCCTTGGCCCGCTCGATCGTGGCGCGCCGTCCAAACGCTCCGCGCAGGTCCTGGTATTCAGCGAACCGGCGCAGCACGATATCGATCGAACTCTGCCAATCCTCGACATCGTCGTCCGAGATGTGGGCGAACACGCCTCGCCTGGAGGCTTCCTTGACGAATTTGGGATCCGGCTCGTGCAGCAAGACTATGACCGGGCAGGCAGCCTCGTGGACGATCTTGTCGATCAGCTCGAGTGCGTGTTCTGAACTGGCCCCGAGGCCGACGAGCGCAACGTCAGGTCGTTCCCGAGCCGTGACGGCACCGACATCCTCAACCTCGATCTCTCGAGCGATGACCTCGTGGCCGAGGCCGGCCACGATCGGAACGACGAGATCGAGACGATCCTTACGCTCATTAGCGATAAGAACACGCAGATGATCGATCCCGTCCCGGAGCGGTGCCACCCCCGTAATCGTATATAGTGCGACCGCTTAACGTCTAGCGACAATGCGGTTGGCGTTGTGAGTAGGCGCGGTCGCCACGGTTGTTGGGGCCGAGCGGCGTCCGGCTCCGGGGCACGAGCGCGCATGGCGTTCAGCCGGAGGACTCGGTTCTTCGGCATCTTGGTCGAGCTGGCGCGGATTGGCAGGTGACGGGCGGGCCAGCGAGGAGGGGCTTGAGCACGCATGTAAAGTGTGAGTTGTCGCCTCGTCTTAATCCTCGGCTGGTGACCAGTATCGGCTCAACATTGCGGCCGCAGTCGTCACGGTGATCGATCTGATCGTCAGACGACGTACGGCTGGGTTTCCGGCCGCCTGGTGAATTCACCTACCGCACGAGGGCTCGATGTCACCCACTGGCTCCACCGATTTCACGCAACGCGAATCGGCACTGCGTTTGCGGCCAGCTTGCCGGGAGAGGGCTCGCCAGCCGACGAGCGACATGGACCGGTCGGTGACTTCCGATGCCTGAGCTCGAGGACCGCCCGCACCATGAATCTCGCGATGAGTGGGAGCTGTTCGATGTTGCGGTCGAGTGCGGTTCGCAAGCCGCGCGCGTCCGGGTAAGGGGGGAGTTGGATCTTTCGACTGTGGCGAAGCTCGATCGCGTGCTCGACGGGCTCGCCGACGTCGAACATGGCCGTCTGATCCTCGATCTCGACGGTGTGCGCTTCATGGACTGTGTTGCCATCTCGGCTGTTGTCCGTGCTCGGCGCTCCGCGGTTCGCAATGGCTACCACCTCGTGATCTGCTGCCGCGCAAACCAAGTGCGCCGGCTGTTTGAGCTGACCGGCATGCTCGAACAGCTGACGCTTGAACCACTGGAGCCCGGTGGTGATCCCGGGCGCGCAGATGAGGTGCCCGCCGGTAACGGCACGCATAACAGCTCGTAACAGAAAGCCCGGTACATATATACCGGGCTTTCGCCGTGGAGGTGCGCCATCTCGCGCTTCGAGAATTACCTCTTCTTGTGCGCCGGCTTGGGTGCCACCAAGGTGACGGTGCTCTTCGACAACGTCTTACCGGCGACGGTCAACGTCACCACCGTCCGCAGCCTGCCGTAGCGCCTGAGCAGCTCCGCGCCCGCCTTGTTCAGGGAGAGCTTGACGGTAGTCGTCTTGCCGCCGGCGACGGTGCCCTTTGCCTTGGCGATCGTGAGCAGCTTGGTTGTCGTCTTCCGTGCGGCCGCGGCGAGCCCGATCACCTTTTTGCCCTTGAGGTGCTCTGTGACTGTTGCGGTCGCGGTATATCCGAGGCAGGTGGCATGCGCAGGGCAGGAGACCTTGAGCGAGAGCTTGCCACCTTTCGTGCTCACCTTGCCCGCGTGGACGACGCCGTGCGCCGACGACGCCGAGTAGACCGCACTGACATCGCCCGGCTCGGGGCTCGCATGGGTGTAGTCCGGTGTGAAACCGTTGCCGCCTGTGGAGAACTTGCCACTGAACGTGTCGGTGTCACCTATGTTGAGTACGTCGAACTCCTGGCCCGCTGCGGGCACGTAACCAGCAACCAGTACCGGGCTGAACGCTCCGCCGGCGTTGAAGGTTCCCCCGTACAGGTCGTACGTGCCGAAGTCGGTCGCGGACGCAATCTGCGGCGAGAACGTGCCGATGTTGGTCACAGTGCCGGCACGCTGCACGAACTCCGCCGCCGGGGCTATCAGGAGCGTGCCCTGGTTGGCCAGGGTGTTCCCGCCGTCGAAGTTCGTCGTGCCCGACTCCACGTCGATCACGCCGGCCGTGCCGTTCGTGAGGTCCGCACGGAACAGATTGCTCTGCGTGGCGATCGGGTCGAGCAGATCCAGGGCGCCGTTGTTCACGAGCATCCCGCCGGCAGGGCCCGGGTCAACCTCCGGGTTGCCCGTCGCGCCCGTCGGGGCGTTCATGCTGAACGTACCGTTGTTGGTCACGGTGCCGTCGAGGCCGATGATCGCGTTGCCGCTGGCGCCTGCGGTCAGGCTGACGGTCTGACCAGCCGGGATCGTGCCCGAGATCGAGTTCTCTTCGTTCCCGCTGCTGAACGAGAACGAGCCAGTACCCGCCACATAATCGAGCGTGTCGCCGTTGTACAGCGCCACCGCGCTCCCGCTCACCGAGCCGCCACTCTCGGTCCATGTTTGTGGGCTGAGCGAGCCGAGTATCAGCGATCCGGTCGCCGTGATCTGACCCGAGTTGGTGAATCCCGGACCACCGGACAGCATCGTCGTGGCGCCGGCGGCGACAGTCACCGTGCCGGAGTTGGAACTCGCCAGGCCGCTGTCCTGGAGCGTCAGCTTGCCGGAGGCGTCGGTGAGTGATCCGGCGTTGTTGATCGGTCCCTGGATGAACTCACCGAATGAAGTGCCGGGATCGTTCTCAGCTTCGATCGTCCCGTCGTTGGTCAATGTCGGGGTCGGGGCTCCGGGGGTCGGGTCGTTGTCGACGTAGAGCTTCGCTTGGCCGCCGGAGGTGGCGCCCTGGGGGACCGGACCGCTGAGCGTGTTGATCGCCGTGGAGTCGAGCACCAATGTCCCGCCACTGTCGACGGTGACGCTGTTGTTGGCCGTCAGGTCGGACTCCTGGTAGTAGTCCCCGCCATAACTGCTGTCCTCACCTGCGATCACAAGCGTTGCCTGGGCACCGATCGTGATGCTGTTCACGGTGTCGAAGTAGACCTGCTCGGTTGTTACGTACGGCGCGAAAATGACTTCCGTCGTCCCGTTGATGCAGACGTCGTCGGTGGCTGTCGGCACGCGGGCGGGCGACCAGTTCGACGCCTGACCCCAGGTTCCCCCGGGGGAACCGACATAGTTGATGGTGCACGCCGACGCCGCGGCGGCGAAAGCCGCCGGACCGAACAGAACAGCAGCAAAGATCGCCGCAAATCGCTTGACTCGCATCGGCTGAATAGTCCCTTTCGCGTCCGGCGCCCGCTCGGCGACCGGTCATGTTTTGTCTTGGCCGGTCCAGAATTTGCCCCGGTAGGCCCCCGTCCGGAACATACATTCGAAAGCGAAAACCGGGAAATCGTACGTACGCGAAATCACGTATCCGTTGAAGGCAGGGTGGTTTCCCAGGCTCGGTGAATCGCGGCCGAACGGTCGCCGACGCCAAGCCCTTTGTAGATTCGCTGCAGGTGCTTCTGAACGGTGCGCTCGGAGATACGCAGCTCTCCCGCAACATCACTGGTCGATTGTCCGGCTGCGATCAGGCTTAGGACGTTGGCTTGTGCAGGCGTGAGCCCAAGCGACTGCAGGGCCTTCTGATCAGGCGAGGAAGCCGAGCGGCGAGACGCTCGGCTCATGAGATCGGTGTGCAGCAGGGCGTTGCGATAGGCCTGGATGAGATGCGGGCGTGCCACCGCCAACAGCCTTCGTTCCTCATCGGTGAAATCAGCCTCGCGGCGGCTCAGAGCGATCGCGAGGATCTGCTCCCCGGCGCTCGGAAGCGCGAACGAGATCTGATGTTCGACCCCAATCGGGGCGTAAAGCTCTCGGTACAGATCGGTTGCGTGGAACTGCGCTTGAGTAACTACGTCTGAGAGGCGGTACGGTCGCCCGTCGCGCGTACGCATGTGCCTCTCAGCGAGTGGGTTCTGATGCGCCAGGCGGTAGAACAGCTCAAGTACATCGCTTGGCAATGGCGGCTCGACGATGCTCCAGTTCTGACTAGGGTCGGGGCCGACCTGGTTCAGAGACACGTAATCGCAAGGCACCGCATCCCGCAACGCGGCAAGCAAACCGTCGCGAAGTTCGTCGATCTCGAGGATTCCGCTGACCTCGCCGACAAGTTCCAGGACGCGGGCATGGAGAGTCTTAGCTGGCATTTATCTCAGTATCGTCGCCGGCCGAACGGGCAGCAGGGTCGGTGACGGGCTTGCTCAAGAGCGCAGCAGTTTCTGCACGGTGGTTGCGTCCCGGTAGCCGACGACGCGTGCGATCTGATTCATTGACCGCTAGGGGCCGGTCTCGCTGGACCGGCCCCTCTGCTGCGCTGCGGTGGCCGTCTCGGGTCCTTTACGGACGGCCGTCCTCGAGTTTCCAGCACATAGTGGAATCGTTTGCCGGGATTCCAAGGTTGCTGCAGGCGGGGGCTTCCGCGAGTTCTTCTTCTTCGTCGAAGTCGTCGTAGAGGTCACCGGTTGATTTGACTTCGCTGCCGATTGGGGCGAGTTCCTTCGTGGCTTTGATGATCCCTTCGACCGCGCTGCGCCCCCGCAAATACTGCTGTGTGTTGTTGACGATGAGATTTGTCGGGTTGTCTTGGAATGGGTTGGCAGTGAACGGTTCACCGGTCGTGTCCGATCCGGCCCCGCTTTGCCACGGCATCGCTCCGTTCCAGACCGGCTGGTTGGCGGTGCCGGCCATGGCTGTGCGGGTGATGCTCATCGAGATGTTCGGGAACGATGTGCTCTTGACGGACACGCCGAGTGTCTCCGCGGCCGGGATCTGCTGCGAAAGGGATGCGTTGTAGACCCAGTTGGTGGTCGTGAACTGGCCGCGGATGACCGCCCCCATTACCGGGTAGTGCCCTTCGTCCAGCAGTCCTTCGGCCAGCCCTGCGGCGACGTCATATTTGGTGTGTGCGTCGTGAAGAACCTCAGGGACGCTCGCGGCTGCCTCTAGGTCGGTGATCGTCTCCTTTGTGGCACCCGCCACCTTTGCGAAGACGGCCGGGAGTTCCGCAAGGCCTTCGGCGACCTTCGCGGCGCCGCTGGCGAGCGCGTATGTCGTGGCAAACCGGAGGGGCCACGGCATCTGCTCGAATGCCGTTACGAGCTGTTCGCCGTGTTCCTTACCGATCAAGTGCTCAATCACGGCCTCTGCGCTTGTCTCCGGTGGCACGACCTCTCCGGCCGGTTCGAACGGGATGTACCAGAGCGCGATGATCGTGAACGATGTGGGCCCATCGACCTTCCACTCCGTGTCAGACCCGCCCGGGACGTAGAAGTAGCGCGGCGTTAGCGGCATCGTGATGTGACAGCTGCCCTTCACCGGCGCCCCATTTGACGGGTAGATGATGAATCGCCATACGCGTGTGAGTGACCCATTCGAGCTGGATGGGGAGTCATCCGGGTCGAAGACCACCTGTTGGGGTTGGTCTGCCTTGCCGGTGTTCTGATTCCACACCAGCGGGATGCTGATCTTCCCGAGCGACGATCCGCTCGTCATGTACGTGTACCACCGCACCTTCGTCGCGTGCCTTGCCAGATCGACAAGTTCTTCCGGGTCAAGGCAGGACGGGTACTTCGGATACGCCTCGAACAGGCTGTCGAAGCCAGACTGGTACAGGAAGCGCGCCGCACTCGTTGAGCCGGAGTAGTGAGGGTGCGAGGGGTCGGTGGAGCTGTTAAACGGTGCCTTCAACGATGGATCAACGATCTGCGACTGCTTGATCGAAGCCGAAAGCCCGATCGTGTAGAGCGACTGGCAGTAGGACGGCGTGAAGTTCGCCGCAGCGGCATGCGCCTGGACCGGTTGCGCCCACGCACCCACGTTCAAGCCCGTCCGCAGCTCATCCGATTCAGACTCGCTGGCCCCGTCGTCGCACGCTTCGAAGTTCACGCCGGTTACCGGACTGTCGCCCACGGTCACGGGCTGCTCGTAAGCCTTACTGACGAAGGTGGAACCATCAGAACTGATGCCCGCCGTGTAGGTGCCGGCGGGGACGTTGACAGACCAAGTCCCGTCATCAGCGGTTACCGCGGTGACGCTGACCGACTGCCCGTCGCTCGACGTTCCGGACACCAAGACCGTAAACCCTGAGGCTCCCGAGATCGGACATGACGTCTCCGAGCAGCTGATACCCGAGACAGTTCCGGAGACTGATACCGACGTGGACGTCGAGGTGAGTGTGGTCGTGGCGGAAGCCGCGGGGTCGGACGACGTGTCAGAGGCTGTGATCGTCGCATTCCCGCTTTTCTTGGATGCGGTGATCGTCGCTGTGTATGTGCCGTCACCGTTGTCCGTGACGGCGCCGATGCTCTGACCAGGGT
Source organism: Solirubrobacterales bacterium (assembly GCA_003137075.1). GTDB lineage: Bacteria > Actinomycetota > Thermoleophilia > Solirubrobacterales > Solirubrobacteraceae > Palsa-465. Next base: position 47,209 of record PLES01000176.1, read on the forward strand.
CAGAGCTCGACAAGGAAACCTCGTCCCCGCTCTCGGAGCTACCGCTGTCGGAGACGGTCGCCGTGATGGTCGCCGTCGACTTGCCGTCCGCCTTGATCGACCCCGGCGACACGGACACGGAGATCGTCGGAGTCCCTCCGACGGCCCCGTAGTAGTCGCAGGAGTCCCACGGCCCCACCCACGCGGCACCAGACATGCAGTATTCGTCCCATCCTCCCGTCGCGCCGGTCTGCCATACGCACGTCGACGAGTCCTCCGTGCATCCACTCACCACCGTTCCCGGTACGTATTGCCAGCTCCAACTCTGCCCGGGGGTACCGCCAGGCGCCGCGCAGTTGGCCGTGCTGGCTGTCGTCGTGGCGGTCACATCGTCGCCGGCATAGACCACGTGAGGCGAGATGGTCATCCCGCCGCACCCGGACTGATCCAGACCACTGGGTGGGTCGCCCCACGAAGATGGTGCGCTCGCGGCGTCAGCCACGCCGGGGGCACAGAGGACGAGCACGAGGCCGAGAAGGCCCAACGCAGCACGCCTCGCCACGACCGACTTCGTGAGTACGACCAAACCGACGTTCTTTGCCATCTTCAGCTCCTGATCCGGGTGCCCGCGACTTTTTAAAAACTCAAGCAGCGGCCCGTTAGATCAACGTGACATCCAACGAGCCAGCCGCTTCGGGGGCCCAATCTAAGTCGTCAAGCGGGTAGCGGCGAGCGTCCGAGAGCGCGGTCTACGCAAAACCGCGTAGACCGTCGAGCACAGTTGTGCATGATGGCGACGAGCAAAGCGTGCGCACCCGCCTCTAGGGCCCCATGCGCGGCGCTCCGCCGCGACGTTGGACGTTCGGTGGCGCGGGCGGCTCGGTCGGCGGCGATACTCAAATCGGTGGCAGCCAGGACTTTCCATGCTCGGGTCCTAGACCTCGTCGGCGACGTCGGCGCGCTCTTGGATCTCGATGAGTGGCGTGACGGGCTGCTCGCAGCGATAAGAACTGCGGTGCCGTGTGACTACGCGTCACTGAACCAGGTCGGCCCGGATCCGGACCAGAACTGGAGCATCGTCGAGCCGCCGATGCCGATCGAGTCACACGAGCTGTTCTACCGCCTCGCGCACCAACACCCACTCGCCGAAATGCACCTGCGGACACGCGACGGACGGCCCTATCGCCTCTCGGACGTGGTCACCTCGGCACAATTTCGTCAGACCGATCTGTACCGTGAGTTTTACGCTCCGATCGGGGTCGAATACCAGATCTCGTTCATGCTCCCCAGCGCCAGGGAGGAGATCCTCGCGATTGCTCTGAGCCGTCGCGAAACCGACTTCACCAACGAGGAACGAGAGCTTCTCGCGGTCGCCCGTCCGCACCTCATCCAGGTCTATAGAAATGCCCTGCATCACGCCGACGTAATGAGTCGACAGGTTCTGCGGGCGGATCCGTTCGCTGACCAGACGATTCTTCAGGATCTGGGACTCACGCCCGCGCAGGCCAAGGTCTTAAGTCTGATCGCCAGCGGACAGTCGACCGCTGATATCGCCAGTCAGCTGCAGATCTCCGAACGGACCATCCAAAAGCACCTGCAGGGCGTCTACCAGCGGCTCGGTGTCAGCGACCGCTCCGCTGCGATTCACAGAGCGTGGCAAGCCATTTTGCCTTCGGCGCCGACGTGATTTCGAGTGCTTAGCGGATGGTGACGCGTTCGATTCCGGCGGCTTCCAGGATCTTCTGATCGAACGAGGCGAGCGTGGAGTTGGTGTGCTCGGGTCCAGACGCCGACGAAAACGAGCACAACTCCTACCGCAACCGCTCGCGGAGGGGCAGCGTCGCGTTTGGGTCGCTCAGGCGGTACAACTGCGACTGATCGGTCGAGCGCAACGCACGGGTAGGAGTTATGCAGGCCGCGCCCCTCGCGCTCGTGCCGCAGGCTTCACGGCGAGGGCGTCTCACTGGCAACTCAAACTCAAACCGAGGGTTGCGATCTCAGCCTCGGACTGGATGGCATCCCCGTCTCACGACGGTGTCCAGGGAAACATGTCGGCGATCTTCGTGACCGGCGATTCCGGGGAACAGCTGCGAGCAGTCTTTGAGAGCCTCAGGGATGGCGACAACAACACGAGGTTGCAGGAACTCCATGAGATGCCTTTCGGCATCTACGGTCAGTTCTACGACCGATGCGACGTTCAGTGGATCTTCAGAGGTAACCCAACTCGTCCATAGGGGCCGCTGGATGCCATGACCAGCCCCACGAGCTCCGGCCGCGGCTCGCCCAGCCGCCGCGCAGCCCCCGCCATCGGCGCCGGTGCGTGGCTCCGCTACAGACCGCGGCCGCGCGTCGTGTTTAGGCGGAGGTGGTTGCTGTCCCGAGCTTGAGTATTCGGTCGAAAGCCGCTTGGGTGTCGTCGACCAGTGTCCGAGGATCGTTGCCGAGTGATCTGGCGGTGAGATAACAGCCGAGGGCCACGTAGGCTGCAGACGCTGCGACGGTCGGGTCCGCGCCTCGGTTGATCAGGACGTCAATGAGTTGACCGGCGAACTCCTGCATCTTCAGGGCGTCACGGGCACGCAGATCGACGGTTTGCTCGACGAGCCGGAAGTGGCGGGCGTAGTCCTCGGGGTCGGCGGTCGCCCTGGCGCACATGGCGAGGACGAGCCGGCAGAGCTGTTCGACGGCCTCGGTCATGTCGTTTACCGGAACGAAGTCGTCCGCCTGCCCGGCCGCGGTGATCATCTCCAGCAGCTGCTGCTCTTTGGCAAAGACGACTTCCTGCTTGTCGCTGAAATGGCGAAAGAACGTGGTCCTGCCGACCTCGGCCCGTTCGGCGATGTCGCTCACTGAGACGTCGTCAAAGCCGCGTGCGAAGAAGAGCTCCTCGGCGGCCTGAACGATGCGCGCTCGCGCTTGACGTCGTTTGCGCTCGACGAGGGGAATCGGCGGATTCATGCCCGGAAGCATAGACCGCAATAACCGAGGTTCCAAATGGGACTTGGCATGATTTGGAACCTCGTGTTATTGTGAACTCAGTACCAAAAGGTACGGATAACCAATAAGGGGACCGATCATGTTGAGCCAGTCAGAAACGCATCACCCGGACGAACTGAGCACGCTGCGGGCTGACGACCGCTTCGCGATCGGCGACGTCCTGTCGTTGCACGGATACATCTTTGACGCGGATGAGCTCGATCGAATCGAGGAGATCTTCACGCCTGAGGTCGTCTACGACATGAGTGCCGTCGGCATCGGCGTGTTCGAAGGCATCGAGACCGTCCGCAGGGCCGCGGCGAGCATGGGCGACAGAGGCCCGCTCGCCCATCACATCACGAACGTACTGATCTCAGGCAACGAGCACGGCGTCGCGACAGCCCAGTCCAAAGGGCTCATGTTGATGCGCGACGGCACGCTCGAGAGCGTCACCCACCTCGACACGCTGCGCCGACACGACGGTCAGTGGCGCATCAGCCACCGGATCATCACGCCGATCCGGGCCAAGCAGTAACCAAACCCTTCAACCTCAAACCTAGAGAGATCCATTCAATGTCTGCCCTGACGGAGTCCGTTCACCTGCCTGACCCACGCCGTTGGTTCGCATTGTGGCTACTGGCGATAGCCGAATTCGTCGTGATCCTCGACGCCACGATCATCAACGTCGCGCTGCCGTCGATCAGCCGCAACCTGCACGTCTCTACCGACTCGCTCTCATGGGTCGTCAGCGCCTACATCCTCGCGTTTGGAGGGGCGCTGCTCCTGGGCGGACGACTAGCGGACCTGTTCGGGCGGCGGCGACTGTTCGTCTCAGGGCTCTGCCTCTTCGCTGCAGCCTCCTTCGCGGGCGGACTGTCATCATCGCTCGGGGAACTCATCGCGTTCCGTGCGCTCCAGGGACTGGGTGCCGCCGCGCTCGCGCCCGCCGCNNGCGTCGCCGGCCTGATCCTCGGCGGCATCCTGACCAGCGCGTTCGGGTGGCGCTCAGTGCTGTTTATCAACGTCCCACTCGCCCTCACTCTCGCCGTGCTCGGCTTGCAACGCATCCCCGAGTCCCGCGCCAATGTCACCAACCGTTCGATCGACTGGGCCGGCGCAACGCTCGTCACAGCCGGGGTTCTCAGCATGCTGTTCGCATTGGTGCGTGCCAACGCCGCCGGCTGGGGATCAACCCAAACGGTCGGGCTTCTCTGCCTCAGCGTCGTGTTGCTGGCAGGGTTCGTGATCGTCGAGTCGCGCGTCGCGGCGCCGCTCGTGCCACTCACCATCTTTCGTCAGCGCCACGTGCGCGCATCGAACTTGGTGATGACAGCCAGCGCCGCAGCGATGGTCGGCCTGTTCTTCGTGATGAACCTCTACCTGCAGGAGATTCTCGGGTACAGCGCAATCCACGCCGGACTCACCCAGCTGCCGCTCGGGCTGATGCTCATGGCCGCCGCAGGCGCAGCCGGACCGCTGGTGGAACGAATCGGAACGAAACCCGTGCTGCTCAGCGGCCTCGGGCTCTTCACAGTCGGCCTCGCGTGGTTCTCACGGATACCGGTCCACGGCAGCTACGTCCCGAACATTCTCCTCCCATCACTGCCAATCGGAGCGGGCCTCGGCCTGATCTTCGTCGCGATCACCAGCGAATCAGTCGCAGGCATCCACGAGGACCAAACCGGACTCGCAGGCGGACTGATCAACGCCGCCCAACAGATCGGCGGCGCGATCGGCCTCGCCGTCATCACCGCAGTCGCCACCAGCTACACCACCGGCACGACCCACACACCCATCCACATCGTCAACGGCTTCCAAACCGCGATGCTCGTCGCCGCAGGTATGGCCGCCGCCGGAACGGCGCTCGCAGCAGTTCTCGTACCAGCGCACGAGCACACGGCATCGCCGGCGACGGCAACGACCGATGCGACAGCGCGCACAGCGGCATGATCGAACCCAAAACACCACCTACGCTGCCCGAAGCGCACGACGCAGCACCGAACTACACCGACGCGGCAACTGGCCCGAGCCAGCGACAACGGTCGAATGTGATCCTGTGTAGGAGCAGAAAAGCCCCGCAAAGCTTGGCTCTTCCAAGCGCTCCCGAGTGGACTCTTCCTGGACGCATTGGAAGTCCTCGACGGAGTGGATGTTGCCACGGATAGTCCAGGGTTCGTGCGAAATTGGCATTTACGTCCACCGCCGACAGTGCCCAGGCGAGCTCAGACGGCGCGCTGGCAGGCGCTCGGGCTAGGGGTGGGGTTGCACCCCTAGCCCGAGTCAATCGTGCTGTGCCACCGCCCCCGCCCCCGTGCGTTCTACAGCCGTATCGGACGATATCACAAGCTTTGTTGCTATAATTGCAACATGTCGAAGACGTTCATGCGTGGTCTTGACCTGCTCGAAAGGATCGACGGACATGGCTCGTTGACGGTTACGGAGTTGGCGCGAATGACCGGTATGGATAAGTCGGTCGTGTCGCGGATGATCAGTGCCTGCGAGCCGGACGGCTGGGTTGTTCGTGAGAACGGGCGGATCTCACTGGGGCCACGTGCGGCGTTGCTTGCGCATTCGAGTGCCAGCGCCGAGTTTGTGCGCCAGGCGATGCCGGTCGTCGAGACGATCAGCGGCGTCACCGGAATGCAGTCACAGGTTTACGTGCTCGTCGGCACGCGTGCGGTGATCGTCGCCTCAGCCGGTGGCAGGCTTGGCATTGGCGTGGGACTGGGAAGCAGCGTCCCACTATTTGCCACCGCTGCCGGCACTGTGATCGCGTCACAGCTGAGCGAGGCCGAGCTGGATCGCCTGTTACCGCCAGAGCCGTTTCCGGACGCCACCACCGACATGATCGGCCACCCCGAATACGCGGCATTTACCGCTGCGACCTTCGCAACGACTCCACGCCGGTCGCTCCGCCCGGACGCAGCCGGGTGTAGCCGAAATGAGCTTGATCGGCGTATCGGGCAGATCCGCGTCTCCGGCGTCGCGCTGGATCACGGAGAGATCCACCCGGAGTTGGGTTGCATAGCTGTCCCATGGCCGCGCTCGGCGGTGCGCGCGGCGCTTGCCTGCATGGGTTCCCTGATGGAGGTCCAGGACAGCGAGGACCTTGCACTCGCAGTCCTGCGGGCCGCCGCGGCGCCCGGCGCAACCCGTAGGGACGTGGTTGCGGTGGCTGCCGCAGCCAGGGACTCGCGTTCGAGGCCGTAACTCCACGCCCTCGCGGCACACACCGGAACTGAGCAACAAAAAAGCCCCGCAGAGCGGGGCTTCCCAAGTGCGCCCGAGTGGACTCGAACCACCACGGACTATTAGTCCACAAGGCCCTCAACCTTGCGCGTCTACCAATTCCGCCACGAGCGCTTGGGACGGCGAGTATAGCCACGGCATCCTGGCCGTGGAGTGTCGCCAGGCGGGCGGGATTTTGCGTGTCTGTCCAGCGGGTTATGTATCTTTCCGAACACATGTTCGCCGCTTTGAGCGACTATCCGAGCAAGGAGCTGGAAGGATGGACCTGACCAAGCGTCAGCAGGAGATCTTCGACTTCATCAAGCGGTACACCGATCTGAACGGGTATCCGCCAACCGTGCGGGACATCGGCAAGGCCGTTGGTCTCGCGTCGTCGTCGACAGTGCATGCGCATCTGGCAAACCTGGAGAAGCTCGGACTGTTGCGCCGCGATCCGACCAAACCTCGGGCGATGGAGTTGCTCGACCGCGCCGCGGCCGGTGTTCGCGGGTTCGTCAATCCGGGCCTCCCGCTTGTAGGCCAGGTCGCCGCCGGTACTCCGATCCTCGCCGAGCAGAACGTTGAGGAGCACATCCAGTGTCCGTCGGCTGCTGGGGGAGACGGTGGTGACTACCTGCTGCGAGTCCGCGGCGAGTCGATGAAGAACGCCGGGATCCTGGACGGCGACCTCGTCGTAGTGCAGCGTCAGGAGACCGCGCGAGACGGAGAGATCGTGGTTGCGATGGTCGAGGACGAGGCGACGGTAAAGCGCTTCTTCCATGAAGGCGACCACGTCCGTCTGCAGCCGGAGAACGAGACCATGGCTCCGATTCTGGTGCGCGAGGTCAGCATCGTTGGGCGTGTCGTCGGTCTCATGCGCAGCATGTGAGAGCGATCGCCCATTGTTGGGCGACGCCGCATGGCGGCGCTATGCTTCTGCGCGCAGACTGAGCAGTTGCGGGGGTGCAAACCTTCGAGGAAAGTCCGGACATCGCAGGGCAAGGTGGTCGGTAACGCCGACCCGGGGAAACCCGCGGGAAAGTGCCACAGAAATGACACCGCCTAAGCCTGGGGCCGCTGCAGCGTCCCAGGCCGGTAAGGGTGAAATGGTGCGGTAAGAGCGCACCGGCGTCGCGGTGACGCGGCGGCCAAGGTAAACCCCACCTGATGCAAGGCCGAGCAGGACCGTTTGTAGGTTGCCCGCCAAGGTCCGGGTAGGCCGCTTAGATGGATGACTGTTCTAGACAAGATCCGGCTTATAGGTCTGCTAACGATGAGCCCCGCCGACCGGCGGGGCTCATCTATTTGACCCGCGGCTTCCGGCTGGCGCGGCCGATCGAAGTCATAGACTCGCCGCAGGAACACACGGCGTGTTCTGAGGAGAGGGAGGTTGTTGTGCTCAGATTGAGAACGCCTTTGGCGACAGGGGCTGGAGCTGTCATCGCCATCGCGGCCGTATTGGGACTCGCGGAAGCCGCATCGGGCCACCGGCAGCTGCCGGCGAACGTGCCGCACCGAGTGGCCGCAACAGCGGCAGCGCGTGCCACCGCCCGGGCGGCCGCGGCCCCGAAGGACGACGCCATCATCGCTCGCGACATCATGCCGTCGGGTGAGTACGGCGGCTATCCGACGCCGCCTAACGCGAACGACCAGGCGAAGCTCTACAACGCCCTGACTCCGCTCTTTGGCCATGTCACCGCCAAGGACATAGACAAGGACTTCATCCCCATGACGCTCGGGGCGGACATCGTCGGACCCTCGACTCAGGAAGTGGTTCCCCGCGTCGGCGTGACGATCTATCGCGACAAGTACAACATCCCGCACATCATCGGCAAAACCCGTGACGACGTCACCTGGGGAGCAGGTTGGGCGATGGCCGAAGACCGCAGCATCCTGCTCAACCAGGCTCGCGGCGACGCCTACCTGGCTGCGATCAACGCTCCTGGCTACAGCGCGATCTCGCTGATCGGCGAAGGAGCCACGTTCGCGCCTTCCCAGCAGACGATTGATTACGTCGCCCAGCAGACCCGATCACTGGTTGCGGCGGGCAAGGAGGGGCATGCCGTGCTGCACGACCTCACCGTCTACATCAACGGCATGAACGCCTACCGGCAGGAGTACAACCCTGCCTACCCGCCCTTCACGCTGACCGATATCTACGCGTTCAACGCGCTCAAGGATCAGTTCGTCGGCGAAGGCGGCGGCCAGCAGGCCGCCAATGGGGAGTTCCTGTCGTCGCTCGAGCAGGCGCTCGGCAAGAAGAAGGGTTATGCGGTCTGGAATGACCTGCGCGAGGCCAACGACCCCGAAGCTCCGGTGAGCGTGCCCGGAACCGTTGAGTTCCAGCCGCCGCCGAAAAATGACTCCGGCAACGTGATGCTCGACCCGGACAGCCTCTCGACAACCGCGAACGCCGTGCTCAAGGAACAGCGCACCGTCAAGCACTACGCATCCAACGCGCTGCTCGTCTCTGGTGAGCGCTCATCGACCGGTCACCCGATCATGGTCGCCGGTCCGCAGATCGGCTACTTCTACCCAGGCCTGACTATGGAAGAGGCGCTCCAGGGTCCGGGCATCGATCAGATCGGTGCGACCACGGCTCCGTTTCCGGGGTACATCTTCATCGGGCGGAGCGAGGACCAGGCGTGGTCACTGACCTCGGCGGGACTTGATCAGATCACAACGTACGTAGAGCAGCTCTGCGACGGAAGTCAGACGATGTACGTGTACGACGGCAGCTGCCGTCCGATGGAGCAGTTCAACGCCGGCACCGTGACCCAGTACAGCGGCGCCGCCTCGCAGGTGAGCTTCGAGATGACGGTCAACGGGCCGGTCATCGGCTACGCGACCGTCAAGGGGCAGCCGGTGGCGCTCACGCAGAGGCGCGCCAGCACTGGTAAGGACGTTGACGACCTGCTCTTCTACTACGAGCTCGCCCACGGCCATGTCCACAACGTCAAGCAGTTCTTCGCGGCGGCAGCCAAGACGCCGCAAACCTTCAACTCGCTCTACATCAACGACAAGGACATCGGCGTCTACACCAGCGGCCTGGTCCCGATCCAGCCGAAGAACGTCGACCAGGACCTTCCGGTCAACGGGGACGGCACCGAGGAGTGGCGTGGCTTTGTCCCGGCCAAGGATCACCCGCAGGGCGTGAACCCGCCCAGCGGTGAGATCGTGAACTGGAACAACCGCACCGAGGCCGGGTATGAAGCGCCCGACGACAACTGGACGCTCGGTGCGGTCCAACGCGTCTCACTGCTGCTGAAGAATCTCGGAACCGGCAGCGATCTGACCCCGGCGGATGTCGTCTCGGCGATGAACGAAGCCGCCACTCAAGACGTGGACGAGGTCACGTTGGAGCCGCTGCTCGCGCAGGTCCTCGGCAAGGTGAAGGCACCGAGCAACCGTGATGCGAAGATGCTCTCGCTGCTCAACCTCTGGTACGAGAACGGCTCGAGCCTGCTGGACAAGACCGATTCGAACGGCACGGGCGACGTCACCTCGCCAGGCGCGGCGATCCTGCTGACCGCCTGGCCGGATCTGGCGGACGCGTGGGCGTCGGCGGTTCTTGGTCCGAACCTGACAGCGCAATTCAACAGCCTCGTCGCGGACGACAATCCGCCGCCCGACGGCCAGTACACCGGCTGGTATGTGTACATGAACAAGGATCTACGCACGATCCTCGGTGAGCCCGTCCAGGGCAAGTTCGCGGTCAAGTACTGCGGCGCAGGCAACGTCAAGCGCTGCGCCAGCCTGCTCTGGGGAGCGCTCAACACCGCGGGCAACACGCTCGAAGCTCAGCAGGGCTCGAACCCCGCGAACTGGCGGGTGAGCGCGGTCCCGCAGCGGATCACGTTCATCCCGGGTCTACTCAGCTACACGATGCGGTACACAAACCGCCCGAGCGGGATTCAGCAGGTGATCAGCTTCGGCGGCCACGCACCCGGCGATCAGTAGATACGCGACAACCCCGCTCAGCGCCGGGTGGCGTTGGGCGGGGCGGATCCCAACCAGCTAGGGGCCGGCCGAGCCTAGGCGCCGGCTGACCCAGTGCCGGCGGAACCAGACGCGACCGCCAGTAACGCGTCACCGCTCAAACGGTGGTTGGTCCACTCGTCCATCGCTTCGGCGCCCATCTTCGCGTAGAAGTTCAGCGCCGGTGTGTTCCAGTCGAGCGCTGTCCAGTTGAAGCGCGAGCAACCGCGGTCGACCGCGATCTGCGCGATCTGTCGGAACATCCGCTCGCCGATGCCGTGTCGCCGGTACTCCGGCAGGACAAAGAAGTCTTCAAGCCAGATCCCGGGGCGGCAGTGCCAGGTTGAGAAGGTGCCATGGAAGAGGGCAAAGCCGACCCGCTCGCCGTTGAGCTCGGCGATCACGGCTTCAGCCAGGGGCCGATCTGCGAATAGTGCTTCGCGCAGCAAATCCGGCGTGCCGAGTACCGACTCGGGCGACTTCTCGTATTCAGCAAGCCCGACGATCATCGCGAACATGAACTCGACGTCCCCGTCGAGCGCCGCCCGAATCTCAACCGTCCCATCGGACGACACGCTGCTCACGCTCAATTCACTCACCTCAGTCTGCTGTGGGTCGCACGATCTCGCGCTTCAGGATCTTGCCGGTCGGACCCTTGGGCAGCTCGTCGACGATCCAGATCTTGCGCGGATATTTGTAGGCCGCGACCTGCTCCTTGACGAACTCACGCAGATCTTCAGGGGTCGCGTCGACGCCTTCCTTGAGCGACACCGCGGCGCCGATCTCCTCACCGAATTCGTCGTGCGGGATCCCGACCACAGCCGCCTCGCGGATCGCCGGGTGCCCGTACAGGACCTCTTCAATCTCCCGCGGGTAGACGTTGAAGCCGTTGCGGATGATCATGTCCTTCTTGCGGTCGACGATGAAGAAGTAGCCATCCTCATCGGTCCGACCCAGGTCGCCGCTGTGGAACCAGCCGTCACGGATCGCCGCGGCGGTCGCCTCTGGCCGGCCCCAATAGCCGTTCATGACGTTGTCGCCGCGGATCACGATCTCTCCGATATCCCCGGCGGCAAGCTCGTTGTCGCTCTCATCCACGATCCGCATCTCGACACCACGGATCGGAGTCCCGATGGAGCCAGGCTTGCGCTCCCGATCCGGGTGGTTGAACGACGCCACGGGTGAGGTCTCTGAAAGGCCGTAGCCCTCGAGGATCTTGCACTCGAACGCGGCCTCAAACGCGCGCATCAGCTCGACCGGCATCGCCGCGCCGCCCGAAGCGCAGACCTGCAGGGACGAGGCGTCGTAATGCGCTCGGTCTGGCGCGTGCAGCATCGCGCCGTACATGGTCGGTACCCCTTCGAAGACCGTGACCTTGTCACGTTGAATGATCTCGAGCGCCTTGGAGGGATCGAAGCGCGGGATCAGCGTCAGCATGCCGCCGGCCAGCACCGACGTGTTGAGACCACAGGTCTGGCCGAACGCGTGAAACAGCGGTAGCGCGCCGAGCACGACGGTGCCTTCACCCATCTCGAACAGGCCGACGCACGCCGAGCAGTTCTCCAACAGGTTCGTGTGTGACAGCTCGGCCCCCTTTGGCGTCCCGGTCGTGCCGGATGTGTAGAGCATCACCGCCGTGTCGCTCGGATCGCGTTCGACGAGCTCGGTCAGCGGCTCCTGCCCGAACAGCATCTGCGTGAACTGCTGCAGATCAACGGTGATGCATTCACTGCCCACCTCGGCCGCAGCCGGTTCCGCCTCGGAGCAGAAGTCCTGCCATACGAATACGAGCTTGGCGCCTGAGTCCTTGAGGAAGAATTCCACCTCGCGACGCTTGTTGAGCACGTTCATCGGGATCACGACCGCGCCGATCCGCAGGATGCCGTAGTAGATCGCCGCGAACTGCGGCACGTTCGGGACCATCAGCGCAACGCGGTCTCCGGGTTCGACTCCACGGGAGCGCAGCAGGCTAGCGACGCGCATCGCGGCCTGATCCAGGAGCGCGTAGTTGAGCTCGAAGTCATCGAGCTTGATTGCAATCTGTTCGGGCTCGCGTGACGCGGAGTCGGACAGGATCTGGGCGAGGTTCATACGTTCGCTGCTCAGTTGCCTGTGAACTGCGCTGGGCGCTTCTGCAGGAACGCGGTTATGCCCTCCACGAAGTCAGCCGAGGCCGCGCACTCCTGCTGAAGCACGGCTTCCTGGTCCATCAGCGCCGCCAGATCTGGCCATGCAGACTGGTTGAAGGTCTGCTTGATGATCCTGTAGGAGCCTGGAGCGCCGGCGGCGAGTTTCTCCGCCATCGCCGCAGTGACACTCAGCAGATCGCTGTCGGCCGCAACCCGGTTCACCAAACCCCATTCGAGCGCCTGGGCCGCCGGAATCCGTTCGGCAAGCAATCCGATCTCAGATGCGCGAGCGAAGCCGACGCGTCCGACCAGCAGCGACGATGCGCCACCGTCGAGTGCCAGCCCGATGTTCGCGAACGCCATCAGGAAGTACGCGGACTCGGCAGCGACGATCAGGTCGGCCGCCAGCGCCAGCGAGCAGCCGATTCCCGCGCACACACCGTTGACCGCCGCCACGACCGGCTTTGGAAGCGCGCGCACCCGCATGATCAGCGGGTTGTAGATCTCGCGTAGCTGTGTCAGCACATCGGGCTTGCCGTTCTCGTCGAAGATGCCGCCCTGTTTCAGATCGGCGCCCGAGGAGAAGGCGCGTCCGGCGCCGGTGATCACAACTGACCGTACCTCGGGGTCCTCCGCGCAACGGTCGAGCGCGGCGGTCAGTTCACGTCCGAACTGTGGGGTCCACGCGTTCAGCGCCTCGGGGCGGTTAAGCGTGACCCACGCGACCGCCTCGCGAACCTCAAATCCCACTGTCTCAAGCTCCAAGCTCGACATCCTTCGTGGTTCCTCCTCCCCGAATGGTCGATGCACCTTATCGCCACAGGTTAGGCCGCTCGCCGCTAGTGGCGAACTTAAATCGCTGCAACCGCGACTCCACGCTTGCCAATCAAGGTGCGCCTAGATGATGATGTCGGCCAGCCATGGGTCTTCTACCAAAGACGCTCACCCGCCCCGCCGCGCGGTTCGGAGCGGCAGCTCAGAACGCGCTAGAGATCGCGCGCTTCGGCGGCCTCGACACAGAACAGCAGCCCTCACGGTACGAGGTGGTCTGCGAGCGGCGGATCAGCAAGCTGCGTCGCTACTACCCGGGCGAGGCCGCCGCCGACGCCCCGCCGGTGCTGCTGATCCCGCCGATGATGTTGGCCGCCGAGATCTATGACGTCTCGCCGCAAACCAGCGCCGTGACGACGCTCAAAGAGCACGGCGCTGACCCATGGGTCGTGGATTTCGGGGCGCCTGAGCACGAGGAGGGCGGGCTCGAACGCAACCTCACGGACCACGTACTAGCGATCTCCGAGGCGATTGACACCGTCCGTGAACTCACCGGCCGCGACGTGCACCTGGCGGGGTATTCGCAGGGTGGGATGTTCTGTTACCAAGTGGCCGCGTACCGCCGCAATGAAGGGCTCGCATCGCTGCTGACCTTCGGTAGCCCGGTCGATACCCAGGCCGGAATGCCATTCGGGGTGCCGGAGGGGCTTGGCGGCACGCTCGCGGGTCTGCTGGCCGAGCGCGTTTTCCACGACACCGCGCTACCCGCTTGGGTGAGTCGCACCGGCTTCCGGCTGCTCGACCCGGCCAAGGCCGTACGAAACCAGATCGACTTCCTGCTCCAGCTCCACGACCGCGAAGCCTTGCTTCCGCGCGAGGGCCAGCGCCGCTTCCTGGAGGCCGACGGTTGGGTGGCGTGGCCGGGACCGGCGATGGCGGACTTCCTCAAACAGTTCGTCGCCCACAACCGGATGCTGCTCGGCGGCTTCGTCGTAGAGGACAGACTGGTGACGCTCGCTGACATCGAAACGCCGATCATGAGCGTAGTTGGATCGGTTGACTCGATCGCGCCCGCACCGGGTGTGCGGGCGATCAGGCAGGCCGCTCCACTCGCGGAGGTCTATGAGCTGACGTTGCCCGCGGGCCACTTCGGACTCGTGGTCGGCGCCAGCGCCAACGACCTCACCTGGCCTACGGCGGCCGCTTGGGCGCGCTGGCAATCAGGCGTCGGTGAGTTCCCTGAGCGACTCACGGCAATAGCGATCGAGGACTCAACGGAGCTCGGTCCGGCCGTGGTCAACCGTGTCGGCTACGGCTTCGATCTGCTCGGCGGTGTCGGCGCCGGGATCGCACGCTCGGTCTCGACCGCGACCCGCGGCGCCGCCGAGGGCGTGCGCGGCTTCACCCGCGACGCGGCCGGTCAGCTGCCGCGGCTGGCGCGGCTGGGGCAGATCCAAGCCGACAGTCAGATCTCGCTGGGCCTGCTGCTCGAGGAGCGCCGCCGCCGCGGCGGTGACGACGAGGTCTTCTTCCTCTTCGGGGACCGGGCGCACACGATCCGCGACATGAACGAGCGGGTCGACAACGTCGTGCTGGGACTGATCTCGATCGGCGTGCGTCAGGGCGAAGCGGTCGGCGTGCTGATGGCTGCCCGTCCAACGGCACTGACGTTGACTGCAGCGCTCAGCCGGCTTGGGGCGGTGGCCGTAATGCTGCGTCCTGACGGGGACCTTGCGCGCGAGGCCGACCTGGGGGAGATCAAGCGCGTGATAGCCGACCCGGAGCGAGCCCCGCTGGTGGTTGAACCCCTCGCCCACCTACCGGCTTACGTGCTCGGTGGTGGCGGTGAGCCACGGAAACTGGCGGTGGCCGGCGCGGTCGATATGGAGCAGATCGATCCCGGGCTCGTGGAGCTCCCGGCTTGGTATGAACCGAACCCCGGGCGAGGCGCGGATACGGCTTTCGTGCTCTTTACCGGTGAGGGGAAGCAGACACGGCTGAACCGGGTCTCGAACCGCCGCTGGGCGTTGAGCGCGTTCGGCACCGCATCGGCCGCGGCGCTGACCGGTGAGGACACGGTCTATTGCGTGACCCCGCTCTATCACGCGTCCGGCCTGATGATGAGCATCGGCGGAGCCGTCGCGGGCGGCGCCAGGTTGGCGATGACCGCCAGCTTCGAGCCGGAGACCTTCTGGCAGGAGGCACGCCGTTACGGCGTCACCGTCGCCTCCTATACGTGGACGATGCTGCATGAGCTGACCTACGCGCCTGAACAGCCGGGGGAGAGCCACCATGGTGTCCGGCTGTTCATGGGCTCGGGTATGCCGAACGGTCTCTGGCGAAGGGTCCAGACGCGCTTCGCCCCGGCGCGCGTGCTCGAGTTCTACGCGGCCACCGAGGCCTCAGCGATTCTCGTCAACGTGAACGGCGCCAAGGTCGGCTCGATGGGGCGCCAGCTCCCCGGCAGCGGCGAGGTACGCCTCGCCGCGTTTGACGTGCTGAGCGGGCAGTACAAGCTCGGGCCGGACGGCTTTGCGCGACCATGCGGAGCCGGCGAGGTGGGCATGATGCTGGCCCGCACGAGGGCCCGCAAGCAACACAGCAGCACGGTGCTGAGAGGCGTGTTCAAGCGCGGCGACATCTGGGTCCAGACCGGCGATCTCTTCCGGCGCGACGCCGACGGTGACTACTGGCGGGTCGATGCGCTGACTGAGGTCGTCCACACCGAACAGGGCCCGTGCTTCACCGGCTCGATTCGCGACTCGCTTGGGACGCTGCCGGCTGTCGACCTGGCTGTGGCCTACGGCTTGCAGACAGACCTCTCAGCTCATGAGGTCGCGGTCGCGGCGCTGACGCTTGCTCCTGGGGCGACGCTCACCGCTCGCGAGCTCGGCGCAGCCTTCGGGTGGCTGCCGTTCCACCAACGGCCCCTGATCGTGCGTGTCGTCGACGGTATTCCGGTGACCACCTGGTACCGGCCGCTGACCGCGCCGCTTCGTGCGCAGGGGCTGCCGGTCTCCACGAAAGCGCATCCCAGCTGGTACCTCGACCTCGAGGACGAGACCTACAAGCCGTTCACCGCGGCCGCCCGAAAGCGGCTCGCGGGCTTTGCTCCTGACGCCTAGCGCGTCTTCCAAACGTCTGGGTCGTCCGCGAGCTTGTCAATCGCCTTCGGGATCTTTCCGATGGCTATGTCAGCGACGGTCACGTGTTCCACGACCCGGCGTAGGCTGGCGCGGACCGCGATCCAAACGCGAGGCAGCGTTTCCGAGGCGCCCCGGTATTCGGACTCTTCGGGCGGAGCGCCGCGAACGCTGGCGAGCGGGCCGTCCACCGCGCGGATGACGTCGGCCACACTGATTTCATGGGGATCGCGAGCAAGGCGGAAGCCGCCTTCGGCGCCGCGGTGCGATCGCACCAGCCCGGCGTGCCGCAGCTCGCCGAGGATGTTCTCCAAGAAGTTGAGCGGGATGTCCTGGGCCGTGGCGATGCGCTCCGCCTTGATCGGCTTTTCCTCAACCGTGGCGGCGAGTTCGACCATCGCTCGCACGGCGTAGTCCGCTTTAGCTGAAATCCTCATCTGAGCGGGAGTATTACCTGTAAGGCGGAGGGATGTTCAGTGCCCGACCCGGAAACTTGGCTGCGGCCTGCCGCTCGGGGAGTTTGAGGGCCAGCGAACTTGCCGCGCATGGCGGCTGCTTCAGTGCAAGTGTCGGCCGACGAAGGCCCGAGGAGGAGAGTCCACAAGGCCGCCGATACAACACGCGAAAGCCTTGATTTTGGGCACGACGAAACGTTTCCCTAGGCTTGTGGGCTACGCTTTGGCATGCGGCAGCTGACCCAGAGGGGGTCTCGTGCCTCTCCAAGCACTCCGATAAAGCGAACTTTTGCTCGGCAACTAAGACGGGCAGGATCGCTTACGTCGGATTTTTAGCAGATATCAGGACCTTTTGATGAATTCCGTCGAAACTTTTTTCGCAAACGCGTGCGCTGGTCCCCTCAAGGAGCCCGAGGCTTAGCGCTCGGCGCGACGCCAGGGAACAAAGTCGAGCAAGGAGTGCCTGAACATGTCTCATACAGCGTCCAAGGACACGGTCATGACTACACACACGGGACTGCGCGCCTGGGTGGACGACATCGCTGCGCTCACGCAGCCCGATGAGGTCTACTGGTGCGACGGTTCGGCGCAGGAGTACGTCAAGATCGCCCAGACGCTGGTTGATTCAGGCACCTTCCAGAAACTCTCGGACTCGAAGCGGCCCAACTCTTACCTCGCGCTCTCCGACCCCGGGGACGTAGCACGCGTCGAGGACCGCACCTTCATTTGCCCGATCAACGAGCAGGACGCCGGCCCGACCAACCACTGGTCTGACCCGACCGAGATGCGCGACAAGCTCGGCGGCCTTTTCGCCGGTTCGATGCGCGGACGCACGATGTATGTCGTTCCCTTCAGCATGGGGCCGATCGGTTCGCCGATCTCCTACATCGGCGTCGAGCTGACTGACTCCGCATACGTGGTCGCGTCGATGCGGATCATGACGCGGATGGGTCAGGAGGCACTCGACGTGCTCGGCGACGATGGCGTATTCGTCCCCTGTGTGCACTCGGTGGGAATGCCGCTTGACGACGACACCGCGGACGTGCCGTGGCCGTGCAACGCGGAGAACAAATACATCGTTCATTTCCCGGAGACCCGCGAGATCTGGTCCTACGGTTCGGGCTACGGCGGCAACGCNNGCCGAGCACATGCTGATCCTGAAGCTGACCTCGCCCGCGGACGAGGTCAAGTATGTGGCCGCCGCGTTCCCGAGCGCCTGCGGCAAGACCAACCTCGCAATGCTGATCCCGACCCTGCCCGGCTGGAAGGTCGAGACGATCGGGGACGACATCGCCTGGATGAAGTTCGGTGAGGACGGACGTCTCTATGCGGTCAATCCCGAGTACGGCTTCTTTGGCGTGGCCCCGGGCACTGGCGCGTTGACGAACCCGAACGCGATCGACTCGATCGGCCACGACTCGATCTTCACCAACTGTGCGATGACCGATGACGGCGATGTCTGGTGGGAGGGCCTCACCGGAGAGCCCCCGGCCCATGCGATCGACTGGAGGGGCAACGACTGGACCCCGGGATCTGAAGGCCCGGCTGCGCACCCGAACGCCCGCTTCACGACGCCCGCCTCGCAGTGCCCATCGATCGCCCCGGAGTGGGAGGATCCAGCCGGCGTCCCGATCGACGCCTTTCTGTTCGGCGGTCGCCGCGCCAGCGTCGTGCCGCTCGTGCACGAGGCTCGGGATTGGGCCCACGGTGTCTTCCTTGGTTCGATCATGTCCTCCGAGACCACAGCGGCGGCGACCGGCGCCGTCGGGGCGCTGCGCTTCGACCCGATGGCGATGCTGCCGTTCTGCGGATACAACATGGGCGACTACTGGGCGCATTGGCTCAAACTCGGCCAGCGGTCCGGCGCGCAGCTGCCGAAGGTCTTCTACGTCAACTGGTTCCGTAAGAACGAGAACGGCAAGTTCCTCTGGCCCGGATACGGAGAGAACTCGCGAGTGCTCGCCTGGATCTTTGACCGCTGTGACGGCGATGCTGCCGCGCGCGAGAGCCAGATCGGTTTGCTGCCGCTGGTCGGTGAGGGCGGCATCGATACAGACGGCCTCGATGTGAGCCGCGCCGACATGGAGCAGTTGCTCGCGGTGGACGTTGAGGGCTGGAAGCAGCAGATCCCACAGATCCGCGAGCACTACGCCAAATTCGGTGCAACGCTGCCGCCGGAACTCGCCGAGCAGCTGACCGCGCTCGAGCAGCGCCTGAGCTGATTTGATCGGGAGAGTCTTATGGCTCTCCCGATCGTCCCGTCCGACGCCGGCATGCTTGCTTTGCAGGCCGGCGTCGTCGCGGCTCCACGCGCACTAGACCCGCGTTGGGCGCTGCGGCTGCGGCGGCTACGTGGCCGTGGCTGGGCGGTTGTCCCGATCGCCTCGATCGTCGGGGTGATCTTCATGATCCGTTACGCGTCGGGCACGGCCTCGTGGCTGACCTATCTGGCGCTGATCGCGGTGCCGCTGCTGTCGATCGCGGCGCTCGGCTGGCTGGCTCGCGGCTCGCGACCCTGGCTCGCGCTGCTGGTGCCGCCGCTGTTCGTGCTCGCCTGGCGAATACCGCATTCGCTTGAAGGGGAGGCGGCGGCGGCGCTGCTGTCCGGATTGAGCTGCGTGACCCTCGGGGTCCTGCTCTCGGCTGTGACTCCCGCCAACTGGCTCAAAGCCGGGATCGTCGCGATGGCCTGCGCTGACGTCTGGCTGGTGTCATCCAACCTCCTGCAGGCACCCAACAACGAGTTGGTTGCGGCCGCGCCGAGCGGCGGCTGGCCGCAACTCCAGAGTGAGCAGTTCGGCACGATCACGATGGGCTACGGCGACCTCTTCGTCGCCGCCCTGCTGGGCGGCGCCTTCGCCGACCGGCGAAGGTTGCAGTGGACTGCGGCGATCACGACGTTTGTGCTCGCGTGTCTCTTCGACCTGCTCTTCTTCGTGGTCGACAATCTGCCCGCGACCGTGCCGGTCGCGGTTGCGCTCTTGCTTGTCGAGATAGGGTTACGCCGTGGAAGACGTAAGGGACAGCTCAGTGCGCGCTACGGCCCGTAGAGGCCGGGGGCCTGGACTCTTCCGCCAACGACGTGATCGTCAGCGTGCCGCGGGCAGCGTCTTCCAGAACTTCGGCGGCTTCTTCCGGGGTACGGGCGTAGAGCTCGACCAGCAGGTGCACGACGATGCGATCGTCTTCATGCTTATGGAAGCGGACGTGCGTGAAGAACTCGCGGGTCCCGTGGTCTCCGAATGCGGCGTAGGAGAGCGAGTCGCCGGCATCGGGCCCGGAGCAGGTCTCGACGTCGTCGGCGTCGACCGTGACGGTGCACGATGCGATCCATGGGGTACCGGTGATCATTCGCTCCCAGCGGTCCTCAATCGGTTCAACTCGCCCGTTGTGGAAGCCCAGGTGCGGCTGGTCGTGCATGCACTCGAGGCACTGGACCACAGCCTCCTGCATCTCGTCCACTACTTCCGTGCGCTCACCGCTCTCGGGATCGATCCGGTGGATGCCCTCGTAGTGAAGCTGAACCTCGAGGTTTTGGGACCAGCACCGGTAACAACGCAACCAGCTCCGAACCTCGGTTGAACCCTCCATCGGGGTGATTCTAGTGGCCGAATCTCAGCGACCCATCGGTGTGATCTTGGCTGGCGGTTCCGGCCGCCGGATCGGAGGCGGGAAGCCCACCGTCGCTCTGCTCGGTAGGCCGCTGTTGCGCTACTCCCTCGACGCTATGCGAGCAGCCCTGCCGGAGGTCGCGGTGATCACCAAGGCTGACGCGGTGATGCCGACTCTTGACGGGGCGATGGTCTGGATCGAACCCGACCGGCCGACTCACCCGCTGGTGGGGGTGATAGAGGCGCTTTCACTAGCAGGAGGCAGGTCTGTGTTGGTCTGCCCGGTGGACTATCCGTTCGTCACGCGCGAGCTCTTGATGCGGTTGGCGCAGACGCCCTTCGAAGGTCGCTCCGTGGTGCTGGCCGCCTGTGGTGGAGTGGCCAGGCCGCTCCTGGGTTGCTATCAGCCTGCCGCGGTTCCGCTGCTTTGGCAGGCGATGCAGCGCGAGCGCGGTCTTGATGACGTCGTCGTGGCGCTCAAACCGGTGTTGGTCGAAGTTGCCGACGAGCTTGAACTGTTCGACGTCGACACACCCGACGATCTCCTGCAGGCGACGGCGATGCTTGACCAGCGTCACCGCGAGAGCCGTTTGGATCAGCCGAAAGTGAAGTCGTAGGCGTTGATGCCCTTGCTGAGCTGCACGGTAATCGTGAACTGCCCGTCCTGCGTGAGCTTCACAAGGTTGTAGAGCCGCTCTCCCACGACCGTGAAGTAGCCGCCCGCGCGCACGTCGGTGCCACGCTCGGCGGCAGTCGGCGGCTTGCCGTTGATGAGCAGCCGGCCGGTGCGTGGAGTGCCATCGCCGGAGGTCATGACCAGATAGACGTCGCGCGCCTGAACGCTGCCCGAGATCGACGAGATGTGTGCGGTCGACGTGCTGGAGGCCGAGATCTCGGATGCGGCTGGGCCGGGGCTGATCGATTGGCTCTTGACGGTCCAACTGCCGCTCAACGCCCACTGGTTCAGCGGCAGCGTCTTGGTGCCCACGTAGTTGTTGGTCCCAGCGGAGAACGGCTCGACGAAGCCGGACTCGCGCTGCGGGTTCAGATAGGTCTCGGGCGTGCCGAGATCGTTGGAGGGCGTGATCGCGTGTGCGGTCATCCGTGCCGGCAGGTCTTTGGCGCCGGCCGCGGTGAGCAGTTCGCGGACGATCGTCTCGTCCTTGTCGTAGTCACCCTCGCCGAACTGGGTGTGGCGGACCTCACCGGTGGCGTCGATGAAGTAGTCGGCCGGCCAATACTCGTTTTGGTAGGCGTCCCAGGTGCCGTAGCGGTTGTCCTGGACCACGGGGTAGGTGATCCCATCGCTCTTGATCGCCGCGCGAACGTTGCTTGCTTCCTGCTCAAACGTGAACTCCGGCGTCTCGACGCCAACGATCTCCAGCCCATAGCGGTGGTAGTGCGCGTAGAGGCCTTCCACGAATGGCAGCGTGCGGATGCAGTTGATGCAGGTGTAGGTCCAGAAGTCGACGATCACCACCTTGCCACGGAGCTTCGTGATCGAGAGTGGCTTGTCACCCGGGGTGTTGAACCAGTCCTCGGTGTTCTTGAAGTTTGGCGCGGCGCCTAGCTTCGGTAGCGACGCCGCGGTGGCGACGGCGACGGTCTTGCTCGCGGCAGCCTTCTGGTCAGCCTGCTGTTGTTTCTTCAGGAAGACCGATTCGGGCCGCAGAGCCACGAGGCTCCTCTGGCCGGCGTTCGAGTTTTCAAGTGCGCGTGTTGGGTCGGTGAGGAACCCGGGGAGGCTGTTCGTGTGTTTGGCGAGGAAGTTCTCGAAGTTCACGTCGAGGTTAAACGCCATCGCTACGCCGGTGACGATCAGCACGGTCGCGAGGGTTCGCTCTACCAGATGGCCGCGCGCGGAGCGCTTGATGCGCGCGATCAGCTTGCGCCCGCCCAGTGCGTAGACCAGCAGCACGGCGGAGAGTCCCAATACGTATGCGATTGCCACAACCAGGACCCGCAACGTTGGGCCCGTCGCTGCGCTCACGCCGACGACTGCTCCCAGGATCGGTCCGGCACAGGGAGCGCAGACGAAGCCGAGTGCTCCTCCGACGCCCAGGCCACTCCAGAATCCGTCACCCCTAGTCTTCGGCCCGAACCTTGCAAGGCGCGAAAGTGGAGCCTGAACGCGTTGGGCAAGCGCGGGGACGAGCATCACGATGCCGAACCCGATCAGCAGCACGATCGCGATCGTCCGGGTCGCGCTTGCACCGAGGCCGACGCCGTTCACAAGCTTGGCCAGCAGCACGATCGTGATCGTGAACGTGACCGCCAGCCCGAGCACGATGCCCAGCGGTCGCCGTCGTCCGCCAATTGCGCTCGCCGAGAGCAGTGCGGGCAACACCGGCAGCACGCAGGGCGTGATCGCCGTGCCGGCGCCGGCGATGATTGCGAAGAGCAGTAAGAGCAGCATGGTTAAGCGAGTGGGAGACCCTCGTCAGGAGTTGAGTCTCCGTTACTGCACTGAGCGTTGCGTAAGAAACTGAAAGATTTCTTACGGCGAATCAACAGTTGCCGCAGATACTCATAGGTCTGTAGACCGTTAGGTAGCGGCCCGTCAGCGTTCCCGGCATGGAGGGAGAGCTGCAGGTGCGAGTCGGGAAGAATCTTCGCGCTTATCGTCTCAAACTGGGGCTGAGCCAGGAGGCGTTCGCTGACCAGCTCGTGTTCCACAGAACCTACATGGGCGGAATCGAGCGCGGTGAACGCAACCTGACGCTCAGAAGCGTCGAACGAATCGCCGAGCGCCTTGGTATCGACGCCATCTCTCTGTTGCTGGCGCCGAGCGCTACCGCCGACGACGGCCGCCCAGCAGGGCAGGGCCTCAGCACTTAGCTCAGCCACGCCTGTCTCCATAGCGCTCGACCATCAATGAGGTCACGGCGTGGACGCCCTCGGCCTGTCCGTGGAGGGCTGTCCAGTCGTGTTCCGGCCGGCTGATCATGTCCAGGAGCGCCTCCGCCATGTCCGCGATCAGAGAGGTCGCGTTGGCGTCATCCGCTGCCCAGCCCTCCGATGGGAACAGGTGTTCGTCCATGTCTGGGCGACGCTAAGTCTCAGCGCGGTCGGACACCGGCCGCCGTGACCAATTGCGTGCCACTGTTGGCACACGGCGTCACATAGTTGGCACGAACGGCTCTACCGCCCGTAGTGTCGAGCGGTAGAGCCGGTGGGGTCGCGAGATGCCCGAGATCCGTTTCCCCGACCCGCCACTGCGAGCCGGCGGCGTTTGGTTGCGTCCGTGGATGCGGGCCGACGTGCCCGCCATAGTCCTCGGATGTTCCGACCCGGCGGTAGCGAAGTTCATGCCTGCGATTCCCTCGCCGTACACCGAGGACGATGCGCTCACGTGGCTCGATACGCAGGAACCGAAGCGGCTGGCCGGCACGAGCGTGGATCTGGCAATTGCCGCAGGCGAGAGCGGGGGAGTTCTGGGGGCTGTGGGCGCGGTACTGAACGACCGGGCCATGTCGGCCCACGTCGGCTACTGGATCACAGCCGACGCTCGAGGGCACGGCCATGCGACGGCAGCGCTCCGGTTGCTCTGCGGCTGGCTGTTCGATGCGTTCGAACTGGGCCGTATCGAGCTGACCACGGACCCGGAGAACTTCGCCTCACAGCAGGTCGCGAAACGCTCCGGGTTTCAACAGGAAGGCCGGCTGCGCTCCCACCTGCGGCGTATCGAAACGGGCGAGCGCCGCGACTCTCGCTCGTCTGGGGCCTGCTGCCCGGCGAGCTGACTACAGGCTGAGCCCGCAGGGGCGTCAGCCGCCGATCGCGGACATCGTGCGCGCCGGTTGGATGAAGCCCGGCTCGCCGATGTGGTGCTTGAGTTCCTTGCGCCACACCGCGTCGCGGACGATCTGCTCAAGCTCATCGTCATCCGCGCCGGCTCGTAGAGGTTCCCGAAGGTCGGTCTCATGAAGCGAGAAGAGACAGGTCCGTAGGCGACCGTCGGCGGTCAGGCGGATGCGGTTGCAATCTCCGCAGAACGGCTCTGACACCGAGTTGATGAAGCCGATCTGACCTTGCCCGTCGGCGAAGCGATAGACCCGTGCCGTCGCGCTCGCTTCGCGCTCGAGCGGCACAAGTGGGTGTAGGGAGTCGATCATCGCGTGCAGTTCGGCCCCCCTGAGCACCTGATCCCGGGTCCACGCGTGATCGGCGTCGAGCGGCATGAACTCGATGAAGCGGACTTGGTAGCCACTCGTGCGCGCGAGCGCGACGAACGCGGGCAGCTCCTCCTCGGTGAAGCCGCGCAGCGCCACCGCGTTCACCTTGACCGGACCGACCCCCGGGACCGCGGCAAGCTTTGCGAGACCCGCGAGCACCTGATCGAGTGAGTCGCGGCGCGTGAGTTCGTGAAAACGGTGGCGCTGCAGCGAATCGATTGACACGTTGAAGCGGGTCGCGCCTGCTGCCACCAGCGCGTCCGCGTCGCGTTCCAGCAGAAAGCCATTGGTCGTGATCGCCAGGTCGCGCAGATCCTGAATCGTGCTCAGCATCCCGACGAGGCGTGGAAAGTCTTTACGCACCAGTGGTTCACCGCCGGTCAGCCTGACGTGATGAACACCCATCGTGCTGAGCAGGGCCACCACTCTGGTGATCTCGTCAAAACCCAGCACGGCATCGCGTTCGAGCCAGGGCAGCCCCTCGGCGGGCATGCAGTACTGGCAGCGGAAGTTGCAGCGATCGGTCACAGAGACCCGCAGGTCGGCGATCAGCCGCCCGTGCCCATCGACCAGCGGCTCGCGCTCCATGTATCTCAGCCTAGCGCCGGCGGTGGCTCGTCGAGCGCTCAATCATCGTCGGCGCTCGACATACCTCGGGCTTTCGCGGGTTGCGACTTCGGTGAACCGCGTCGTACTCGCGGCGCTATCAGGGTATGGCGTCGTACATAGATTCCGGCTCGCCATCGGACGCTGAGGTCGCGAACCCGGCGTTGCGAATCAAGCGGTAGGTCTCGTGTGCGCGGACGCAGGGCTCGGCGGAGCAAAGGTGAGAGGTCAAACGCCGTCGAAGTACCCAACTCGAGTGTGTTCGACCTGGCGGCGAAGCCGGTTGACGCTGCCTGTCGCGTACCAGGGAAGCACGGGCTTGCGGCAGCGGCGCCACGTCCCACAACCGCCTAACCCTCAAGCAAGACTCGATGGTAACCGTCAGTCTGACGGTTAGTAAGCGGCCTCTGGCCTTCACTAACAATCGGCTTTGTAGACGTTCGACATAAACGCAAGGACTCCTGCTCAAGTCCACAAGCGCGAAGCGAAATCGCCCGTACGCGCTGGAGATACAAGGCCGAAGTGGCGTCCCAGCCAACTCGGCACCGGCGCGGTGCCCTCGCCTCCGTCACTACGCGGACCGCTCGCCCGAGCTGCGCGCCGCAACCGCTGACCAAACCCTCGATGCCTGCTCGACTGTTCCCGCTAGACCGACGGAGGTCTCGTCGATTCGGAGCTTCCGTGATGTCTGGCCGGCGCCATGCGGGCTCTCCTGGCAGCCCGTTGGCAGAAAGCTGACCCGGGACGTTGGAGTGGGCCCCGCACGGCGCTAGACGATCGCGAGCGAGCCTCTCAAGCGGCCCGAAAGTTGGCTCCGAATGAGAGGCATACTGTCCTCGATAAGAGTACGGGTAAGTTTATAAAAGCGGCCTCGCTTCCCTCCCTGGCCGTCAGCAAGACGCTTGGAGACGCTGTTAGTTGTCTGAGCTGGGTCGCCGATCCGTTTGGCCGACGTGTCGACCGGGGAACTCGGGTTGAAGGTCGATTGGAGGTCGCCGAGCTCCCGTTCAACCGAGCAGCACCTCCGCTCTCGCTTGTGAACACCGGTGAAGCGCTGTCGCGGTCTGCTGGACGAGCGCTGGCCGGCCATCGGCCAGCACGCCGAATGCCCAAGCCGATGCACGCGTACGCGTTGGTACGCAAACGCGAAAGGCGGCCGGAAGACGCGGTCGGCTGCCTGGAGGCGTCCTGTCCAGGCGGCGGAGCGAGATAGCCCCGAATTGGCGCCCGGAAAGTCGCCTCGCGGTGAGCTCCGCTCACCTCAGCGCGAGAGCCGGCGTACATCACCCGACGCTTGCGGGCCGGCGCAAGCGGTCGGCGTCAAGTCCTATCTTTGGCTACGTGACCTTGCAGACGCGCCGCGAACCTCATTCCGGGGACTTACCGGATAGCCTACGCGCATGAGCGAAGAGCTGACGAGGAGCGGAGAGGGCATTTTCAAGCCCTCGCGGCGCGGCTACGACCGTGAAGAGGTCGATGCCTACGTCGCGCAGTTGCACCGCCAGATCCACGATTTGCAGGCCCAGGTGTCCAGCCCCGACGTCGCGGTCCGCAACGCGCTTGAGCGCGTAGGCGTTGAGGTTTCAGGGATCTTGCAGCAGGCACACGATGCGGCCGGAGACATCGTCGCCGGGGCCGAGGCTGACGCTGCGGCGCATCGTGCAGCCGCAGCCAAGAACGCAGCTGAAGTCACGGCTGCGGCTGAGCAGCGGGTACATGAACTGGATCTTGATACCGACCGGATCTGGTCTGAGCGTGAGCGCATCGTTGAAGACGCGCGCGATCTGTCAAGGCAGCTGCAGGCAGTTGCAGATCTCGCCGCCGAGCGCTTCCCGCAGGACGAGCACACCGGTGCCGGCGGGCGCAGCCTCGACCAAGTGAATGCGGGCAATTGACACACTTCACCTAGGCCAGCAGAGAGCGATCTGTTGCTGGCAGGTTGGTGAAGTACTAGTCGATCCAGGGCCGACCACATCGCTGGACAACGTCCTGGTGGCACTGGATGGATGGCGCCCGCAGGCGATCCTGCTGACTCACATCCACTTCGATCACGCGGCCTCGACCGGCACGCTGGCGCGCATGTGGCCCGATGTTCAGGTGTACGTGCACGAGCGGGGCGCACGGCACATGGTCAACCCCGAACGGCTGTGGGCTAGCGCTTCGCGGCTCTACGGTGAGGAGAACATGCTCGCGCTGTGGGGACGGTTCGAGCCGGTCCCTGAGGATCGGCTAAATGTCCTGGTCGGCGGCGAAACGCTGCAGATCGGCGATGGCACCTACGAGGTCGCTTACACGCCCGGTCACGCTCAGCACCACGTCTCCTACCTGCATGACGGCACAGCCTTCGTCGGTGATGTCGGTGGCGTGCGAATCGGAGCGGGGGCGCCAACGCTGCCACCGACGCCGCCGCCGGACATAGACGTCGAGGCGTGGCACAGCTCGATAGAAACCATCTTGGCCTGGGAGCCCGAGCGCCTTGCAATCACGCACTTCGGCTTGAGCGAGACTCCAGCGGCGCAGCTGGCGGAGCTCGGCTCGCGCCTGGACGTTTGGGCTGCATCAGCCCGTGAACGAGACCAAGAAGGCTGGGTAGAGGACATCAAGGCTGAGCTTCGCGCCGTCACCACGCCCGACACCTTCGACGCCTTCATGCACGCGATCCCGGTTGACCAGTCCTACGCCGGCCTGCGGCGTTATTGGGAGAAGCGCGCCGAGTCGGAGAGCCAGGCGTAGCCGCTCGCGCAATCGGGCTTGCCTCGTGTAACCCGTTTGTAGTCAGTGGGTATTCTCCCAACGAGATGTCGCTGACCGTTGAACTCCCGCGCCTCGCGGGACCCGGCAGCGGGCTTGGTGGGCTATGGAACGTTGTGGTTCTGAATGACAACCACAACACGTTCGATAGCGTCGCTGAGGCGCTGGCCGCTCACATCCCTGGTGTCACCCTCGCTGAGGGTTACCGCCTGGCTGCCAAAATCCACCGGACCGGCTGCGCCATTGTCTGGAGCGGAGCCCGTGAGGACGCCGAGGTCTACTGGGGCAATCTTGAGGGCGCGGGGCTGACGATGGCCCCACTTGAAACTGCCTGAGAAGCGCCCGACGCCACCGCCTTCAGCTTGGCTGCCTGACGCTCGGGGCTGATCCGCACGACGTTCCAGACCAGGCCGCACTTCTCGAGCATCAGGATCAGCAGGCCGGTTGGGTCGGTGATGCGTTCCCAGAGACGTAGGCCGTGGAAGGCCGAGGTCGGGAAGGCGTGGTGGTTGTGGTGCCAGGCCTCGCCGAACGAGAACGGCGCGAGCCAGCCGACGTTGGTCGACTCGTCGTCTATGTCGAAGCGGCGCTTCCCGAAGAAGTGACAGACGGAGTTGATCGACCAGGTCACGTGGTGGAGCAGGAAGACCCGCACCAGCCCGGCCCACAACAGTGCCGTGGACGCGGCGCCGAGCGTGCCGCCAATCGCCCAGCCAACGCCGAACGGGATCAACAGGCCGAGCGCAACCCAAAGGAAGAACAGCCGGTCGATCATGCGCAGAACCGGATCCTTGACCAAGTCAGGGGCGAAGCGCTCCCGATCTGCCTGACCGACGCTCTCAAACAGCCAGCCGATGTGGGCGTGCCAGAGACCCTTCAAGGCGCCGCTGAGGCCGGGGCCGCTGAGGTGCGGTGAGTGGGGGTCGCCGTCGATGTCGGTAAAGGCGTGGTGCTTGCGGTGATCTGCCACCCACGTGATGACCGAACCCTCGACCGCCATCGAGCCCAGCACTGCAAGGATCGCGCGCAGCGTGGCGGAACTCTCGAACGCGCGGTGCGTGAACATCCGGTGGAAGCCAAGTGTCACGCCGAAACCGGTGATGAAGTAGAGAACCATCATCAGGATCAGTTCCCGTGGACCGATGGCGCGGTGCCAGAGCAGCACGATCGCGGCGATCAGGGCGGTGGGCGGGACGGCTACCCCCAGCAGGTTGACGAACTTGTGTAGGCGGGTCACAAGGGCGATCCTACGTCGTGCCGTGACGAGTTTCTTGACCTCGTGGCACTAGTCAGCGGGGAATACTTGTAAGTTTGGTATGAACCATGGCCGAGCAACCCTGGCATGAGCTACCCCCGCAGGTCGCCGCGATGCTGCTGCCGCTGCTGCCCGAGCTCTCTGCGGAGATCATCGAAGCGGTCGGTACCGTCCCGGCCTATGCACGCCCGATCGAAGGTGACTTCGGGGTTGGGGTGCGGGCCGGCGTCGAGCAGGCGCTGGCGCACCTCGTCCGAGAGATTCAGGCCGCCGGGCCCGTACCGCGCTCAGATGTGTACCACCGGCTCGGGCGTGGCGAGATGCGCGCCGGGCGCAGCCTCGACGCGCTGCTTAGCGCCTACCGGCTGGGAGCGCGCGTCGCTTGGCGCCGTGTCGTCGCCGCTGGAGAGGAGGCCGGGCTCGAGCCAGCGACGCTGTACCAGCTGGCTGAGGCGATCTTTGCCTACATCGACGTGCTCTCAGCCGAGTCGGCCGAGGGTTACGCGATGGAACAGACGGCGACTGCGGGCCAGGCGGAGCTGGCACGCCGCCGGCTGGTGCGCTTACTGGTCCGCGAGCCGGCATCCGAGAGCGACCTGGTCGTCTTGGCCGCCCGCGAGGCCGGCTGGGAGCTGCCGCGTGCGTTGGCCGCGGTCGCTATCGCGGCGCCGGTTGGGCGCGCCGCGGCGCCGGCGCTGCGACTGCCGATCGGCTGCTTGGCCGACCAGATCGGCGATCTGACCTGCGCGATCGTGCCGGATCCCGAGGCGCCCGGGCGCCGCGCCGAGCTTGAGCACGCGGTTAGCGCCGCTGCTGCCCGCGCGGCCCTCGGCACCACGGTCGGCTGGCCGGAAGCGGCGCTGAGCTTCGCGCGAGCGCGAGCTGCGCTCGCGCTCGGCACGCCAGCCGAACCGCTGATAGCAGCCCGCGACCTCTCCGGTGAGCTGCTTTTGGCCTCAGACCTGCCACTTGCGTCAGAGTTCGCAGCGGATCGCTTGGCCCCACTGGCAGGGCTCTCGCCCGGTGCGCGGGCGCGCATGACAGCTACGTTGGCGGCATGGCTCGCAGAGCAGGGAAGGCTCGGAGCCGTAGCCCAGCGTCTGGAGATTCACCCGCAGACGGCTCGCTACCGTCTGGCTCGCATGCGGGAGCTGTTCGGTGATCGACTCGATGACGCCGACGAGCGCTTCTGGCTTGAGCTGGCGCTGCGGGTGAGCAGTTGAGCCAGAGGTCCGCGGTGGAACGGCTCGTGCTGGTGGTCAGCGCGGCCGTCTTCATCGACACGATGTTTTACGCGGTGATCTCACCGCTGCTGCCTGATCTGAGCCACCAGTTGGGGCTTTCGAAGCTCTCGGCCGGCGTGATGACCGCCAGCTATCCGGCCGGCATGCTGATCGGCTCGTTCCCAGGCGGTGTGCTGGCGGTACGGCGCGGACCTCGGTTCACGGTCTGCGTCGGGCTACTGATGCTGGTCGCCTCGACGGTCGCGTTCGGCTGGCTGGACTCGGCTCCAGCCTTGGACGTCGCGCGCTTCGCGGAGGGGTTCGGCGGCGCCTGTTCCTGGGCCGGCGGGATCGCCTGGCTGGTGGCGGCGACCCCCCTCGAACGGCGCGGGGCGGTGATCGGCAAGGCGCTGGCGATGGCGATCGGCGGGTCGCTGTTCGGTCCGGCGATCGGCGCGGTCGCGAGCGCCATCGGACGCGGGCCGCTGTTCACGGTGCTGGCGATGTCGGGGCTGGTTCTCACCACGTTCGTCCGGAGCGTTCCGGATCAGACCGAGTCCTCGCAGCAGAGCGTCACCGTGGTGATCAAGATGATGGGGCGACCGGCGATGATGCGAGGACTGTGGCTGATGGCGCTGCCCGCGGTGGTCTCCGGCACGCTCAACGTGCTGGCTCCATTGCAGATCCACAAGTTCGGTGGAGGCGCAGCGGTGATCGGCGCGACCTTCCTTGTCGGTGCCGGGCTTGAGGCGATCGTCTCACCGTGGGTCGGACACCTCTCCGACCGTCACGGTCGGCTGCTGCCGCTGCGGCTCGGGCTGGTAGGCACAGCAATCACATTGGGCTGCTTCACGCTCCCCACCACAACGCTTGAGCTGAGCATGCTGGTGATCCTGGTCTGCATCGTGCTGGGAGGGTTCTGGGCGCCGGCGATGGCGCTGCTGTCCGACGTCTCCGAGCGCTACGGCATCGACCAAGCCCATGCGGCCGCGCTGATGAACCTCGCCTGGGCGGCAGGCCAGATAGTCGGCGCGGCCGGCGGCGGTGCTACCGCCAAAGCCTTCGGCGACAGCTTCCCGGCGGTGGTCACGGCCGGGGTTTGCGTGTTGTCGATCGCCGCTACGCGGCGGTCGACGGTTCCGGATCGGGGTTGAGGTCCGCGGGGGTCACGGTCGTCGCCGCGGCGCCGCCGGCGGCGTACTCCTCATGCCAGACGTAGGTGATCGGGATCTGGTACTTGCCTGAGTACCGGGCGCGGAACTCCTTCATCTCCGGGCCTTCCCAATAGCGATACCAGTCGTCCTTGTCGTCAAACCAGATCTGCTGAAGGATGTTGTACTGGTCATCCAGCGAGCGCTGGACGGTGTAGCGCGTGGCGCCGTATTCGAGCGAAACCGGCCCAGCCCATTCCGATACGGCATCAACGAACAGGTCGCCCCGAAAGAGGGTCGCATACCACTTGATGTGCACTACGCCTTTGGCCACTTGATCAGGCTCCCACTTATGCTCGGATTGCTCCTGGACCCTCAGCTATTTTGCCTGAGCCCTCGGCGCACTCGCCGACAAGAACCGCGATCTTACCGAGATGCCCGCTGTCCCCAGCCGCCGCCGCGTCGCGTGCTTGCGCTCACGGCTGCAGGAGCGCGTCCTCTCCGTCCTTCCGAGGCGCGCCAACCTTCAATGCAGCCGCCTTGATTGCGTCTGCGCCAGGGGAGCCATCAGGGGTGCACGGCCCGACGGTATAGCCGCCGGCCGCGAGCTCAAGCGTCACCTGCGCGGTTGTGTCGGGCGCCATCGGGCCGCTACCGGGCGAGGTGCAGTTGGCGCCTTTCGCGGCGACGTCGATCGTCAGGCTCTTGGAAGCCTGATTGGTGACGTTCAGCGTGACCAGCCCCGCGCCGAGGGCGGCGGGGGAGACCAGCACGCGCTGGTTGCTGACGTAGACGCTCACGTCCACCGTTGCAGACGGACGTGTCTTGCCTTTGAAGTCCAGCGGCGTCGTCGAGCCGCACCCGGCGACGAACAGCGCGCCGAGCGCGATTACGACAACAGCTAGCCGGCGCATCTACTCCGGAATTGACTCAGGCACAGCGCCGCTCAGAATCGCCCGGCGGTGCTCGATGTCCTGAAGCTCATCCTGCAGCAGCTCCCAGGCCTCCGGCTCCGCGTCGGTGTACTCCTGACCGGTCAAATCGTGGAGATACTCGTGGTACTCCTGCCACGCGCGACGAACGTTGGCGTCGATCTCATTCAGCTTGTCGGTACCGGCGATCATGGTGCTCACGAACGGCTCCTTCCACGGCTGAGAATGCCTTGCATAAACGATCGTACGCCGGAAAGCGGCGGATAGATCACTATCGCGTTAGGAAAAAGGTAAGGCGCTCACAACACTCGTCTGACCCTCGCCTGAGCTGACGACTGAATCGATCGGCGCTTCGCGCCGCACCAGAGCCAGCGCCAGCGGTCCCAGGCGCGGTGAGACGGTGGAACTGGTGACCGTCGCGACCTCTCGGTCGGCGAAGCTCAGAACGGTGCCGACGGGCAGCCGCTCGTCGCTGCGCAACCCGCGCAGCTCGCGGTTGGGCTTGCCCTTGTAGAAGAGCCGGGCGACCGTCTCCTGGCCGACGTAGCAGCCCTTGGTGAACGACACGGCACGCTGGTTGAGGCCGGCCTCCTGGGGGATCACGCTGTCGTCCAGATCGACTCCGTAGCGTGGGCGCCCCGACTCGATCCGCAGACATTCAGCTGCTTCATCACCGACCGGGACCGCACCGGCCGCGAGTGCCGCGCTGATCACGGTCGCTTGGTCGCCGGACGCGAACAGCAGGTCGGTGCCGAGGTCCGTGCGTATCGCACGGACCTCGGCACCGCCAACCGTCAAGCTCACATGCGAATGCTCGGCCTCAGGAAGTTCAACGCCCGCCTCACGCAGCAGCGAGTCGGACTCAGGCCCGATCAGGGAGAGCAGGCCAGACTCGAGCGTGCGCTTGTGCACCTGCACATCGTGCCCGAGCGAGAAGCTGCGGATCATGTTGAAGAGGGCTTGCAGTGCCACTCGCTCGGTGTCGAGCAGCAGTTCCGCATTGGCGTCGAGCACGCGCAGGTCACCCTGCATCTTGCCCTTCTGTGTGAGGAACGCCGCATACAAACCGGTTCCCGCAGCCAACAGCGCGGTGTCGTTTGTCAGCTGGCCCTGCAGAAAACTCTTCGCGTCGGCCCCGGTCAGCGCGAGCTTGCCGCGCTCGGAGCGGTCGACCAGCCCGGCGGCGGTCTTGAGCGCCTCATAGTCCTGCGCAAAGGTGGATGTCGCGGTCACATATCCAAGGTTGACATACGCGAACGCTCGACCGCAGGAGGGCGCGAAGCTGTCCGGCGTTGCGTCTCGCTAGTGTTCGCCAGCGATGGCCCTGGCAGACACCTTCACAGCGATCGTTGAATCGCTGCCGGACGACTGGACCGACCTCGAGCTCGATCTTCGAATCCTTGAGGAACGTCGGTATGTCGAGGCCTCGACGCTGCTGGTCATCTGCAATCCGCATCCGTACTCGAAGTACGACTGGCATTGGCGCCTGCAGGTCGCGCATCGCTTCGGACACGCCGCCTCGGTTGAGGCGGTACACACCGGACTCAAGCTGCTCGACGACGCCGGCATCGCCGGTGAGCTGGTGGTACGCGAGACCCGCACCGGTCGCGTGGAGACCGTCCAGATGTGGGGCCGCCCAGAGTCGGTCCGCGAAGAGTTCCGCCTGCGCCGCGCGCAGTAGGAGCGCGCCTCGCGGGGTCTCCGCTCCTATCGAGCGGGGATCACTTCGGCAAGAACGCCGGGTCGAACATCGTCGCCACGTCGGGCTTGTGCGTCACGATCTTGAACTTGGCCTCCCACTGCGCCCAGGCGTTGAGGATCGACGGCTTGAGCGCGCCGTAGCTGCCGCCACCTGCCGGCAAAAACGCTGGGAGCTCTGCGTGGAGCTGTTCGCTGACCGCTGTGTCGGAGAGGCCGCTGACCTGTGACTCCAGTGCCTGCTCGCCGACCTTAGGGTCCTTGAGCACAGCGTCATAGCCCTCCACGAGGGCGTGCACCAGACCGCGAGCGAGGCTCGGGTCCTTGCGGAGCTCAGAACGGGTTGCGCTGACGATCAGCTCGGGGTAGGGGGGAGCGCCGTAGTCCTCGACACGGAAGACGTGAAAGCCGCCTGGCTTCTGATGGCTGAGCTGGACTCCCTCGTCGTTCCAGAACGCGGTCGCCGCCGCCACACGGCCATCGACCAGATCGGGAACGGCGTTGTAGCCGATCGTGATCGTCTTGATCTTGCTCGGATCTCCGCCTGAGCCGGCGACGATCGAGCGCAGTACCGCCAGATCACTCGGATCGCCGGTAACACCGACTCTCTGGCCCGCGAGGTCACGTGGGCTCGGGAACTGCTTCTGGGCGATCACTGAAGCCAGCGGGCGTTCGACGATCGCCATGATCCCGACCAGGTTGCGGCCCTGCGCGTCGGCTATGGCCAGGTCGTGAATGTCGAGGATCGCGAAGTTGACCTTGCCCTCGGCCAGCAGATCGATCGCGTCGGTGCTCTCGCCCGGGATGATCACGTGCAGCTTGACGCCGTTGGCGGCGTCGTAATGACGCGCCAGGGCGGTATAGATACCCGAATGGATCGCGTTGGGCGTGAAATCAAGCACCAGCGACGCGGATTGCGTCACCGAACTCTTGGCCGACGCGATCGTGGCGGTGAAGGTCTTGGTCGGCCTGCTGGAGCCGCAGGCGCTGACGACGCCAACGACCGCTAGGGCCGCGGCGATCAGCGTCGCGGCCCTGCGCGATCGGGACGATCCCACTACTTCTTGTGCTTCTTCAACGGGGTGATCTTCAGCTTATGGGTGACGCTGAAGCTGCCAAACGCGTCCTTGGTGCCAACCAACAACGATGCCTTGAGCTTGTCATGGTCGCGCAGCAACAGGCTCTTGCCGGCCTTGGTCAGCTTGATCTTGAGGCTGTGCTTGCCGCTGGAGAACGCGAACTTGCCGGCGCCGAGCTTGAGCAGCTTGGCTCCCTTGGACTTCAATGCGCCAACATCGGCTGCGCTGGCTGATGCCGCCGGCACGTCGATCGTGATCGTCACCGAGCAGGCCGCACTGCACGTGATCGTCAGCGTCACCGTTGAGCCCGTTGTCGTTGCCGCGGGCGGAGTTGAGGCCGCTGCCTGCGCGGCGACAATCGCATCGGCGGAGTCGAACTGCTGTGCGAAGACCGAACCGTTATCGGTCCACACCGCCCAGCCCTTGCCGTCAGCACCGACGGCGCTGGTGGCATCCGAGATGCCGCCGCCGGAGTTGGTCTGAAGCGCAGCTGAGCTCCAGGCACCGCCGGCCGGGGAGGCCGGAACCGAGTAGTCGAACGTCCCGGTATGGGTGTTGAACTGGTACGCAATCGGGCTGTACGACAGCTCCAGGGGGCCACCGCCGCCGCCCAGCAGGTACGTGGCGTAGATATTGCCATCGGCATCCTGTGAGAGGGCGCCCTGCTGTTCACCGTGCCCGGAGTAGATCGTCAC
The DNA here is from genome assembly GCA_003137075.1 of Solirubrobacterales bacterium. Taxonomy (GTDB): domain Bacteria; phylum Actinomycetota; class Thermoleophilia; order Solirubrobacterales; family Solirubrobacteraceae; genus Palsa-465. The sequence goes on from PLES01000176.1 coordinate 83,044, forward strand.
CGGGCTGGTGTCGAAGTTCTGGTGAGCCGCGTCAAAGGCGTGATAGACGACCGCCGCCTTGTTCTCGTTGTCCTCCAGCACGCCGAAGCCGCTCGTACCCCCGGCCACAGCCGGGTAGTCGTATCCGCAGTCCGCGAGCGTAACCGGCTTGTCCCAGGCGCTTCCGGCGGTCCCCGGTGAGAGGTTGTAGTTGTTGGCGGAAGATTGCGCTCCGGTTCCGTAGACGAAGTCGAGCCCGTACGCATCGGACCCTGAGCAACCCAGGTTGCCGTTCGAGAAAAGCGTGCTGAATATGCCCATCACGCCGCCGGTCGGCGCTGTGGGCGCCGGTACCCCTGGTCCGGTACCTGGCTGCGAGACGAACTCGCCAGAGACGTTGCTGACCTGATCCTGATCGGTGTTTGGCTGCAGGATCGCGAAGGGCAACGGCAGGCTGCTGTCATTCACCGTGACGCCGTTGCACTTGTCGGTCGAGCACTCAGCCGGTGAGGTCAGCGGGAAGGCGTTGAACGTCGGTGGCGCTCCGCCTCCGGGAAGGAAGCTCGCCGCGCTATCCCAGCCGTAACCGAGATCCCCACCTGGCAGCACCAAGGCGCTGACCGGGCCGGTGTCGGCGCTGAGGATTCCGTCCGCGACCGAGAGACCGCCGTCAACGATGCCGAAGCTGGCGCCACCGTCGGTGGACTGCCACTCCTGCTCTGGCTCGTAATCTCCCGAGCTGCTGCCGGCGGCGCCGTATACGTCCGCCAGGATGGCCACGGTCGTGCCGTCGAGCACAATCTGGACGCCGTCAATGTGGCCGGCTGAGTCAGCTGCGTAAAGGTCGCCACTGTGCAAGCAGCTGGTCGCGCCCTGCGGAAGGACGCAGTACTGGACAAAGTCAGGGGCGTCGGCCAGGTCGTCGGTGTCTGCCCAGGCGATGTAAGCGGTTCCGCTGCCGTCGACCGTGACCGCCGGCTGTCCCGCTTCGTACGGAGTGCCGATGTTCACCGCGGTGCCACTGAGCGCCGACGCGGATCCGGTCGCGAGCGTCGCCAGGCCGATCGAGGCGATGACCGCTGTCACGAGCGTGAGACCAAATAGTCGCCTGCTCAAGTTGTTCCAGACATATGCCATAACGCCCCCCGGCGGTTGTTTGACGAGGCCGACCGGCCCCGCTCATTAACATAACCAAGTGAATGCGCCGTCGCGTCACCTTTAGCCGCAACTTAACGCTCTCGCTCTCCCGGACCTGCCAGTGCTACTGCAAGTACTGCTCGTTCGCGACTCACCAGGCCCATCTGCACGAGCCTGAGGAGGTGCTGGCGCTGCTCGACACCGCCGTCAAGCGCCACCGCGCCAAGGAGCTGCTGGTGCTGACCGGGGAGCGGCCGGAGGTCAACGCAGGCGTCAAGGCCAAGCTCGCCGCGCTCGGTTTTGACGACTTCGTCGGATATGTCGTCTGGGTCTGTGAGCAGGCACTGCAACGCGGTCTGCTGCCGCACACAAACCTCGGTGTCCTGGCCGAAGCGGACCTCGCGCGTCTGCGCGAAGTGACCGCGTCGCAGGGCCTGATGCTGGAGTCGGTAAACCCGGATCTGGTCGCGCACCAGGGCTCACCGACGAAGCACCCGCTGGCCCGGATGGAGACGATCCGCGCCGCCGGCAAGCTGAAGATCCCGTTCACCAGCGGCATCCTCGTCGGCATCGGCGAGAGCCGCGAAGAGCGGCTCGGTGCGCTCGACGCGCTCGCCGAGGTGCATGCGCAGTACGGGCACCTGCAAGAGGTGATCATCCAGAACTTCGTTCCTCACCAGAGCTATTACGGCCAGGAGCCGGCCGAGATCGCGACCGAAGCCGCTGCTGACTACTGGCGTACGGGCATCGGCCACGGCCCGCAGCTCGCGACGCCGGGCTGGGCCTGCGAGGTCACGATCGACGACCTCAAGGAGCTGATCGGCTACGCCCGTCAGCTGATGCCCGACATCGGCATTCAGGTGCCGCCGAACCTCTCAGACTGGTGGCCGGAGCTCGTCGCCGCCGGCGCTACGGACCTCGGCGGTCTGAGCGCCAACGGCGACCACATCAGCCCCGAGCATCCCTTCCCATCGCCCGCACATGTGCGCAAACGCCTCGCGCAGGACGGCTACGCGCTCTCCGAGCGGCTCTGCGTATACCCCGAGTTCATCGATCCCGACTGGATCTCACGCGGCGTCATGGATCTGATCAAGACCGACTACTGGTCATTCATCCCGCGGCGAGGCAGCGGCCGGCGCGGCGAGGTCACGGTCTCGCCGGACGTGGCAGGACGCGCGATCGACCGTGCCGCCGGCGGCCATGAGCTCACCCCGGAGGAGCTGACGGCGCTGTTCTCCGAGCAGCGGCCCGAGGTGATCGAGGAGATGCGCGCGGCCGCCGACGCTTTGCGGTCGGAACTGGCGGGCGACACCGTCACGTTCGTCGTCAACCGCAACATCAACGTCTCCAACGTCTGCACTGTCGGCTGTGCGTTCTGCGGGTTCGGTCAGAGCAAGCGCTCACCCGACGCCTACGAGCACTCCGAGGCGGAGTTCGCGGCGCGGATCGCAGACGCCATCAGCTTTGGCGCAACCGAGCTCTGCATCCAGTCGGGCATCCACCCGGACTGGACCCTCGAGACCTATCTGCAATGGCTGCGGTTCGCCAAGCAAGAGGCGCCGCAGCTACACCTTCACGCCTACTCGCCGATGGAGATCGCGCACATGTGCGACATCTCTGGGCTGCCGCCAGCAGAGGTCTTCGAGCAGCTGCGCGAAGCCGGCCTCGGCTCAACGCCGGGGACCGCCGCCGAAGTGCTGCACGACGGCGTGCGCGAGCGCATCTCTCCCAACAAGCTCCCGGTCGCCCGCTGGGTCGAGATCATCGAGGCCTCGCACCGCGCGGGCCTTCGGTCCACAGCGACCGTGATGTTCGGACACATCGAGGAACCCTGGGAACTGGCCGAGCACATGCGGGTGATCCGCGGGCTGCAGGAGCGCACCGGCGGCATCACTGAGTTCGTACCGCTCTCCTTCATCCCGTTCCAGACGCTGCTGGGCCGCACCCACGGGATCGACGAGATCACGCCGGAGGAGAACCTCAAGCACACCGCCGTCTTCCGGCTGGCGCTGGGACGCACGATCCCGAACGTTCAAGCGAGCTGGGTGAAGATGGGGCTTGAGTCGGCCACCGAGGCGTTGCGCTGGGGCGTTAACGACCTGGGCGGGACCTTGATGGAGGAGTCGATCAGCCGTCTGGCGGGCTCCTACCACGGGGTCAAGCTCGAACCCGCGGACCTGATCGCCGCCGCCCACAGTGCCGGGCGCCCGGCTGCCGAACGCACGACGCTGTACGGCATCCGCAAGCAGTATCCCCTGCCTTCCGGGACGGTCCTACCGGCCTGACGGTTTGGCAGGACGCGCGCCCGGACAGTCTCTTTCCGGTCAATCATTAGACGCGCGTTAGGCGCCGTAATGCACCGGCATTTGACCGTTTGCAGTACTAATCTTGTTTGTAACAAGCCTCACTTAGTTGCACCCGTTGGTCGATAACAGAGGCATCACGAGGTAGGGAGGCTCACCGTGAGTGTCTTTGATGTAGCCAGGACGACTGGTTCCCAGATCCGTAGTACCGGGGCCCAGGTATGGACAACCGGAGGGCACCTGCGGACCACCGGTTCGCATCTGACGGTGATTTCGACGCCGCGCCGGCGCCGGCCTTGGAGCGAGGACTTCTACCAGTCGCCACTGACGCCCAAGCAGCTCGCCAATCTGTCACCGGGCGCGGTTCTGCGCTGCGAACCGATGGACGCATATCTGATCCCCGGGGTGCGCCTGCGCGCCCGCGCCCAGCGTCTGCTCTACCGCTCGACCGGCGCGCTCGGAGAGCCGACCGCGGTCTCCGGAACTCTGCTGTTGCCCGAGCGCGGCAAGCAGGACCGGATCCGGCCGCTGATCGGCTTCGCGGTCGGCACGCACGGCATCGGCGACCACGCCGCTCCCTCACGACTGCTTTCAACCGGGCGCGACTGGGAGGCAAGCCTGATCGCGCACGTGCTGGCGCGCGGTTACGCCGTCGCGGTCACCGATTACCAGGGGCTCGGCACTCCCGGAGACCACGTCTACATGGTCGGCCAGGCGCTCGGCAAGAACGTGATTGATGTGATGCGCGCAGCCGCTGAGCTCGCGCCCGATGAGGTCCGGACCGACGGGCCGTGCGGTGTCGTCGGCTACTCCGAAGGCGGCGCCGCCGCGGCCTGGGCGGCACAGCTGCAGCCGACTTACGCGCCCGAATTGGCGCTCGCGGGTGTCGCCGCCGGCGCTGCCGCGGCCGACATGGAGCTGGCCGGCCCGGTGCTCGACGGCAGCTTCTTCTCCTTCTTCGTCGCCTACGGGGCGATCGGCTACTCAGCCGCATACCCCGAGCTGGAGCTCGACCGCTACCTGACCCCGAAGGCCAAAGCTCCGATTGAGATGCTGCGCAACTCGAACGTGTTCCAGGCCGCGATCCACGGACCGCGATTCGCCAAGGCCAGCGAGCTCACCGAGCCGAACGTGATGGATCTGCCGGAGTGGCGCGCGCGGCTGCGCGAGAACCGTCTCGGCGCGATCGCCCCGGCTGTGCCGGTGCTGCTGCACCACGCCAAGCACGATCAGATCGTGGCGTTCGAACACAGCCAGCGGCTGCTGGACGACTGGCTGACACTGGGTGTCGATGTGAAGCTGCACGTCACGCGCGGTGGGCTCGACCACATCAGCGGCGGCGTGGCCGGCTCGCCGGTCGCGCTCGAATGGCTCTCCAAGCGGCTCGAGCGTCGCTCGCTGGCGACGCCCTCCAACGTCGTTCAGCTCACGCCGGTCAGAGCTCGCGCTGCCTGAGCCGGCTTGGCGCATAAGTCCCCCCGAACGGGGGGACCCTCAAAGCGGTCGGCACACGCCTGTCGGCGCGGACGCGTAGGGTAAGGTCCGATGACCACAGCCGTTCTTTTCCCCGGACAGGGCAGCCAAACCCCGGAGATGCGTGAAACGGTCGCGCAGCTGCGCCCTGACCTGCTCGCGCTCGCCGTCGAGGTAGTCGGCGAAGACCCCTTCTTACGCGTCGACGACGGCACCAGGTTCGCCCAGCCGGCGATCTTCTGCGCGAGCCTCGCGGGCTGGGCCGGACTCGACGAGGAGACCAGGCAGCAGGCGCAGTACATGGCCGGCCACTCACTCGGTGAGCTCGGCGCGCTGGTCGCAGCTGGAGTGCTGTCCGAACGCGACGGCTTGGAGCTCGTCGCTCTGCGCGGACGACTCATGCAGGAAGCCGGCGAGACGGCGGGCGACGGCGGCATGATCGCGTTGCTCGGCGCTGACGCGGCGGAACGCGCGAACGAGGTGGCGCAGCCGCATGGGCTTTCGATCGCGAACGACAACTCGCCCCAGCAGGTCGTGCTCTCGGGGCTGCGCTCGGCGCTGCCCGACGCTGAGCGAACCGCCAAGGAGATCGGCCTGCGGGCGATGATCCTCCCGGTGACGGGCGCGTTCCACTCACCGCTGATGGCCTCAGCGGTACCCGAGTTTGAGGCGGCACTGGCCGCGGTTGAGGTCAACGAACCGCATGTGACCGTGATCTCGGCCGTGACCGCCGAGCCGTTCGACGATGTCAGAGTCCGGTTGGCACAGGCCCTGACCGGCGCCGTTCGCTGGCGCGAGCTGTTGCTTGAGCTGCACGCACGCGGCGTGCAGCGATACGTCGAGGTCGGGCCCGGCAAGGTCCTGACCGGCCTCGCCAAGCGCACACTCAAAGACGTGGAGCTGGTGAATGTCTGAAGCTTCATGGCCGCCGGCGGGCTGTGCGCTCGTGACCGGCGGCTCTCGCGGGATTGGTGCGGCCATCGCAAAGCAGTTGGCGGCCGACGGCTGGGCGGTCGGGGTCAACTACCGCTCTGAGAGCGCGGCCGCTGAAGCGGTCGTGGCTGAGATCGAGGCGGCCGGCGGACGCGCCTTCGCGATCGCCGCCGACGTCACCGACCCGGCCGCCCCCGCGAGTACGTTTGAAGCAGTTGAGCAGCATTTCGGCGTGCCGGTGCTGGCGTTGGTCAACAACGCCGGGATCAGCCGTGACAACCTCTCGCCGTCACTCACCGACGATGAGTGGAACGCCGTGATCGATACCAACCTGACCGCTGCGTTCCGCTTCACCAGGCAGGCGCTGAAGGCGATGATGCGAGCGCGTACGGGCAGGATCGTCAACATCGCCTCGGTGGTCGGTCTACGCGCCAACGCCGGGCAGAGCAACTATGGTGCCGCCAAGGCGGGGCTGATCCAGTTCACCCGCACGGCGGCGATTGAGGTCGCGCGCCGCGGCGTTACGATCAACGCGGTCGCGCCGGGATGGATTGAGACAGACATGACCGCGGACGTGAATAAGGATCTGCTTGACGCAGTTCCCGCCCGACGGGCGGGAACACCGGCCGAAGTGGCGGCTTGCGTAGGCTTTCTGGTCTCACAGCAGGCCAGCTATGTGACCGGGGCGGTGCTCACAGTCGATGGCGGACTGGGCGCCTAACAACAACGAAAGAAGGAAGTAGATGAGCGTTACCAAGGAGCAGGTCCAAGAGCGTGTCGTAGAGGCACTCGCGAGCTTCGGACCGGATGCCGACACGATCACGCCGTCGGCTACGTTTGAAGAGCTGGATATCGACTCGCTGGACCTGGTTGAGCTGGCCCAGATCGTTGAGGACGAGTACGGCGTCGTGCTCAAGGGTGAGGACATGAAGGAGCTCAAGACCGTCGGTGACGTGGTTGAGCTGATCAGCACGCGCGCGGCCTAGCCGTACGCCTACGCGAGGGGTTTGTGATGGGCGATAAGCGTCGAGTTGTCATTACCGGTATGGGCGCGGTCACGCCTTTGGGCATGGGCACCCTGCCTCTATATGAGCGCTGGGCTGCCGGCGTGGTCGGCATTGAGGACGGGATGGGTGCGTGCTTGGACTTCAACCCGAGTGACCACTTCTCGGTCAAGGAAGCACGCCGTCTCGACCGCTTCTCGCAGTTCGGTGTGGTTGCGTCCGATGAGGCGATCGCGAGCGCCGGCTGGAATGGCGAGAAGCCGTACGACCCGATGCGAATCTCGACGATCCTGGCCACCGGTATCGGTGGAATCAGCACCGTGGAGACAAACCACGACCTGATGCGCCAGAAGGGCGCCAACCGGATCTCACCGCTCGGCATCCCGATGTACATGCCGAACGCCGGTGCCGCCGCGGTTTCGATGCGTCACGGCCTACAGGGGCAGTCGTTCGGGATCGTCTCGGCCTGCACCAGCGGTGCCCACGCGATCGGGATCGCAGCTCGCATGATCCAGTACGGGGACGCTGACGCGGTCCTCGCGGGCGGCGCCGAGGCGACGCTCACGGAGTTCGGCTTTGCCTGCTTCCGTGCGGTTCAGGCGCTCTCCGAGATCGGCATCTCGCGCCCGTTCGACGAGCGCCGTGACGGCTTCGTGATGGGCGAGGGTGCCGGCGTGCTGATGCTCGAGGAGGCCGAGGCCGCCAAGGCCCGCGGCGCCAACATCATCGGTGAGATCGCCGGCTACGGCTCCACCTCCGACGCCGGCCACCTGACCGCGCCGGACCCCACCGGCCGTCCCGCCTCGATGGCGCTGACCTTGGCGATGCAGGACGCCGGTGTAACGCCGGAGGGCATCAGCTACGTCAACGCTCACGGCACCTCGACCGATCTCAACGACGCCTCGGAGACGCTTGCGCTGAAACTGGCGCTCGGCGAGTACGCCTACAAGATCCCGATCTCCTCAACCAAGTCCACCATCGGCCACCTGCTAGGTGCCGCCGGGGCGGTCGAGGCGATCGCGACCGTGCAGGCACTCAACGCCCGCGTGGTCCCGCCGACGCTCGGCCTCGAGAGGCCAGGCGAAGGCTTGGATCTGGACTACGTGCCAGGTCAGTCGCGTGAGATGGTTGTGGTCGGGGATGGGCCTCCGGTCGCGCTTTCCAACTCGTTTGCCTTCGGTGGTCACAACGTCGGCCTGGTCATCAAGGGCCGCGGCTGATGCCAGAGCTGCTGGCCGGCAAGCGCCTGCTGATCACCGGCGTCATCACCAAGGACTCGATCGCGTTCCACGTCGCTCAACGGGCTCAGGCCGAGGGCGCCGAGGTCCTGCTGACGAGTTTTGGGCGGATCCGCCGGATGACCGAGCGCACCGCCCAGCGGCTCGAGCCGCCGGTCGACGTGCTGGAACTCGACGTCAACAACACTGAAGACCTCGAGGCGCTCGCCGCCGAGCTCCAGCAGCGTTGGGGTCGGGTGGATGGCGTCCTGCACGCGATCGCCTTCGCGCCCGAGGACGCCCTCGGGGGCAAGTTCCTGACGGCCCCGGCTGAGAGCGCGATCGCCGCATTCCAAACCAGCGCGTTCTCACTGAAGGCGCTGGCAGCAACCCTGGCACCGCTGATGCCGAGTGGCGGGAGCGTCGTCGGTCTCGACTTCGATGCCACTGTCGCCTGGCCGCTTTACGACTGGATGGGCGTCGCCAAGGCGGCGCTCGAGTCGGTCTCGCGCTATCTGGCGCGTGACCTCGGTCCCCAGGGCATCCGCGTCAACCTGGTCAGCGCGGGTCCGCTCGGCACCGTCGCCGCACGCGGGATCCCCGGCTTTGACAAGCTCGCGGCGCTCTGGGAACAGGCGCCGCTCGGCTGGGACATCGAGGACCCGAGCATCGTCGCCGGGCCGGTCTGTTTCCTGCTGTCGGACCTCGCCAACGGCATTTCAGGTGAGATCCTGCATGTGGACGGCGGCCTGCACGCGATCGGCGCCCCGAGCGATCCCGGACGGCCCTGAGCCAGATCCGCTAGTTCCGGTTTGTTGTGCCGGGGAAGCTCAGGCGAGCGCCACCGAGTGGCCGTCCTCATCGACGGCCACGAACACAAAGCGGCCGGTCCCGCAGCGCCTGCGCTCACCTGAGAGCAGGACCTCAGCGTGCATCTCAACCTCAACGGTCACCGAGGTCCGGCCGGTGTTCACCACCGAGGCGTCGATCTCAACCACCTCGCCATGGCGGACCGGGGCTTCGTAGTCGATCTTCTCGACCGCGACGGTGACCATCGTCTTGCGCGACTGCCGAGTCGCCGCCACAAATGCGGCGGTGTCCATCAGCCGCAGCGCCTCACCGCCAAAGAGGTTGCCCTGGTGGTTGAGGTGCTGCGGATAGACGACCTGCATCATGCGGGTCTTGCCGGCGGCGTCGCTCACTGGCACGCCTCGCACTCCTCACCGTTGAGCCTCGCGTTGATCGAGCAGGCGATCGCTTCAGCGGAGAGCGTGAAGTCCTCATCGGTCTCCGGCGTCGCAAGTGGCGCCGGCGCGGCTGTTGGGGCCGCTGCAGGGACTGGCGCTGGTGCGGGGACCGAGGCCACCGCGAGCGGCTCGGGAGCCGCTGTCGGCACCGGCTCGGAGACAGCGGACGCGCCGCTGATCGTCGCCTTCTCAATCGAGGAGGCACCGAGCGTGCGTAGGTAGTACGTGGTCTTCAGACCGGCGCGCCACGCGTGCCGGTACATGTGGCTCATCGCCTTCATGTCGGGCGAGGGCAGGAACAGGTTCAGCGACTGTGACTGGTCGATCCACTTCTGTCGTTGTGCCGCTGCCTTGATCAGCCAGCTGCTGTCGATCTGGAAGGCCGTGCGGTAGCGATCGCGGATCTCTGTCGGGATCGTCGGGATCTCGCTGATGTCACCGTCACGCCGCTTGATCTCCTCTGCCAGCCCTGAGTTCCAGAGGCTGATCGCCTTGAGGTCCCTCACCAGGAACGGGTTCAGCACGACGAAGTCCCCGGAGATGTTGGATTTGGCAAAGAGGTTCTTGTAAAGCGGCTCGATGCAGGGCGAGGTGCCCATGATGTTGGAGATCGTCGCCGTCGGCGCGATCGCCAGCACGTTCGAGTTGCGCATGCCCTGGGCCGCGATCTTGGCTCGCAGCGGCTCCCAGTCGAGCTTGCCGCCACGCTTTACCTCGATCTCGACGCCACGCTCTGACTGCAGCAGCTCGACGGTGTCGTGCGGCAGCATCCCGCGGTCCCATTTGGAGCCCTTGTAGGAGGAGTAGACGCCGCGCTCAGCGGCCAGGTCGCTCGACGCCTCGTAGGCGTAGTAAGCGACCGCCTCCATCATCTCGTCGCTGAACGCGACCGCCTCCTCAGAGCCGAACGCCAGTCCCTTGCGATAGAGCGCGTACTGCAGGCCCATGACGCCGAGCCCGGTCGGGCGGTGACGGGTGTTGGCCGTGCGCGTCGGCTCGGTCGGGTAGAAGGTCACGTCGATCACGCAGTCGAGTGCCCGCACGGCGATCCGCACGGTCTCACGCAACTTGGCGTGGTCGATCTCACCGTCGGGCGTCAGGTGCTGGTCGATCACCACCGACCCGAGGTTGCAGACGGCGCTCTCATCCGGTCCGGTGTTGAGCGTGATCTCGGTGCAGAGGTTCGAAGAATGCACGACGCCGGCGTGGTCCTGGGGGCTACGCACGTTTGACGGATCTTTGAAGGTGATCCACGGGTGTCCGGTCTCGAACAGCATCCTCAGCATCTGCTTCCACAGATCGATCGCCTCGATCTGCTCGCCGTAAAGCTCGCCGGCCAGCACGCGCGCCTCGTACTCGTGGTAGCGGGCCTCGAACGCGGCGCCGTAGAGCTCATGCAGGTCCGGAACGTCGGAGCTGCGGAAGAGCGTCCATGGCTGCCGCGCCTCCATCCGCTTCATGAACAGGTCCGGCACCCAGCAGGCAGTGTTCATGTCGTGCGTGCGGCGGCGGTCGTCGCCGGTGTTGCGCCGCAGCTCCAGGAACTCGCGGATGTCGTTGTGCCAGACCTCGAGGTAGGCGCAGCCGGCTCCGGCGCGCTTGCCGCCCTGGTTCACGGCGACCAGCTGGTCGTTGTGCATCTTCAGGAACGGCACAACGCCCTGGCTCTCACCGTTGGTCGACTCGATGTGGGCGCCGGTGCCACGCACCGCCGTCCACGAACCACCAAGGCCGCCCGCCCACTTGGAGCACATCGCGTTTTCGGCGATTCCGCGTCCGACAATCGAGGTCAGCGTGTCCTCGATGTGGTACAGGAAGCAAGATGAGAGCTGGGGATGGTTGGTGCCTGCGTTGAACAGCGTCGGTGTCGAGGAGCAGAAGCGGCGCTCCTTGTACATCCCGTAGAGGTTGAGCACGTGGGTCTCACGCCCGTCCTGCGCCTCAGCCAGGCAGACGCCCATCGCGACCCGCAGCCAGAAGAGCTGTGGCGCCTCGATCCGGCGCGGCTTGGCGCCGGTCTTGTCGATGATCAGATAGCGGTCGTAGAGCGTCTGGATGCCGAGCACGTCGAAGTCCAGATCGGACATCGGGTCGAGCGCAGCCCCGAGCTTCTCGAGGTCGTAGGCGAGCAACCGCTGATCCATCCGCTTGATCTCGATGCCGCGCTCCAGCATCGGCCGCAGCGCCCGGCGGTGCGCATCACGCAGACCGCCGATACCGTCGCGCACGACGTCCCACTCGAGTGTCTCTTCGTAGACATAGGTGAGCAGGATCCGTCCGGCGAACGCGGCGTAGTCACTGTCACGTTCCACCAGTGACTTGGCGTTCATCACCACCAGCCGCTGCAGGTCCGCGCGCGGCACGCCCGGGCGGATCGCGCGGCGCAGCTCGCGCTCTATCGCATCCGCTTCGAGTGCCAGCTCGAGCCCGATCGAGGCGAACCCGATGCGAGCCTTGAGGTCGGCGCCGTCCCACAGCGTCTCACGGCCGTCGGCTTCGATCACCGGGATCGCGGGCAGCGTCTCCGGTGTCGGTGCCTGTGCGCGCTGCTGCGCGCGCAACAGCGCCCGCTCGGCCCGGTAGACGATGTAGCGCTCGGCGACGCGCATGTGCCCGGCGAGCACCAGCTCCTCCTGGACGATGTCCTGGATCGTCTCGATCGCGACGTAGGCGGTGCCGAGCGACTGCGCCCGCTCCGCGACCCGTGCGGCGAGGTTGGTGGCCGGCTCCGGATCGTGCTGCAGCGAGATGAAGGCCTTGCGAACCGCATTCTCGATCTTGGCTGTGCTCCACGGCACGACTTCGCCGCTGCGGCGGATCAGGCGCAGCGTGCCGGTGGAGGCGCCGCTCGGCTCCCCGGGCAGCGTGCGCGTTACGACCAGCGCCTTGGCGACCTCGTAGTGCCCTGCGTCGATCAGTGCCGCCTCGACCAGGGCCGAGAGGTCAGCGCTGGTGATCACGGTTGGGCGCAGGTCGGCAAGCCGGGCAACGACGGTGGTTGTGGTTGCCCGCAGGATTTCCCGGCCGACGGCGGTGTCGGCCTGGTGCTCGTTACGTGCCGCGGCGAGCGTGCTCAGCGCGTCCGCTACCAGCTGTCCCGCCAGGGCAGGCGTGAACGCGTACTCCTCGCCTGACTCCTCACGCACGCGCATGTCGCCGGCGGCGGCCGAGTCGCCTGGTGCAACCTCGCCGATCACAGCCTCGGCCAGTGCCGCCCGCACGTCGATGCGTGGGCGCTGCGAGGGCTCGAGCGCGGCCGCTCGCTTGAGCTCCAGATCGCCCAGGATTTCTTCGAATTCGATCAGCATCTCTAAAGCTCCTCGTCCGCGACAGCGGTCAACGCCGATGTCTTTGAATATTCGGTAACGCGCCCTTCAAAGAAGTTCTGCTCCTTGCGCACGTCCATCAGCTCGGCCAGCCAGGGCAGCGGGTTCTCGACCGGTTCACCGCCGGCGCTCAGCGGCGCCAAGCCGACACCCTCCAGGCGCCGGTCGGCGATGTGGTCGATGTACACCGAAAACTCTTCGCGCGAGAGGCCCACCGCCTCGACCGGCAGGCAGTCGGCGATGAACTCCTGTTCCAGCCGCACGGCCTCGCGCATCGTCTCGCGCAGCTCGTTGCGGAAGCTCGACGTCCAGATCTCCGGTTGCTCCGTGATCAGCTCCAGGAAGAGGCGGCGGAAGAGTTCGATGTGGTTTGACTCGTCGCGCAGCGTGTAGCGGAACATCGTGCCGATTCCCGGCAGCTTGCCCTGGCGGTAGAGCGAGAGGATCATTCCGAAGAGCCCGTAGAACTGGGTGCCCTCCATGCACTGGCCGAAGATGAAGATGTTGCGCGCGAGCAACGCGATCTCCTCCGGGTCCTGCATGTCGAGATCACGCCGCAGGCCCCATGAGGCGTCGGTCACGAAGGCGTTCTTGGCGACGATCGTCGGGATGTCTTCGAACATCGCCTCGCACTCGTGAGGGTCGATGCCAAGCGAGGAGATCATGTACAGCAGCGAGTCGGCGTGGATGTTCTCCTCATGCGCGTGGCGCCCGAGCACCATCTTCAGCTCGGAAGCGGTGACGAGCTCGCGGACCACGTGGATCACGTTGTCGCCGACGATGCCCTCGGCGGCGGAGAAGTAGCCGACGCCCATCCGCACGATCCAGCGGTCGATGTCGGAGAGCACGACGTCCGAGCGCCACTGCTCGATGTCCTTGGCCATCTGGACGTCCTCAGGCTCCCAGTGGTTGGCCTTCATCGTGCGATAAAGGTCGTACGCCCACCCGTAGCGCAGCGGCATCAGGTTGAACGTCATCGTCTCCCTGCCGCCGACGACACGCTTGGCGGCAAGTGCCGCTTCTGCCTTGGTCTGGTCCAGAACGAAGGTCCTGGTTCCGAGCGTGTAGGTCTTCTGCATGTCTTCCTCTACGAATTGGGTGGAGGAAGGTGCCAAGCGTCACCGGGTCGGGCGGCGCCGATTGGGTGGTCCTTCTTCCGAGGACTTACCAACGACGAGCCGGCAGGCGACCGGGCTTGTCCCTCCGCGCGTCGTGTGTCCCGCACGAGAGGGCCTTACCGTTGCGGGACAGCGCCGGAATCGCACCGGACTTCGCTGGCCTGCTCATCTCCCCGGTATTCCGAGGAGGTCGAAACGTACGCCTGCCCTCGGACAGACCAAGGACTAGTCTCGAAGGCATGGAGAAGCCGCAAACCCACCCGCTCGATTTCATCGATCGTGAACAGGTGCTGGAGCTGCTTTCAGAGCAGCTGGCCGCCGCCTGGAGCTCATTCGACCGCCCGCGGCCACACGAGGCAAAGCTCAGTTCGGCGCTGAGGCAGCGCCTTTCCGTGGCACTGCCGCAAGCTCCTGGGAACCCGCAGGAATCCCTGGCCGACGCGGCGCAGGTGCTCGACGCCAGCGTCTCACCCTCGCGGCCGCTTTACGCCGCCTACATCGGCTCCACCGGCCTTGAGGCCGGTGTTCTGGCAGGCGCGCTAGCCAACGCGTATGACGTCAACCTCGCATCCTCAGCCGGCGCGGCTGAGCTGCTTGAGGAGCAGGCGCTGCGTTGGATGGCGGAGTTCATCGGCTATCCGCTGCTCGACGGGACCTTCACCAGTGGCGGCATGACTTCCAACATGACGGCGCTCACGGTGGCGCGTGAGGCGGCGCTTCCCGGAACCCGCGCGAGCGGTGTCGGCGGCAGGCCGGCGGCGGTCTACTGCTCGGCCGAGGCGCATCACTCCGTGGTCCGCGCCGTCGAGGTGATCGGGCTGGGGGCCGCCGCGATCAGGCGGATACCAATCGACGATCACCGGCGCATACGGGTCGACGCCCTCGGTGACGCGCTCACGCAGGACCGGCGCGACGGCGTCATCCCTGTGGCTGTGGTCGCGACCGCTGGAACCACCCTGACCGGCGCTGTGGACCCGCTTGCGCAGATCGCTGATCTCTGCGCTGAGCACGACGTCTGGATGCACGTGGACGCCGCCTACGGCGGCCCTGCGGCCTCGGTGCCCGCGGTGGCGGCGCTGTTCAACGGTCTCGAGCGCGCGGACTCGGTCACGGTCGACGCCCACAAATGGATGGGTGTGCAGAAGAGCTGCAGCGTCGTGATGCTCTCGCGACGCGGCGCTCTGGAGAGCGCCTTCGCGCATGAGGAGGGCTACATGCCGCACGCCGAGCGTGCCGCCAACGCGGTTGACGGCACATTCGAGTACTCGCGGCCGGTGCGCTCACTCAAGCTCTGGATGGCGTTCCGGATCTACGGTGCCGCAACGCTGCGCAGCTGGATCGCGCGCACGCTCGAGCATGCTGAGACGGTCGCTGGAGCGGTGCGGGCGCACCCGCGCTTCGAGCTCGCGGCCGAACCGTCACTCTCGGTTGTCTGCTTCCGGCATCTGGGGGAGGGCGACCTAGACGAGCACAACATGCGCCTGGCGCGCGCCGTGGGGGAGGACGGGCGTGTCTACTTGGCGCCCGCGCTCGTCGACGGCCGCACCTGTCTGCGGGTCTGCTTCACGAACTTTCGGACCACCGCGGACGACGTCAGCGAGTTGCTGGCGGTGGTCGAAGAGATCGCCGACACGCTCTAGTCGCGCCGAACGTTGTTGATGCACCTCCGGAATCCGGACGTGCATCAACAACGTTCGTGGAGTCAGCCAGGAGCCTGGGAGGAGACCCGGGGTGGAGACACGCCGGGGCGGATTGGACAACCGGCGGTTGTCCAATCCGCCCCGGCGGCCCGTCGCCCACCAACTAGGCTCGGGACCATGGAGAAATGGCTCGCTAACCCGCGCAACGCACGCATCTGCGCCGGCCTCGGGGCGGCCACCATCGCCTGGTCCAGCATCCTCGTCAAGCTCAGCCACGCCTCGCCTGAGACGGCAGCGATCTTCCGCTGCGCCTATGCACTACCGCTGCTCGCGCTGCTGGCATTTCTGGAGGACCGCCGCTTAGGTGCGCGCGCCTGGGCCGACCGGCGCCCGGCGATATACGGCGGCGTTTTCATGGCGGTCGACCTGATCCTCTGGCACCACTCGATCGACGACGTCGGCGCCGGCTTGGCGACCGTGCTCGCCAACATCCAGGTGGGGCTGGTGCCGCTCGTCGCCTGGGCGGTGCTCTCCGAACATCCAGGTCGCCGGGTTCTGCTGGCGCTGCCGGTGACGCTTGCCGGGGTGCTGCTGATCTCGGGCGTGGTCGAGAACGGCGCCTACGGCAAAGACCCCGGCGCGGGCGCGCTCTACGGAGTCGGTGCCGGGATCTCGTACGTAGGCGTGTTGCTGTTGCTGAGGCGTGGCGGAGTCGACCTGCGCCGCCCCGCGGGACCGCTCTTCGACCTGACCCTGACCGCGGCGGTAACAGCCTGCGTGGTAGGCGCGGTCACCGGCGCGGCGAACTTCGTTCCGGTCTGGCCCGGCGCGGCCTGGCTGATCGTGCTGGCACTGACCTCGCAGGTCGCCGGCTGGCTGCTGATCACGATGTCACTACCGCGGCTGCCGGCCGCGATGACATCGCTGCTGCTGATGATCCAGCCGATCGGCTCGCTGATCCTGGGAGCGCTGCTCTTCAGTGAGAACCCGAGCGCGCTGCAGCTGCTGGGCGTTGGGCTGGTGATCGGCGCGGTGATCTTCGCGACTCGCGCCTTACCTGGGCCGGCTGCGCCTGACTCTGGGGGAGAAACCCGGCCGTGCGACGAGGTTCTCCCCCAGAGTCGAGCAAACGCCACAGCCGGCTAGCGAAATAGATCCTGTTCCTGCGCCCTGATCAGCGTCACCGCGCCGGGACCGTCCTCATCGACCACATGCCGGTCGGCGCCGCGCACCAGGATCACCGGCTGCTGACCGTCTTTGCGCCGCGCGAGGTCGGCGGTCGCCGCCAGTTCGTCCGCGATCGCGATCACGGTCGCCTGCAGCTCGCGCCCGTGCGCGTCAGTACCGCCGCGCCAATCCTCGACCGCCGCGAGTCCCGCACAGCCGATCGCAACATCACATTGACCGACTCGCCAGGCGCGGCCGAACGAGTCGGTGATCACCACGGCCGGTGCGACTCCGCAGAGCTCCAGCAGGCGGGCGCGCAGGGCCCGCGCCGAGGCGTCGGGATCGAGCGGCAGCATCAGCACCACGTCGTCGCCGGGCACGTTCGAGGCGTCGACCCCAGAATTCGCGCAGATGAACCCGTGCCGGGTCTCAGTGATCAGTACGCCCGCGACCGCGCGGATCACCGAGCGCGACTCATCAAGGATCACCTGCACCTGCCGCGGGTCCTTGTCGACCTCCTGGGCGAGCTCAAGCGCCCGCGCACTGGGCTTGACGTCGCCCAGCGCCGCGATCCGGCCCTCGCTCTTGGAGACGACCTTGTGCGCGAACACCAGCACGTCACCCGCAACCAGCTCTTCGGGCACCGGCCCGCTGGCCAGTGCCCTCACCACCGCCTGCGCCAGGTCGAACCCCGGCGTGACCTCAGGCAGTCCCTCGAGCGCCAGCGCCGAGATCATATAGCCGCGCTGCGGGCCAGCTGGTTCAGCAGACCGCGCGTGTTCGCTGCGCCTCCACGCGTCGAAGCGAGCGTCGTCTGCAGCAGCGCAAAGTCCTCGCCGGTGTCGATATCGAGCGCCAGCGAGGGAACCTCGACCACCTCGGCCGTCGAACCCTGCGCCTGCGCGAGTTCGAAGTGGCGCTGGCGGCTGCCCTCGCCGAAAGACGGCGTCAGTGCGTCCGGGGGTGAGAGCAGCAGCGCGTTGGTGCCCGCGCCGTGCCGGTCCGGGATGATCATCGCCGTGGGGCCTGAGACCGGCAGCGCCAGCAGGGTGTCGATCTCAGTCGGATCGAGCAGCGGGCAGTCACCCGGGATCAGCAGCACCCGCGTGGCGCCCTGGGCGACCGCCCGTGAGATCCCCAGCATCGTCGCTTCGCTGTGACTCGAAGCCGTGTCGTCGACGACGGCGGCGCCGTAGCCTCCGGCGATCCTCGCCGCCGCGCGGTCTGACGTGACGACGATCACGCCGTCCAGCTCTTTGGCGCGGCGCGTGGCGACCAGGACGTCCGTGAACATCGCCTCGGCTATCGCGCGGCGGTGACCGAAGTCGACAGCCTCGGCAAGTCGTGACTTGGCCTTGTCGAACTGCTTCATCGGCAGGATCGCGATCGTGCTCATCTGCGCGGAACGCTACTTGAGGACGCTGCCGGGGCGAGTTTGGTCGCGAAGTCGAGCGTTGTCGCGGCCAGCTCCCGGCGAGCTTGCGGCGTGTCCATCAGCGTCGGCGAGACCAAAACCACGGGTCCGGCGGTAGTACCAAGGGCGTCGTCGAGTGCTGCCGGCTCGTCGCAGATCAGCCCATCCGGGAGTCCGGTGTAGAGCTCGGCCAAGCCCGCGGCCGAGACAGGCACGCCAGCCCACGTCATGCATGCGGCGGTAGGGCCCTTGAGCACGGTGCCGCCGACGAGCGGGCTCACCGCCACCACCGGCGCGGGGCTGTTCACGATCGCGTCCCGCAGCCCGGGAACCGCGAGGATCGGGCCGATCGAGAGGATCGGGTTCGATGGGCCGATCACGATCGTGGCGGCGCCGGCAAGCGCCGCCAACACCTCGGGTGTAGGAGTCGCCGCGTCGGCGCCCCGGAACTGGATGTCCTCGATCGCGCCCTGGCCGCGGGCCTGGATCAGGAACTCCTGCAGTGTCCACCAGCGGCCATCGGCGAGCACGCGCGTGCGGACCGGCTGGTCGCTCATCGGCAGGACCTTCGCGCCTACGCCGAGGCTGGTGTTGATCGCCGCGTGTGCGAGCGTCAGGCGCTCGCCGTGAGCGAGGCCGGCGGCGCGCTGCACGCCGATCGCCAGGTCGCGATCGCCGAGGTTGAACCAGATCTCCTGACCGAGTTCGCGCAGGCCTTCCATCACGTTGAAGGTGTCGCCATCGAGGCCCCAGCCGCGGGCGTCGATCCGGTCGGCGAGCCAGAAGCTGATCAGGTCAGGGTCGGGGGAGACGTGAGCGCCGTAAAGCTCGACGTCATCACCGGTGTTCGCGATCACCGTCAGGCGCTCCGGGCCGACGACGTCCAGCATCCCGCGTGCGAGCTTCGCTCCGCCGGTGCCACCCGCCAACACAACCACTGGCCCACTCGTAGACAAGGTGCGAGAGTCTAAGAGACAGGCTCTGAGATGACAGTCCCCTAAGGTTCTTGTCATGGCCGACCTAGCGAGTAGTGACCCGATCCCTGACGCCGCGTTTGAGGATCAGTTGCTCGATGTCGCGGAGCGAGCCGCGCGAGCCGCGGGCGCGGAGTTGATCTCGCGCTGGGGCGGGCCGCTCAAGGTGCAGACCAAGAGCACCGACACGGACCCCGTATCCGAGGCTGATCTTGCGGCCGAACGCGCGATCCGCGAGATCCTTGCGAGCGAGCGTCCCGACGACGCGATCCTTGGTGAGGAGGGAGGGGAGACCGGCGCCGGCAGCGAGCTCAGGTGGGTCGTTGACCCGCTCGACGGAACCGTCAACTACCTCTACGGTCTGCCTACGTTCGTCGTCAGCGTCGCCTGTGAGGACGAGCGCGGCGGTTTGGCGGCCGTCGTCTACGACCCGGTCCGCGATCTGCCGTACCGCGCGACCCGCTCTGGTCGGCCGCGCTGCGGCGGCGAGACGATTGTCTGCTCCGACGTCGGTGAACTGAGCCAGGCGCTGGTCGCGACCGGCTTCGCCTACGACCCAGGTGTGCGGGCCGTACAGGGCGGAACCGTGGCGCGGCTGCTGCCGCTGGTGCGGGATGTGCGCCGGGCCGGCGCCGCGGCGCTGGATATGTGCTGGTGCGCGTCGGGCCGGGTCGACGCTTACTACGAGCGCGGCGTCAAGCCGTGGGACATAGCCGCCGGGACGCTGATCTGCGAACGCGCCGGCTTGGTCGTGCGGCGGTTGGAAACCGTGCCGGCCCAACCTGGGCAGGCAGAGCTACCGAGTGGAATCGTCGTCGCGCCGCCGGGGCTGATCGACGAGCTCTACGAACTGGTCAAGCTGACCAGCCGGGGCCGCCGCCCCTAAACTCGTCGCCAACCACGCCGCGGTGGTGGAACGGTAGACACGGCGGACTCAAAATCCGCTGCCTGAAAGGGTGTGGGGGTTCGAATCCCCCCCGCGGTATTTGAGAAATCCCTGGTAAAAGGCAGGTTTCTGACATGCCCGCGCTCGTCACCACCTGGCCCTACGGGCGGGGACACGTTGGGAACACGTTCTGCTAGTTCACGCAACAGGCTTGCCGACGCGCGCCCGTGAGGGTGCGGGATCTGCTGGGATCGCCCCCGCTGCAACCTCATCGTCACCGCTTCGGAGGGCCCTCCAACGTAGTGCGGAGCCGTTCTAGGCTGCGCAGGCGCTCTCGCCTCCTTCTGAAATTAGACCTCGGTAGGCGTGAAGCGTCAGCGGCGGGAGGCTTCTGGTTTTGTTGCGGTGCCGCGCGTACATCCGGCGCCGGGTCCGGACGCCGACGCTAAACGTGCACAACTCCTACCGCAACCACTCGCGGGAGCGGGGTGTCGCGTTTGGGTCGCTCAGGCCGGCACAACTGCGACTCACCGACTCAGAGCAACACACAGGTGCTGGTCAGTCCACAGATAACCTCATCCGGCCATGGTCGAAGGGGTCGTTAAGAGCTGGGACGACGGTGCGGGATGGGGCGTCCCCACGTCTCCGGAGGTCTCTGGAGGACGCTTCGCGCAGTTGCCGGCGTTGAGGTGCCAAAGCGGCGAGGGTCACGAGATGCCAGCGTCCAGCCGAACGAGTCGGGATTGGTAGTTCGCGACCGGTCGCTGATCTCAGCGATATAGACATCCGGAGCGGCGCCGCGATGGGCCGCGGTGAAGCGAGCGCCAAGGCAGAGGTCGCCGATCATGGGCTCCATACCGCGGTCCGACACCGCGTGGCTGGGGTGGGGCGCGGTGAGGGCTCGGCTGAGGACGTCTGGCGCGGTGGGTACGGCTGTGCCACAGCAGCGCGATCACCGCGAGTAGGTAGTAGGCAATGCCTGGCACACTGCGTAGCGAAAGTACGACTGCCAGGCTGACCAGCGCGATCGACACGATCCCGCTTATACGCGTGTTCTGTGGCGCTTGTGAAAGGTGGCGCATGACCCGGCTCCTGACGCGTTTGGAGTGGCGCTGACCCTTTGGGTCGTTGCGCGTAAGCCGGCCGCGTCGTAAAGCCGGGAGAGCAGGGTCGCCGAAGCTTTGAGCGAACCTGACACAAAGGCTACACCGAGTGGCGGCCGTGTAAAAAATGGGAGCCGACCGTGAGCGTCAGAGGTTTCTATCGACGCTGTTCCGGTGGGCTACCCGTAGTGCGAGGACCACGAGCTCAGCGTCCTTGACCGTGCACACGAGCTGTAGTAGCACACGCGGACACGCCATAGGCCGGGATGGTCGGCGCGCTGCCGGGCCCCGGGCAGCCGTGGTTACTCGGGCAGTGCG